>CAYVQH010000007.1:0-32791 GCA_964454105.1 uncultured Halobacteriales archaeon | reverse complement strand
CCCACTGGATCGCGTCGTACATCACGTCGCCGGTCAGCACGACGCCGTCGGTGATCCCCTCGCGCTCGAGGTTCTCGACCGCCCGCTCGATCGGAGCGTACAGGACGTCCGAGACGTGGTCGGTCATCACTCGGTTGAGCTCCTCGGGCATCTCGCGGTTGTAGCTGCGCGTGCCCGACTCGACGTGGGCGAGCGTCGGCGGGAGCTTCGCGGTGGCGATCGCCGCCGCGAGCGTCGAGTTGGTGTCACCGTAGACGATCACGGCGTCGGGCGTTTCCGCCTCGATGATGCCCTCTATCTCCGCGAGCATCTGTGCCGTCTGCTTGCCGTGCGAACCCGAGCGCACGTCGAGGTCGTAATCGATCTCGGGAATGTCGAGCTCCTCCAGGAACACCCCCGAGAGGGTTCGGTCGTAGTGCTGGCCGGTGTCGACGAGGACGTTCTCGTGACCGTTCTTCTTGAGTGCTCGACAGACCGGGAACAGCTTGATGTACTGTGGTCGCGTGCCGATAACGTTGAGTGCTTTCATGGGAATGATCGTGTGAATTCAGTCGTGAAACCGCTCCTCGAGGTGGTCGTTCGCCCGCATGTCGAGGATCATTGCAACGACGAGCGACACCAGACCGGCGAAGAACAACAGCGACGATGGCAGTGCCCGACCGAGTGGACCGGACATCCGCCGCGAGGTGCGTCTCGTCCACGCGATGGCAGCCGTGCCGGTTACGGTCGCGATCGCGCCGAGGCAGTACAGGAAGGCAAGCGGGTGGACCTCCGTGACGAAGTACTTGGTATGTAGCCGCCAGAGGAACCGCCGCAACAGCAGTCCCGAGAGCCGCGGAACGAACCGCGAGTAAACGATGCTGCTCGATTCCTCACCGTAAACCGCCGGCATCGTCACGTCCGCGATGCGCATGTCGTGTGCGTTAAGCGCGATGAGGAGATCGTTGCAGAAGCCGTAGTCGTCGTACAGCGTCTCGAACTCGATCGCCTCGATGGCGGTCGCGGAGATGGCGGTGTAGCCGTTCTGGGGATCCATCATCCTCCAGTAGCCGCTCGCGACCTTGGTCAGGACCGTGAGCACCGCGTTGCCGAACAGCCGCCACGGCGACATCCTGGCGTGAAACTCCCGGGCCAACAGCCGGTTGCCCTTCGCGAAATCCACGCGCCCCTCGACGACCGGATCGACGATCCGGTCGAGGATGTCAGGGTCCATCTGTCCGTCGCCGTTCATCACTGCCACCGTGTCGATCCCGTCGCGTAGCGCCCGTGCGTATCCTCGCTTGATGCTGGCGCCGACGCCCCGGTTCTCCTCGTTTCGCATGGCGACGATGGGGTCGTCGAAGACCGCCGTCCCGCCGCTGGTGACCGTGCGCGCGTCGACCACTCTCTCGTTCTCTCGGCGAGCGGCCGTCCGGATCTCCTGCCACGTTCCGTCGTGTGAGGCGTCGTCGATGGCGTACACCCGGTCGACGAACGATGGGACCGTCGCGATCACCTCGCCGACGAACCCCTCCTCGTTGTACGCCGGAACGACGACGCCGATCGTCTGTCCCTTATACATGGTCACCTCCGAGATCGGGCGGGCCACCGCGGACCGTGGGGCCCCATCGTCGGGCAGGTGAGCGTTCCCATCCCATGACTCGACATCCGAGTGAGCGGTCGTTGTTATCCGTCGCTTGCTCGTTTCCGATGAGCGGCCTCTGACGACGGGAGACCGGTAGTCCCACGCTACCCATCGTAGCCTCGGTATAACAACCTGTAAACGAGCTATGGTGTGTATCGAGATGGCAAGTAACTCAGTCGCGGATATTCGGCTAACGGACGAGGGAGGGGTTCTCGATCACGTGCCCGAGTCGCTGTGGAGGCTCGTCCGAGTGGACCACCGGCTCGAACAGGAAGAGGTGTTCGAACTCCTCTACAACCCGCGTCGGCGCTATACGCTCGAACTCATGGTCGGGCGCGCTCGTCCCTTCTCGATGACGGAACTCGTCGAGTGTATCGCGGCCGAGGAGAACGACGTGCCAATCGGCGAACTCGAGCGCCAGCAACGCCGGCGCGTTCACGTCTCGCTCTATCAGACCCACCTGCCGCTGCTCGATGAGGCGGGCGCGATCGAGTACGACCGCCAAGCCGACCGGATCGCACCTGGTCCGGCCATCCGCGAGCTCACGCCGTATCTCGACACCGGTCCCACGACGCCGATCCCGTGGCGACAGTACTACGGGTGGTTGCTCGCCGGCGCCACCGGTCTCAGCGTGTTCGCGCTCGCGGCACCGATCGGCCTTTCGCTCTCGGCTCTCGCGTTCTGCGTCTCGATACTGTTTCTCGCCCTCGCGCTCGTTCAGGAGGTCGTAACCGGTAGCAACACGTCGGTGATCGGCGTTCTCATGGCGATCTAACGGGAAGAAAAGGGATCCCGTTACGATCGGTGTCGCTGGCCCTCACGGCGCTTGACCGATCCGGTCGAAACTCGTCCGCCACGGTCGACATCACCCTCGTTCTCCGCGACTTCGACGATGAGATCCGTGAGGTTGACCTTGTCCGCGAGATGCGTACGGCGGCGGCGCTGTAACGTCTTCGGGACGGTCGGATCCTCGATCAGTTCGTCGGCCAGTTCGATCACCGCCTCGAAGTCGGGGACGTTGTGGATCAGCCCCGCCCGTTCGAGAGCGACGAAGTTGCCCATGTCGTCCTCGCCGACGAAGGAGTTCGAGCGGATCGCCGGGGTGCCGAGCAGTCCGGCCTCGGTAACGACCGTCTGTGAGTCCGCGACGAGCAGCCGTGCCTCCGCAAGCGCGTCGTGGAGCAACGCCGGATGGAGATCGAACGCCACTCCCCGCGTGTCCTCGAGATCGAGCTCCCCGCCCTCGTCCGAGACGAACACCGTCATTCGGTCGGCGAGCCGCTCGATGAGGGTGTAGCGTTCTCGGGGAGAGAACCCCGAGTGGTTCACGTCGTGATGGGAACCGAACGCGTTGAACCGCAGGATCGCGTACGGCTCATCGGGACCGACGTCCAGTGTGTCACGGACGGCGGGATCGGGCTCGAACACGTCGGGATGGAGGTATGCACACTCCTTGTAGCCCGCAAACCGGTAGTGGTTCGATCCGAGGTCCTTTCTGAACGCGTCGGGGGTGAGGATCGTCCTCGCGAACGGCTGGGAGACGAGATGATCGAGCGAGGTCGGCTCCGAGTCCAACAGGAGAACGGTCGGCGTGCGGGAGAGCGCCCCGCTGTGGGCCGCGTACGCACCCATTCCGAAGAGCAGGTCGGGATCGAACCGTCGCACGAACGGGATGACGCGCGCGTAGTGGCCCGGCAGGGTCCGGACGAGCGAGTACTTCGTCGTCCCGCAGGCCCCATAGGAGCGATACGGGAGGTCGTAGTAATCGAGGAGGTCGATCGTACAGCCGTAGTCGCGGGCCAGCACGCGGACACGGTGGCCCGCCCGTGCCAATCGTTCGACGGCGTGTTTGTACAGGTGGACGTGGGCCGGTGTGTTGGTGAAGAAGACGTATTTCATCGGCTCGACGCAACTACAGCGGCGAGACCCGTAATTACGGCGTGCTTTCGTCCGACGTTTCGGCTGGGTGTGGCGGTACGGTCGGCATAACAATCCCGGTACCCGATCGAGGTTCAAGTATGCAACAGGACGGTTCGCTTACCGGAATGCAATCGCGGTCTTCGGGGCTCGACACACACGTGCTGCGGGAGACGCTTCGCTACTCGCGTGTTCGCAACTATCGGGGATGGGATTACTGTGACGGGATGAGCAGCGCCGTCCTTCGGGCGCTACCGGTCGAGAACAAGTGGCTGAACCTCGCGGTGCAGGAGTCCGCGAAGCGCGCCCCGATCAACATCCGACCGTATCTGTTGGTCGAACAGCGTCGCAACTACAAGGGGACCGCCCTGTTCGCGATGGCCAACCGGAACGCCGCGCGGATCCTCGGCGACGAGCGCTACGAGACGGAGGCGATCGAACTGCTCGACTGGCTGATCGACAACCGGCTCGAACAGTACAGCGGCTTCTGTGGCGGGCACCGCCACCGGATCCAGTTCTTCGATCGGATCGGTCGGCCGAAGGATCCCGACGTGGTCTCGACGAGCTATGCGGTACAGGCGCTGCTCTCGTCGGCCTCGCTCGACGGGCGATATCCCGAGATCGCCCGGACGGCATCGGCGTTCGTCCGAAACGAACTCGAGTACACCGAGCGCGACGACGGGACCGCACGCATGAAGTACGTCCCGGCCCACGGCGACGAGTACTACACGCCCAACGCGGTGGCACTCGGCGCACGAATGCTCACGGACCTGGGCGCGTACTCCGGGGACGAGAAACTGCTGGAGATGGCGCAACGGCTCCTCGACTACGTCGCGGGCCTCCAGACGGAGGTCGGCGGGTGGAAATACCGCGATCCGCCGGAGCGCTCACATCTCTCGATGGACAACCACCACAACGGGTTCATCATCGAGTGTCTCCTTCGATACCAGACGGCCACCGGCTCCGATCGGTATCGAGAGACGCTCGATCGGGCGATCCCGTTCTACCGGAACGTGCTGTTCAACGCCGACGGCTCACCCAACTGGGACGAGAGTCGTCGGTACCCGAAGGACATCCACGCCGTCGCACAGGGCATTCTCGTCTTCACCGCGCTCGACGACCTAGAGTTCGTCGAGCGGATCATCGACTGGGCGCTGTCTACCCTCTATGCCGGAAGCGGCCGGTTCTACTACCGGAAACAGCGGTTCTACACGCGCCGGATCACCCTCATGCGGTGGGGCCAGGCGTGGATGGCCTACGCCCTCTCGGCGTATCTTCGCAAGCGTGAGGACCCGGACGCCCTGCCCGTCCGCGGGCAATGACGCGCGTCAAACTCGAGGGAATCACCGACGGACGGATCGACGCCACCGCACAGGAGACGCTTCTCCGGGAGGGCCGGAACGGGACGTTCGAGCGAGTCGGCCGCGTTCCGAACCCGGCGGACGGACGCCGGCGAATCGTCCATCGTCTCACGAGTACGCGACCGTGGAAACCGCTGCTCGAGCGCGTCGTCGGGGCGTTCTCGGCGCTCACCGTCCGACGGCTCTCCGAGACGGCGCTGGTCGCGACGACCGGCCGATGGATACTGGCCTCCGAGGACGGGGGACGGACGTGGTCGGTCCGTCGAACCCTCCCCGAGTCGTCCGGACCGAAGGGCGTTCTCCCGACGGGGATTCGTTGCCACGCGGGCGACTGTTATCTCGGCGAGTACCCGCTCGGCCACGACACGACGCCGCGGTTGCTTCGTTCGCGCGACGACGGCTGGACGTGGGAGGTGGTCCGTGAGTTTCCCGACGTGCGCCACCTGCATTCGGTTCAGCCGGATCCCTACACCGGCGATCTCTGGATCACGACCGGTGACCGCGACGCGGAGTGTCGGATCGGCCGTCTGCGCGACGGGGAGTTCGAAGTCATCGGGGGCGGCAGCCAGCGATGGCGGGCCGTTGAGTTGGCGTTCACCCCCGATGCAGTGCTCTGGGGGATGGACAGCGTCTACGCGGCCGAAAACCACGTCTCGAAGCTCGATCGAACCGAGATCGGTCGGGAGGACCCGCCCCTCGAGACGGTCTGCACGCTCGAGGGGTCGGTGTTCTACAGCGCGGCGCTCGACGTCGGCGGTCAGCGCTGGGTCGTCTTCTCGACGGGCGTCGAACCCGGACGCGATTCGACCGCCCCGCCCGGTAGCCCGGCGGGCGATGCCGCCGGCACCGCGAGGGTCGTCGCCGCCTCCTCCGCATCGGGCTTTACCGAGTGGCACGACCTCGCCGCGTATCGTCGTCGGACCGACCTCGGCGAGCACTGGAACCCGGGGGGCTTTCTCCCGCGTTCGAGCGCGTACGTTCACCTCGCCGTCGCTCCCGAGCGTGGCGTGGTGCTTAACCCGTACAACACGGCACGCGACGCGGGGACGCTTCTCGTCGTCCCGCCTTCGGCGTTCGCTTCGCGCCGGTTCGATCGGAAACGCGCCGTAAGCGACGGATAACAAGGGCGAATCCCGGCGTCGGTCCCGTCGAGACGCCCTACAGGAGATTCCCGATGCTACCCACCGATAGTTCCTCTCAGATCAGACGTCGAAAGGCAACGGTAACGCTCGCGATCGGCTATCTAGTGTTGGCCGTCGCGGTTTGGATCGCCCGCATGAACCCCGCGACGGGCCACGAGGTCTCGCCGTATTCAGCGACCCCAACGGGGTTCTGGGTCGGCGTCGCCATCGCATTCCTCCTCGCGCTCGTGCTCCCGCTGTACGGCAGGTCCTCCCGGCTACAGGCCGCCGGGATCGGGCTCGGGGGACTGAGCTTCCTCGCGGTCGTCTCGCTGTCGCTGATCCGCGGGTATTACTTCTACGGGTTGTACGACTCACTGACCCATCTCGGGTGGACCAACGACATCGCGACCGGTGCACTCGATCCGACGGGGCTGATGTACCCCGGGATCCACCTCCTGTCGCTGGTCATCGCCGCCGTGACCGGACTCGACACGCCGACGGCGATCCTGCTCATGGTCGTCTGTCTGGTCTGTGTCTTTCTGGTGTTCGTCCCGCTCTCGGTCCGGACGATCATCCCGGGCCGGGACGCGCTGTTCGTGGGGGCGTTCTCGGCCTTCCTGTTTCTGCCGATCACCAACATGAGCACGCATATGAACGCCCACACGATGTCCCAGTCGATCCTCTTTTCGACGCTGCTGGTCTTCCTGCTCGTCAAGTTCCTGGCGACGCCGCTATCGCATCCGTCGGTGCTGTCGTTGTCCGTGCTGCTGGCGTTCGTGGTCGGCGTGAGCGTGATGTTCCATCCGCAACTCGCCGCACACGTCCTCATCGCGTTCGTCGGGATCTGCGCCCTCCAGGTCGCGTATCGGGTGTTGACGGCGGAGCATCCGGCTCACGATCGCCCGAGGCTGTACGCACACACGGTGTTCCTGGCCGGCGTGTTCGTCTTCTGGTCGTCGAACTACGGGCTGTTCACCGGAATCGGGGCCCAGGCGATCGGCTCGGTCGTCGACTTCCTCCTTCGGCGTGGGGGGTCGGCGGGCGAGGCGATCGCCTCCCAGAGCAGTTCGTTGCTCGCGATCGGCGGGAGCCTCGGAGTGGTGTTCTTCAAGCTATTTTTCGTGAGCCTGGTGTTCTGTATCGCAACCGCACTGGTCGTCCTCGCGGCCCTCTCGGGCGGGTGGCGGAAACGCGCACCCGACACCACGAGGCTCGTGCTCGCGATGGGAACGGGTCTCGCGGCGCTTGGACCGGTGTTCGTCTTCTACTACGTCGGCACGCTCTCGGAGATGTACTTCCGGGTGTTCGGGTTGATGATGCTGTTCGTGACGATCCTCGGGGCAGTGGCGATCACAGTGGGGGCAAACGCCCTCGCGGAGCGGTTCTCGCCACGAGCCGTCAAACCGATCCTCGTGGGCGGGTTCGCCTGTCTGCTCGTCCTCTCGACGCTCGTCGTCTTTCCGTCACCCTACATCTACAACCAGTCGCCCCACGTCACCGAACAGCAGCTCCACGGCCATGCCGTCGCGTTCGACAACCAGCACGGGGACGTCCAGTTCACGGGGGTGCGACAGGGCCCCTATCGGTACGTCGACGCGATCGAGGGTGGCGGGCGGACCAGCGAGTTCAGCGAAGGGGTGCCCCGCGAGACGATGCACGACGGGCTCCCCGCCCATTTCGATGGCCCTCGCTACGTGGTCGTCACGGAAACCGATGAACGACGTGAGGTCGAGGCGTATCGCGAACTCCGCTACTCCGAGGAGGACTTCGAGGCGATCGACGCCCAACCTGAGGTTCATAAGGTCCAATCGAACGGCGAGGTCGAACTCTACATGGTCCAAGCCGAACGCGAGTCGGCCGGCACGCCCGCCGGATCGCCGTGACCGAGAATCGCCGACCGAGCGCTGATACCGCGTAAGCCGTCTATAACAATGCGTGAAACGTTCGATGGTCCGACCGACATGACCGTTGACACGGCAGTGATCGGCGCAGGAGCGGTTTCGAGCAGCCATCTCTCGGCGCTGAAAGGGAGCCCCCGAACGAACCTCGTCGGCGTCTGCGACATCGACGAGACGCGCGCGAGCATCGCGGCGGATCGGTACGACACCACACCGTACTTCGACATGGACGACCTCCTCAAACGGGAGGACCTCGACTGGATCCACATCTGTACGTCGGTCCAGACCCACCTCCCTCTCGCGGAGAAGGCGATCACGGCCGGGGTGCCCGTCCTGATCGAGAAACCCACGACCGAGACGGTCGCGGAACTCGAGGAGCTACGGGCGCTCTCGGAGGAACACGGCGTCCCCGTCTCGCCGGTCCACCAGCACCTGTTCGACCCCGCGATGCGCGAGGCACGCGCGCGGATCGACTCGGGCGAGATTGGCGCGGTCCGCGGGGTCGACCTGATCTACACCGGCCACACTCGACCGGACGAGGCCAACAGGGGGACGTGGGTGTTCGACCTCCCCGGCGGCGAGTTCGAGGAGGGGCTTCCCCACCCGCTGTATCTCACGCTCGGCGCCGGCGGCCATCCCCGCAGCGAGGCGGACGTCTGTGCGATGAACAGCCTCGTCGGCGACTATGGCGGGCGGTTCCAGTACGACTCCGCACGGGTCCAGTACACCACCGAGACGGGCGCGCTCTGTAGCGCGACCATGCTCGCAGGGGGTGCGGCCAATCGGATGATTCACGTCCACGGCGAGGAGGCCTCGCTCATCATCGACATGATCCTGCAGGTCGTCCACCAGGTCGAGGGCAACTACAAGGACTCGACCGCCGGCAAGGTGAAACAGAGCCTGAAGTACGCCGGCGGCCAACTCGCGGGACTGGCGAAAAACGCCCGCCTCGTTGCTCAGGCCAACCTCAGCGACGAATGGGAACCGCGCATGCGGATCGACCCCCACAAGTACCAGATCGATCGCACGGCCTACGCCCTCGAACGCGGCCACGAGATGCCTGTGCCCCTCTCGGAGGCGGAGTGGACGATCCGGCTGATGGAGGCGTTGCGCGAGGCCGCGAGCACCGACCGGGTCACGATCGCGGGACGGGAGTGAGATGATGCGGATACAAGACACACCGCTCGTTCGTATTCGAGGATCGCTACGCTTCGAATGGCCCTGACGGACGAGATCATCGGCGGGCTAAAAGCGCAGCTCGTCTCGGAGGGAGTCCGCGTCGTCGCGAACGGACTCGTCATCGTTCTGTTGGCCCGGGTGTTTCTTGACCCGGACGAGTACGGGCTGTTGTTCCTCGCGATTTCCGTGTTCGGGGTGGCGATCCTCTTCAGCCAGTTCGGCATTGCCAAATCTGGCGCACGCTACGTCGCCGAGTACCGCGAGAAGGAACCCGGACAGGTGCCCCACATCGTTCGGACCTCGCTTCTGTACCTGGTGGTGAGCATCCTGCTGGTCGGCGGAACGATCACGCTGTTTCACGAGGCGATCGCCCGCGCCATTGGCGAGCCCGCGGTGGCGTCGTTGCTCGTGCTCGGGCTGGGGTACGTCGCCTTCGAGACGCTGCGGTCGTATCTCTCGCACATCTTCCAGGGCTTCAACCGTATCACGCTCAGCGCGATCATTGGAGTCATCGGCAACGTCGGGCTGATCACGTTCATCCTGCTGTTTCTCGCCCTCGGCGGCGGCGCGTTCGGCGCGTTGCTCGGCTACGTCGTCGGCTACGGGCTCGCCTGTATCGCGGGACTGGTGTTGCTCTACCGACTGCTCAAGGGCCACGACCGGGCAGGCGAGATCGGCCACGACCTCCCGCGACGGATCCTCGAGTACAGCGTACCGCTGACCGCGACCGGCGGGGCGAACGTCCTGTACAAGCGCGTGGACACGATCCTGATCGGCGTCTTCCTCACACCGGTCGCCGTCGGCTACTACACGCTCGCGAAACAGATCGCGGACTTCGTCATCGCGCCCGCGAGCTCGCTCGGCTTCACCGTCGCGCCGACCTACGGCGAGCACAAGGCAAGCGGCGACACCACAGGGGCGGCACGGATCTACGAGACAACCTTCGAGTACACCGTCCTCTTCTACATTCCCGCGGCGGCCGGTCTCGTCCTGGTCGCGGAGCCGACGATCCGCTTCATCTTCGGGGCCGAGTACGTCGGTGCGGCGCCCGTGATGCAGGTTCTGAGCGCGTTCGTCGTCCTCCAGGCGATCGACAAGGTCACCAACGACGGACTCGATTTCCTCGGGCGTGCGCGGGCACGGGCCGTCTCGAAGGGCGCGACAGCCGTCCTCAACTTCGGCCTCAACCTGCTTCTGATCCCCGCCATCGGCGTCGTCGGAGCAGCCATCTCGACCGTGATCGGCTTTACGATCATGGTGCTCGTGAACGTCTACATCATCCATCGCGAGCTCTCGCTGTCGGTAGGTCGGTTACTCAAGAGCGTCGGCCTCGTCTGTCTCGTCACGCTAGGAATGTGCGCAGTCGTCGTGTTCTTCAGGCCGTACGTCACCGATATCGTCGGCCTGTTCGCCGTCGTCGGGCTTGGGGGCCTCGTCTGGCTGGCCCTGTCGGTCTTCTGTGGCCTGCTCGATCCCCACGAAACGGTGTCGGCCCTCCGGTGACCTACTCTAGCGGCGCTCGCTGCACGGACGAATCGCGGATGGCACGTTCGCTCGCCGTCCGCATCGTTTCGACGGCGAGCGACGTCGCGTCGCGTCGCCGTGCGAGATACGATAGCACTGTCTCCAACCGATCGAAGTCACGCTCCTCGAGGAGGTTGTTAGGATGGAGCCAGAGATGAAGGACGCCGTCCTCCTCGACCGCGCGGTCGATCCCCGCCCTCGCCTGCCGGACGATGGGATCGCCGAAAGCCGGCTTCACCAGTGAGCGGGCGACCCCCTGGAACCCGAACAGATCGAGCGAGGCAGGGAGATCGACCAGCCCGTACTCATCGACGGTCGGCGAGACGAGGGGAGGAGCGGTCCGGACGACCGTCGCATCGAGGAGCTTGCCGATTCGTGGCGTCGGAAGCGTGTCGAACCATCGGTCGGGACGGACCCCGCGATAGCTCGTAAACCCGTAGTCCGACAGCACGTCCCGGTGGCCGACACCGTTCCGAGGGAAGACGAAGGAGTGAAGGGAGACGTCCATCGAGGTGGCCGCCTCGATGCTCGCTTCGACCTCCGCTACGGCCGTCTCCCGGGTCGTCTCGGGCGAGTCGAATTCGACGTGTGAGAAGCTGTGGCAGGCGATCTCGTGGTCGGGGCCTGCCCGCCGTATCGCATCGACGAGGTCGGGCCCGAACCAGTGGTCTCGCTCGCTCGCCGTGCCGCCCGGATCGCGCTCGAACCACTCCGGCGAGCCGGGATGCCATTCGTGGGTGCCGTCACACTCCTCGAGAAAGAGGTGACCAACGACCGCCCACGTCGCGGGAAGGGAGTGCTCTTCGAGAGTGGCAAGCAAGCGCGACCAGGCCGCCCGGGCGCTCTTGATCCGCCGATAGGGTGGTACTCGGAGGTCGTGAAACCCCCACGCTAGCTCCGCGTCGATCGATATCACGACGGATCCCATGACGGAACGTATCTCGGCCGGTGGAGGCTTTGTAATCCCGTTCTTATTCGATCACAGACCATCCATTCGGCGCGAAAGCCCGACCTGTCTCGTCCCGATCGACCGCCTCACCGTAGGAGCCGGATAACAATCGGCCGGCAGGGGGAATCGACCCCATGGATCGAACAGCCGGCGTGGCGGGGGAATCGGGCCGATACACGATCCGGTTTCTCGAACCGGCAGATCGAGCGGCGTTCGTCGAGCTGTACGACGAGACGTTCGGCGACGGTAGTGAGGAGTGGTTCGAGTGGAAGTACGTCGAGAACCCGGCGACCGAACACGTGCCCATCGTCGTCGCCACTCACGGCGGTGAACTGGTCGGAGCGCGCCCCTGTGTTCCGTTTCGCATGCGGATCGGCGACCGTACCGTCGGTGCGATCCGGTTTGGGGACACGATGGTTCATGCGGACCATCGTCGCCGCGGGCTGTTCACCCGAATGACCCGACGAATGATGGTGTACTACGCCGCACTGGAGCCCGCGTTCGGTTTCAATCATCCCAACGATCTCTCGTTACCGGGATACCGAACGTTGGGCGGGCGCGTGATCGGACGGTGCCCGATCGCCTATCGGATCCAGAACCCCGCCGCGCTCCTTGAGGGGCACCTCACCGGGCCGGCCGCGTACGGCGTCTCGATGACGACGCCGCTCGTCCGCGCGTATCTCGACTGGCGCGAGCGGCTTGCGCCCCCGCCCGCGTCGGGACTCACCGTCACACGACACGAGACGGCGCCGGCCGAGACGCTCACCGCGTTGTACGAGACCATGCCGCCGACGGGAATCCACGCCGAACGAACCGCCGCCTTCTACCGGTGGCGCTTTCGCAACCCCCTGTGGACATACACTACCTACGTCGCGCATCGCGACGATCCCGTCGCTGCCGTCGTCACCGGTACCCGGAAAAGCGACGGGATGACGGTCACGACGCTGGCGGAGGGCGTCCCGAGGACCGGAAACGACGAACGAAAAACGGCGTTCGCTGCGCTCGTCAGGCGATTGCTCGAGGACACGGCCGACGCCGATCTGCTCGCGTACGGCGGGCAAGCGATCCCCGAATCCGTCCTCCAGTCGGTCGGTTTTCATCGCGACACCGAACCGCCGCTGTCGTGGCTCGCGAGCGAAACGCAACTGGTCGCACACGACCTCGGTGGCGGAACATGGGCCGACTGGCGCGTTAACGGTATGAATCTGCTCGATCCGTCGAACTGGGCGCTGTCGTTCTGTGAACAGGACGCGCGATAGCCACGCACCACCCTGTGAAGTCGGACGGTGACGGTATCGGCCGGTGCGGCGAACCAGCGTCGGACGAATTCCGGGCGGGGTGAGACGATGCACGGTGAGGCCGATCTCCAGAGGATGGGTGGTGTCAGCCGGTACCGCCGCCAGAAAAAGCCGCTCGTCCGGAGATCGGTGTCGCACACCGGGTGTTGGCCTGGAGGGGGCGACGCCAGCGGGGCCACCGTATCATCACCCGTGGACGGCTATCGTTATCACAGTCTTACGGCCCGCAGCCACGATTCGGGAACGCGTGTTCACGGCCACTCCCCAACCGCCGCCGGGGTAGTGAAGCGATAACTATGGCCCGTCGGTCCCGTGATCGAACCCACCGTCATGTTTCCTTCATACCTCCGAGACGGACGCACACGACTCGGAATCGAGCGCCAGCGGCTGGCGATCCGTACCGGCTTGCGAACGCATCACACCGACCCGACGCGAATCCGGGAAGCGATCGAGCCGGACAGTCGAGTGCTCTTCCTGTGTACGGGCAACATCTGTCGGAGTCCGCTCGCCGAGCACTCCCTTCGAGATCGAACCGCACACGAGGACGTCCACGTCGAATCAGCGGGGTTCGTCGACCAGGAGGGACGCGCGAGTCCCGAACTCGCGGTATCGGCCGCGGAAGAGTACGGGGTCGACCTTTCGGAGCATCGCTCCGCGCAGGTGACGCGCGAGCAGGTCGCCCGCAGCGACCTCGTGTTCGTCATGGACGCACGCAACCACCACGCGTTTCGCTCCCGGTTCGACGACGCGCTGTGGAAGACGTACTACCTCAAACCGGTGCTCGAGCACGCAGACGGCGAGCCGAACGCCTTCGAGATCACGGATCCCCACCGGACGGACGCCGAGACGTTTCGGCGGGTGTTCGGCGAGGTCATCGCCGCGGTCGACGAGCTCGCCGGGGAGATCGCGGGCGAGAAGTCATGATCGCGATCGTTCCGGGGATCGACACTCCCAGCAGTACGGCCGCGGTCCGCTCGCTGGGCCATCGGGGGATCGGCGTGGTCGTCGCCGAGGACCACCGGTCGCCCGCCGGCAGGTCGAAGTACTGCGATCGGCGGGTCGAAGTGCCCTCGCCCGCCGAGGACCTCGCAGGGTACGGCGACGCGTTGCTCGCGCTCGCGAAACGCCCGGAAACGCTCACCGTCGTACCGCTCCGCGAGGCCGACGTCTACACGCTGTCGACGCGCCACCGGGAGTTCGCCCCCCACATCGCTACGCCGTGGCCCGAACGCGAAACCATCGAGGTCGCCCAGGACCGCCACCGGCTGTTCGAAACCGCGCGCGCGGCGGGCGTGTCCGTTCCCCGGACCGCACACCTCGAGGAGTGGGACGAATGGAGCGAGCCATCGGTGGTCAAACCCCGCTACTCCGTGCTCCAGACGGAGGGACGGCTCGTCCGGCCATCGGTGCGACTCCGGTCGGGCGGGAAGGAGGGGGAACCGGACCACGAGACGCTTCGAGGAGCGATGCACCACACACCGCTCGTCCAGGAGTACGTCCCCGGAACCGAGGAGCTGGGATTTTTCGCCCTCTTCGAGCACGGCACGCCGCTGGCGACGTTCCAGCACCGACGGCTGCGCAGCTATCACTACACCGGCGGCGCAAGCGTCTATCGGGAGGCCATCGACGACCCCGGGCTGAAAGCGGCGGGCCTGGCGGTACTCGATGCGCTCGATTGGCACGGTCCCGCGATGGTCGAGTTCAAGCGCGACGCACGCGACGGCTCGCTCGTCCTCATGGAGGTCAATCCGCGTTTTTGGGGTTCGCTCGCGCTCGCGATCCACGCGGGTGTGGACTTTCCCTATCACTACTACCGGCTCGCGATGGGCGATCCCATCGAGGAGCCGCCGGACTACGAGGTCGGCGTCGCGAGCCACGTCGTACGGGGCGAACTGATGTATCTCCGCAGCCTTCTCATGCGGGCGGATTCGCCGGGCGATCGGCCGGCGATCGGGCCCGAACTCGTCGACGTGGTTCGCTCGCTCGCCGCCCAGCCGAATTTCGATTACTGTTCGCGCGACGACCCGTGGCCGTTTCTCGGGGATCTGCACGCCACGGTACGAAAGGCGATCGAACACATCCGGTGACGATCCGCCGGGGATCGGTCATCGCGGGACGGTAGGCTGCGATGAACGTGATATGGCGCGGATAACAAGCACCGTCGCATCCGTCTGGACGATTGCCGTGGGGGAGAGTCACCCCATGGTTGTGCCACCCCCGATCGCTGTACCGCCCCCCTCGCATACGGGCAGTATGCGAGGTGTGCCTCTGTCGGTTCGACCCGAACCGACGATCGCTCTCACGCATGGTCTGATCGATGTCGCCCGCGAATCGCTGTACTGCACGGACGAAAAACGACGGCGATCGCTGTCGAAAGTCGGCGATTCTCGGGACGGACTACTGTTTTTTCCACATCGACTGGTCCGACGTCTCCGATCGGACGAGCGAGGCTAACACCGTGCGGGACGCTTTGCGATGATCTTGTAACCGCTCTGATCGACCGTGAGGAGATCGCTCATTCGATCGATCCCGAGGCTGCCGTCGAAGGGACGGGCGGTGATCCCTTCCGAGATCGCATCGATCAGCTCGAAACCGTGCTCGTCGAACGTGGTGATGAACCATCGATACGCCGCCTGGCTGAGGAGATGGGGATGGATCTCGACGAACAACACGAGCGGCCCGTCGGCCTCCAAGACGGACCGCATGCCCCGGAGGATGTCCGTTTCGTATCCCTCGACGTCCATGCGGACCACGTTGACCTCCTCGGGGGCGACCCCCTGATCGCGGCAGTAGGCGTCGACCGACCAGACGTCGACCGTGCGCGTCTCACCGGTGAGCGACAGCGCCTCAGCGTAGTTCCCCCCGTCGGGCGCGAGCACGTTCCGATTCGAGTGCGAGGAGCGCCGGAGCGTCGCACGTCCGGGTTCCGGACCGACCGCCGCCGGGATGACGCGGACTCGATCGCCGTAGCCGTTACGACTGACGTTCTCGTGGAGCAGCGGGAGGTTGCGTGCGTCCGGCTCGAAGGCGTGAATCTCCGCGCGCTCGCCGAGCGTGCGCGCCTCGCTCAGCGCGAAATAGCCGATGTTCGCCCCGATCTCGATGACGCGAACGGGGCCGTCGACCTCCTCGCGGAGCCGGCGGAGCTCGCGTTCAAAGCACTCGACGGTGGTCTGCTCGCGGGTGCGATAGACGAACAGCTCACGGGAAAGCCCCTCGTCGACGAGCGAGAGCGCCATCTCGCTGCCGTTTATCGTACGAACCGTCGAGCCATCGCCACGCCAGTGCAGGTAACGGAGGTAGTAATCATAGGGGCTGATACCCGTGAGCCCGGTGACGAAGTAGCTCGCGAGTGCGCCGGCACGTCGCTGTCCGATCAGTCGCGTGATCTCGGCGATCTTTCGCTTGCCGAACGCCGGGATCTCCGCCGGATCGTCGATCGCCCGCCGCAACCGATCGCGGAGGATCATAGCCCGTTGATCAGATCGGCGGTGATCCCCGCGACCTCGGCACGCACCCGCCGTGAGCGATCGCGATCCGGTTTCAGGTCGCCCCCGTCGAACGAATCGATGCGGTCGAGGATCGCCGCGGGATCGCGCGAGTGGAAGAGCCGTCCCTCCTCGCGCAGTCGGCGGTCGACTGAGAGCAACGGCCCGGGGAAAAAGGAGACGGCGGGCTTGTCCATGCAGGCGGCCTCCCGCGCCATCGTTCCCGAGCCGGTCAGCACGCAGTCGGCGTGCCACGCCAGATCGAGACCGTCGGGCGTTTCGTCGGGGACGAACACCCGACCGTCGTAATCCCGGGCGAACTCCTCGTCGCCCCGCCCCCGTGGCAAGTAGACGACGTTGTATCCCCGACCGACGGCCTCTTCGAGGAGGGATGGGACGATCGAGCCGCGTCGTTCATCGACGTACGCAGCCGAGAGCGCCTCGGGTCTGACGACGAGATACTCCTCGAACGGGAGACAGTCGGTGAACGTCGGATCCGGCTCGAACCCGGCGACGTAGACGTCCTCCTTGTAGCCGTCGTAGGTGTGGATCCGGTCCGGGTGGATCCCCCAGCGAGTCAGCTCCTCGGTGCAGAAGGCGGACGGCACGATGCTGTGGGTCGCGCCCGCCTCGACCCGGTTGTACAGCCGTTCGGCGGGCAGGTCATCGACGTAGGCCGTGATGTCGTTGTCGGTGAAGTGGATCGACGACACCCCACGGAGCCGCGAGGCCAGCACGCACATCGCGTTGCGCGCCGACAGCGAGACGTCACACGAGGGCATCCTGAGCGCGAGTTCGGCGGTTCGAAGGCCGATCCCGGCCTTGCGAAGCGTCGTCGAGTCGAAGTCCCGACCGATGACGGTGTGGTCGAACCCCGCCTCGCGGCTGAGCGCGACGGTTTCGGTCTTCTCCCGGACCGTCGACTCGACCGAGAGCCCCGACAGCGCCGAGAGCAGCCCCGCAAAGAAAAAGGGGTGGGACGGGCTGGCGAGATCCACCCACGCGACCCGCGTTCGGTCCATCGTCCGCGCGTTCTCGTTTCCTGGTTCCGGCCGTTTGTCCGCTTCGATTCCCGATCGGGCGGTTGCCGGCCGAGCCGGTTCGTCGCGGTCGTGACGGTCGAGAGATCGTCGAGGAATCACGACCGATACCAGGGGTGAGCAACGTATTGGTATTCCTCGCTTATCGTCCTTCGATCGGCGGATGCCACTGTTCGGCCGCGCTGCGGACGTACGCCGCGAGGGCATGAGACATCCAGCCCTGGCTCCAGCGCATGTAGGGCGTGCGGTCAGTCAGCAACCGACCGCACCGGCGATAGAAGTACCCCTCCGGATCGTAGAGGTTCTCGAGCGTCCAGTCGAGAACGTCTGCGGCCAGATCGACGCTCTCCGCACGCGGGCGGGTGAAGGTGATGATCGCCTGTGCGGCGGCGTGGACGTCACGCGGGTATGGCGTGTCGTGTTCGAACCTCGGAGCACCGTTCGACTCGAAGAGGGCATCACGATAGAACGCCAACCCCCGTTCGTAGGCTTGCTTGACGCGTTCGTCCGACGTTCGGGCGGCCATGTATCGGTCGAGGGCGTCGACCACGAACCCGGTGTGGAAGTTGTCGTGTGAGATGTGCGAACGCTCGGGCGGGCTGGCGTAGTGCCACGCGCCGTCATCGACCTGCTGTGCGCAGACGAACTCGATCAGGTCTTCGGCGCGTCGCCCGAGACCGTCGTCAGCGGTGTAGGCCGCGACCTCCGCGAAGAAACTCGCCGCGAGCGCGTTGGCGTTGACGACCACGAAGGAGTCGTAGGGCGTATAGGCGTACACGCGGTGGCCGTCGATCCGCTCCTGGTTGATCTCGCATCGGAGGAACCGACAGACCGCACGGGCGATCTCGAGCGCGCGCTCGTTGCCCGTGACCTCGTAGTAGCGGACGAACGCTCGGCCACAGAAGACGCTCACGACGATCGACGGGTGATAGGCCGGCAGGAAGAACTCCCGACCGTTCTGCCAGTCGAAGTTATACCCCCAACAGGGCTCCGAGAACTCGCTGGAGGTGTTGTCGATCAGCCACCGAAGCAGCCGAGTCGCCTCCGCGAGATGGGCGTCGTTCTCAGTCGCCTCGTACCGATCGAGATACGCGATCGCGAACAGCGCGATCCCCTTCGGATTGCGCTCCTTCGGAACGTCGATGACGGGTCGAAGGTTGATCGGTGCCTTCTGTACGGCGTGGATGCTACAGAGCCTGAACAGCCAGTTGCTGTCGGGCAGGACCGAGGCGTTGAGAGCGTCGTACGGATCCCAGCCGGCGTACTCTCGCTCGCGGGCCCAGGCGAGTACGGTATCGCACCGATCCATGACGACGCCCGGATCCGTTCGGGCCGTCATGGGAGGACACCCCACTCGGGAGCGGACCCGACGACGCAACGCTTGCCGGCATACAAGTCCCTGGAGTCGATGCTACCGTCGGTACACCTCCGATTCAGTGGGGTGAGGGCGCTGGTTTCGAATGCGGTTCCGGGGACGATCGGATGCGGGATGGGGGGCATGGACATGGAGCGATACACCGGGATGGGAACCCCGTAGCGATGTCTACCCGTCGACGTAGCCACCCCTTGTTATCTCCCCCTTACACGGATCTCGGGCCTGCCACCGCTGAGCGATCGATATGGATGTTTTTTTAATCTATCTGGAATAGAATACATCGTTATTGGTGTACCTGAGTATACACTATTCATTACATGCGTACTTCTGTCATCGATTTCGAGGCCTCATTGCCGGAGAGCGGTCGTTGCGAGGGGATTCCGGTTCGTCGGATTCAGCCGTGGCGGAATCAGCAGTTAGTTGGTTGATATGATCGAGCTGTAGTTAGTTCGATAACATATCAGGCACGGAGGGCAGTAAGGATACGTTGCCAGTCCTCGCGGGCACGCGCGTAGGAGAATTCCGGCCGGATCTCCGTCGCCCGGTCAGCCAGCCGCTGGATCCGTCGTGGGTCGTTGCTGAGCTCTCGCAGCGTCGCGGCGATACGTTCCGGATCGCGTTCGGGGAGCAACAGGCCGTTGTGACCGTGATCGATGACGTCGGGGATCGAGCCGACCGGTGAGGCGACGCAGGCCAGCCCCGACGACATCGCCTCGATCAGCGTCAGCGGCAGCGCGTCCCGACGCGACGTCGAGACGAACACCACCGAACGCCGGTAGTACTCGAACGGCGAGTCGACCCAGCCCGGGAGATCGATCGATTCCGAGAGGCCGTATCCCTCGATGAGTTCGACCAGCTCGGGTTCGAGCGGCCCGGACCCGAGCATCGCCGCCCGGAACTCCTCGCCGCTCTCGTGCAGGGACGCGAGCGCCCGAACGAACAGGAGGGGGTCCTTCTCGTCGCTGAACCGACCCACCCAGACGTAATCATAGGCCACCTCGTCGTCCGACGTCGGCATGTAGGTCTCGACGTCGACGGCGTTGGTCAGGACGTGCACGCGCTCGTCTCCGTGCCCGAGTCGGCGGAGTTTCTCGACGTGCGTCGGACCGGGGACCGAGATCGTGTCGAACGGATGGAAGAGCGCGCGCGGGAGGAGGCCGTACCACGCCTCGGCGTGATGATCGAGGTCGATGCCGATGATACCGAGATGGGCGGGGTAGCCATAGAGGGCCTTCAGCGCCAGCGCGAGACAGCCGTAGGGAAACAGCGAGACGGAAACGACCGCGTCGTACTCGCCGCGATACCCCTCGTACAGCGCCCACGCGGACAACGCTAGCAGTCCGAGATAGTGATGGCCGAACGAGGGGACGACGGTCGTCTCGGCGTTGTCGAGGTCGACGTCGCCGTTCAGACAGAGCAGCCTCGTCCCACCAGTAATGTCGGCCAGCGGGCCGTAATGACGCTCGAATCGACCCGCATTCGAGTGGTTCGCGAGGACCAGCACCGACTGATCACTCGGCGCGCTCGGATCGGCGTGCGGGGAAGTGTGTTCAAGCACGACCGGGGATGGGACCGGGGTCGTGCTTGTTATGCCCGTACTACCGGGGACGAAGCCATGGCATACCAAGACAACGTTCTGACCGTTCCGGTTACTCCTCAATCGGGAAAGGTGTCAGTACGGCCAAACGAGTGCCGGTCGGCGTCGAGTCGGCCGATCCACCGTTCACCCATTCTTCACCCGGACACGAAACGAGATCCGATTAGGCGTCGTATACAGGGATTAGAGGCGCTCTACTGCGGCCATCATGAACAGCATGATCGAGCGTGATATAGATGTGACGCCGATCCCTTTCGTTTCATTTTATGGGAAACCACTATTGCGTTCGCAGAAACTGGATATGACAGCAGCCCTTTATTGACCCATAGTGGGAGTATGAGTTGCACAGAGGGGAGGTCAGACAGTAGACCACATCAAATGAGTTACGAAACCCATACCCAACAAGAGGAGGGATCGAGCGTGAACGAACCGGGTGAGACGAACGACGCGAGACGGTCAGGGATCACACAGCTCCCGGGCTACGAGGCGCTCGAGGAGCGTCTCCGATCATCCCAATCGGACCAGCGGCCAGGAAAGGATACCATCTTCGACGTCCTGCGAAACCGACGACGACGGTACGTGCTGCGATATCTTGGCGAACAGGAGGGGGTCGTCGAACTGGGGGCGCTTGCTGAAGCACTCGCGGACTGGGAGGGCGAGGGCGACGAGTACATGACGTACAAGGACCGAAAGCGTGCGTACGTCTCGCTCTATCAGACGCACCTTCCGAAGCTCGATCGTGCAGGCATCGTGGAGTACAACCAGCCGCGAGGAACGGTCGAGATCGGACCCGAGTATCACCATGTGAAGGGGCTCCTCCAGTACTCCCACGACGGCACGCTGCTGTGGCATCGGCTCTATCTGGGCAGCGGTGTCGCCACCGTAGGCGTTCTCGGGCTGGCACAACTCACGGCGTTCCCGTTCGTCTCCGTGCCCGACGCGGCGTGGTTCGCGATGGTGCTCGTCGTCTTCGGGTCGGTCCTGTTCGTTCACGCGCGGACCGACCACGACGTCATGGGATCGGAGCCGCCGGAGTGAACGACCACCGATCGCTCGCGTCTGCGGCATCATGATGGAGGGAACGTGGCGTCCGCGTTCAGCTACTCGACGGTTCGTTCGGATGGATTCCGCGAGAGGCGGGCTTTGAGCCCCGCATATCCGTCGCTGAGAACGGGCATGCCGTCGGCGATCCAGAGGACGGCGGCGAACGCCACGATCGACAGCTGAAACAGGGTGTACGGGGAGGGATCGAACGTGAGTAGCTCACCCTGGAGATCCGTCACGTAGGGCCAGAACAGCTCCATGAACCGATTCAGAAATCCCTGGCTGTGATCGGTCGTCGAGCGGTCGCCGAGCGGCCAGAGGACCGGCACCAACGACAGTTCGCCCTCCTCGGCGTAGATCGGGATGACGTCGCCGACGAGATGCGAGAGATAGCCCACGGCCATGGCGTAGCCGATGGGCCCACGGCCGGCACGTCGTGCGAGAACGACGACGAACACCGACAGCGGGACGGCGAAGAAGACCGAGTGGGCGAGAGCATAGCCGCTCGAGAAGACTCCGAACTGCCAGGCGAGAGGTTTGTCGATCAGATCCGGAGCGACCGCTCCGATGGCGACGGCAAGCGCCGCCGCTCCGCCGGGCGGACGCCGAAACAGAAGGCGACTGGCGATCGAGTAGAGCAGGTAGGCAAACAGCGCGTGTTCCCATGGCCACATACACGCCCCCTGCATCGGTAGCCGATTTGTTATCGAGTGCTTACGCGGGTTGTGATCCGGGCGGCCCGCCCGATCCCTCCGTGACGTCGACCCAGAGTTGGAGCTCGCGATAGGGCGGATCGCCGTCCGGAGCGCCACGATAGAGTCGGTAGTGGAGCCGGAGATTCTCGCCGGTCATCGACGGCGTTATCTCCTGTTGGACGTGTTTCGATCGGCCGGCCGCGAGCGTGATCGTCTCGCGGGTTCGAGCGCCACGTTCGAGAACCTCCACCGACTCGCCGGTGGCATCGACTCGCTGGAGCTCCGCGACGGTTGCATAGGTGATCGTCCGGCCTTCGTGGTTCTCGATGCCGAGAATTCCCGTCTCTGGCTCGCCCGCCGTGAGCGTCGTTCGGTAGTTGCCGGCGGTGTACTCGCCGGTGTCGTTCTCGGTGACCAGGTAGAACTCGGAGAAACGCTCACCGTCCGGCGGCGAGGTGATCGCGTAGACGAGCGTACCGATCGTGCCGACGGCAGCGACCCCGAGGCCGACGTTGGCGAGCAGGGTTCGCCGATCGGTTTCGGCGGATCGTTCATCGAGACCGTCCGACAGCCGACGGGCCGGGAGATCGAACCGGTGTGCGGGGTCGATACGCAGTCGGCGGAAAAACCCAAGCAGCGTCGCGACGAGGATGAATCCATCCAACACCCCGAAGACGATCATCGTCGACGGGGCCGAGCCGCCAGCGATGACGAACGCGAGGAGGTACAACGGCGGGAGCAACGCGACGCTCGTCCCGAAGGAAAGGGCGGCCCGCTCGAGCCCGTCGATGCCGCTCCGTGTCGGACCGTCGGGATCGTTTCCGTACGGGAACAGGAGGGTAAGGGTCGCGTAACCGGGCAATACTAGCAACAACACCAGTCCGAACGTGACCCGAAGGGACTGCCACGGCGAGAGGCCGACGACGGCGTTCGTGATCACGAGCAGTGCGACGATGACCGGCACGTCGGCTGGCAGCCAACTCGCCGGCGGTCGTGCGGTTCGTCTCATCGCCACCCCGACGCGTCCGGCTCGGTTCGTGTCCGTACGTCTCCGTCCATATCCGGCATCACGCGATCCGGGTGCATCGTTATGGTTTCCGTTTCCGACGTATGCGTGTCTTACCGATGATGAGACAGTGCTCAGACCTCGATGTACCCCTCCTCCCACTCCCGGCGGGCCTCGATCTCACGACGGCCCCGCCGGGTGAGCGTATAGAAGTTCGAGCGGCGGTCGCGTTCGCCCTTCTCGATGAGGCCCTTGTCCACGAGTGTATCGAGGTTCGGATACAGCCGCCCATGGTGGATCTCCTGTTCGTAGTACGACTCCAAGGCCCGTTTGATGGCCAGTCCGTTGGGCTCGTCGGAGCCGGCGATCACGTACAGGAGGTCGCGTTGGAACCCCGTCAGATCATACATGGATTCGTCATGAAGCCCCACCTACAGTAGTATAGGGTAGTTGCAACAGTAGTTTCGGGCTACTACGACCGCAGTATCGGGATCAACCGGATCGGATCGTGATCCGATTGACCTATCGAACACCATGAATGTCAGACCGCAGGAACGACGACGTCCCACGGTCAGCATGGCTCTCGGTGGGCGTTCGGGTTTCGTGATCGGACGGGGGGTCAGTAGTAATAGAGTTCGAACTCGTGGCCGCAGTCGGGACAGTCGATGTCCGTCCCTTTGAGTCGGGTCGCTCGGTCAGCCCTGAACTGGTCCGAATCGCAGTCCACGACGGCCCTGGTGGTACAGTACGGACAGGACACGGGGAGGGTGATCGATCGCATAGCCCGGCTACAAGTGCGAAGCAAATAGTTATCCGCCGCTTTCCGATACGCGGCCGTTTCTCGATTGATGTGGATCGGAATCGGCCGGCGTTCGCAAGCACGCTGCCGGTCGTCGGGACCGGCCGTCATAGCTCCGGCCACGGAAATCGAACGGTCGCCGGGAGTCGATGCGGTGTGCCATCAACGAGCAACGACGGCCGACACGAGAGCTCATCCACTTCCCTGGATAGTCGGTTCCGTCCGCTGCTCGATGCAGGCGTCGTGCGCGCCCGTTTGGACGCGTCCTTCGCCGCTCGACTCCCGACGAGTCGGCCATCGCTCGTCCGCCACGTATAGTTGTCGGATTGTCATCTATGGCGGACGCCGTCCGCTCGACGATGAGGGCCGGAGGGAGTACCGAGTCGACCAGAGGCCGGCCAGCGTCGACGAGCCCCGCTAGACTCCATAGCCCTCCGTACCACGACGGACCGCTCGCAAGGACCCGATAGCGGAACGTCGGGTTTCCGATCCGTCCGTAGCGCCCCGTTTCGATCCTAGAAATGACTATAATCGTAGGCGTGAAATCGACGGACGATGACCCGACTGTCCGGCGTTCTGATCACGGTGGCGAGTGGTCTCGTGCTCGCCGCCTGTACGAAGCGGGGGAGACGATCGACGCGGAGCTACACCATCGAGTACGAATCGATCGAACGCGATCCGGCGCGACACGCCCCCGTGGAGGTGAGTCGATGTACTCGATGAAGCGGCTCCGGCGTGCGCTCGCGAACCCGGCGCGGATCGGCCTCGAATGCAACCGGCTCTATCACCATCGGGGGCATCTTCGCGACTACAACCCCGCGGGGACCGACGTGTTTGAGGAGGACTGGGACGCGCTGATCGTCCTCGATGCGTGTCGCTACGACCTCTTCGCGCGCCGGTCGACCCTGCCGGGGATCCTCGAGACGCGCCGGTCGCGGGGGTCGAGCACGGTCGAGTTCCTCCGCGGAAACGTCGCCGACCGTGATCTCCGGGACACGGTCTACGTGACGGCGAACCCGCAGCTCCATCGGTATCGCGACGAACTCGACGCCCGCTTTCACGAGGTGGTCCACGTCTGGATGGAGGACGGATGGAACGAGGAGCACGGGACCGTCCTGCCGGAGACGACGACCGAGTACGCCCGCGAGACGGCCGAGCGCTACCCGAACAAGCGTCTCCTCGTACATTACCTCCAGCCCCACTACCCCTTCATCGACGCCGATATGGAGTTCGACCAGGGTCACGTCGACGAGACAGGTGACGAGGACGTCTTCTGGCTTCGGCTGACGGACGGCCGACTGGACATCGACCCGTCGACGATCTGGGACGCCTACGCGCGGAACCTGGACCGAGCACTGCCACACGTCGAGTCGCTGCTTTCGGCCCTCGAGGGGCGGACCGTCGTGACCTCGGATCACGGGAACATGATCGGCGAACGGGCGTTCCCGCTTCCGATGCGGATCTGGGGCCACCCGAAGGGGATCCACCTCGATCCGCTCGTCACGGTACCGTGGCTCGTCGTCGACGGCGGACGACGGAGGGAGATCGTCGCCGAGGACTCGACCGCCGACGAGCGGGCCGTCGCCGACGAGATCGTCACCGATCGTCTCGCGGACCTCGGCTACGTGTAGTCCGCTTCCGACCGAGGTGCCGTCGACGGCGTGTCGATGAGGCGGGCCGCGAGCCCGTTCCTCTACTCGCGAGCCGATTCCTCGAGGTCTCCGGGAGCGGGCTTCGCGGCGACCCGCCGTACCAGCTCCTGACGGCGGTCGTTCTCGGGGACGTACTCGGTCATGCGATGACCTGATCCATCGAGATACTGCCGACGGAGATACGGGCCGTGAAGGTCGTCCGGCGAGCCGTTGGTACATACACAGCGTTCGTTGCCGCAGGCGAGAAACTGCCACGCGAACGTTCCCAACAGGTCCCGCGTCTCGACGTCGGATCGCTCGTCGTCCGCGATCGTGGTCAGCACCTCCCCGCCCGTCGTCTCCGTGACCGTCACCGACGGTGGGTCGTCCTCTACGAGCAGGTGCCGTTTGTACGCGATCAGGGCGTCGATCCATTTGCGATAGTCCTCGAGCGTTCCGATGTCCTGGTTCACGATCGCGTCCTCCGTGCCGGGCGGTAGCTCCGCCTTCACGTCCTTCGGTAGCGTCGGCTGGATCGGTTGCTTCATACCGTCGATATGCGACAGAGCCTTATAGTAACTGACAACCATTCGCGTTTCGCACCGCCGGTCTCGGCTCGGCGCCGGACGTTCACCGAACCGAATTCACGTCGTGGATTCCCTCCTCTCAATAACCCCGCACTGAGAACTCGTCAGTGTTCCTTGGTGGGAATGCACAGACGGTGACAAACCAAGTCAGGTGTTTATGTAGGTGCACGTTGGAGTGTGTCTTGATGAACGAGCAACAAGAACGCCATGCGCAAGCGATCGCTGAACTTCCCGACGCGCTCAATTCATCCGGCGCCAAACTCGTATATTTATACGTGAACATCGCCGAGGGAGCGACGATCGACGAACTCCAGACCGCGCTCGGGCTGAAGAAGGTCACGCTCTACCCGCTATTACAGACACTCACGACGTACGGCTTGATCGAAAGGAGGGGGACCGCATACGTCTGTCAGGGTCGGTTGCACGACGGAGGAGAGTAATGGAGTCTCCTACGAGCGACGTTCGGGCCGTTTTGCGCCTACGGACGCAGGCTCCACACGGACTCAATGAGACACAGGCGGACGTCATCGATCGACTACAGGTCCTTTCCGAGAACGGCACGATCACCGAACTCGACGTCGACGTCTGGGGATCGACGATGGGAATCAACCAACCGGCCGGATTGGATCCGACCGGAGTCCAAGAGACCGTTTCCGAGTTCGAGCAGTGGGCCGACGAACACGACTGTACGCTACAGCCAGCCTTCGAGCGACGCAACACCGAGTCGATGGCCGACGAGGAAGGGCGTCGACGGGAGACGCTCGTACTTCCGATACTCTGTCTGGGCGTCTACGATGGAGAGCGTTTGGAAGCGGTCTATCCCCACGTCGACGGGGAGGACGCCGTTTCGATCCACGACGGAGTCGACGCGCTCGAATCGATGCCGGTCGAGATCGGACCCCCGGTTCGGTGACAGGATCGCCCGGTTACGCCGCGGCGGGTGCTAGGATCGGAGTCTCAAGTCGGATCCGCCAGTACACCCCGTGTTGTATGGTCCTCGAAAACCGGGATGGAACGACAGAGGCATCCCACGAGCACCATCGTCCAGAGGGTGAGTCGGCACAGGAGCGAGCTCATCCAGCCGTATTTCTCCCCTTCCCACCCCATGGACGACGGCGCTCACATGTGAATGGGATGGCAGGAGACGTAATCGGTTGTGTTGAGATAGAAACGCATTTATGAATCCGGTCGTGGATGCGACGTCTGATGCCAGGAGTGGGGGTACTGGGGACATCGTTGCGGCGGGTCAGTTCGCGCCGGATGGAGCCGTCTGTACGGTTGCGGGACTGATCGTCGAAGTCGGACGGACTCACGACCGCCACGGCATCACTGCTGGAACGGTCCGGACCATCTCATCGAGCTCCGAGAGGGTAATCACGTCGAGTTCGCCCGCATTCCGGCGATCAGCGATGTAGCTCATGATCGCATCGAACTCCCCGATCGGCGTCTCGTCGGGAATCCCGTGCCAGAACAGCCCGCCGAACCCGCCGGACTCGATGAGGCGATCGACGTATCCCGTCGCCGTTTCGAACGTCCGTTCCGATGACCGACCGATGGCCGGGAGGTTTCGCGGAATCCCGTATCCCGGTTCACCACCGATCATGGCGAGCGAGTGGTGTTTCCCGATGAGGTCATAGCTCGACTGGTCGTGTTCGCCGAACGGATACGCGAAGTACTTCGCCCCTTGCTCGAACCTGTTGGTGAGAAGCCACTCCTTTGCCTCCCGTATCTGGGTTTCCTGTTCGGTCGGATCGAGTCGGGTGAGATGGTCGTGATGCAGTAGATGGCTGCTGACCCCCCAACCAGCCGCCTGCAACTCCGAGAGTTGATCGAGGGTGAGCCGATCGGCCCCGTCGTCGACGTTCGTCGGGTTGATGAACGTGGTCGACGGGATGTCGTAGTTGGATTGGATCGGGAGCCCCTCGGTGTACTGGGAGACGAACCCGTCGTCCCACTGGATCATGAGTTTCGGCGTTTCGGGCAGTTCGACCACATCGAGCGAGTCGAGCCACAACGATCCGCTCGTCGTCTCGTCGAAACGTGACTGGATACGGATCCGACGCACTGACGAGAGGTCCGGAATCGTATTCGACTCCCACTCGCGAACGCCGAGATCCATCGGCATGAAGGTCGTATCCGCATCGGTTTTGTGTGCCCGCGAACGAAACTGGAGGTGATCTCCGTCGCGGTTCTCGACGACGATATCGATCGACTGGCCCTGTGGTGCGGACGAATGGAGCTGGCAGACGAGGTTGAGACGATGATTTCGGAGATCGAGATCGAGGCCGGACCGTTCGATTCGTGCCCACGTCTCGTTCGGAGCCACGTCGATACGGACCGCGTGTTGGCCGGTCATATACTCCTCTCGATCCACCGAGAGCCCCCCGTTCGATTCCCAGTCGTTCGGGTCGTGAAAGTCGAACAGGGGATCATATCTCCCGGCTGTATCCCCTGAAGTCCCGTCGTCGGTTCCGGGCGTGGACGTAGAGGATCCCGAATTGGCGTCCTTGGAGCGACTCTGCGACGGCAGTCGTTCGAGACAGCCGATGCTTCCCACGGTCGCTATCGTCGCGAGTACTCCGCGTCGATCGAGTTTCATGTCAATCTCATTGGAACACGAGTCGGAGGGGGTATTGTTATCGGTCACTTGATGAGCGAGACGACCAGGTAAGCGGATGCTACGCTCGAAGCCGCCGAAAGGGCGGACCGGGAATGCGGCGTTCGCTGCTTCGATATCGCCACTACCACGGGATTCGGTCCGATTAAGTTGCACCAGCAACGAATTCGGACGTGAATCACGACGGACTCGCGTGGCACGTCTCGCTGGCCGGGCGCACACTGAGTACGCGGATCCAGAGTCATCTCTCCGAACACGGTCTCGGGCGCGGCGAGTATCGCGTCCTCTTCGCGCTGTACGACGAGGAGGGACTGACGCAGACCGACATCGTTGCGCGCCACCACCTCGATAAGTCGGTCGTCGCCCGGGTCACGAACCAACTCGAAGGGAAGGGCTACGTCGAGCGGCGTCCGGACACGGAGGATCGACGGCGCAAACGGCTGTTTCTCACCCCGGAAGCGGAGCGGTTGCGCGACGACATCCGGGCGGTCAAGGACGCCGTCAACGCGGAGATGACGCGAGGGCTCAACGACGCGGAGGTCGATGCGCTCGTCGCCGGCCTTCGAACCGTCGCTCGGAACCTCGGGGCCGAGCCGGAGGACGAATGACGTCCGAAACCGTCGATTCCGCTGACGAGCGGGACCAAAACAGCGCCTTCCGGCGGCCAAAAGCGACGCTGTGGGTCGTCATCGCATCGGCCACGCTGACGGTGATGGCCGGTGCCATCCTCGGACCGGTCGTCAACCAGATACGGACCGGGTTGGGGGTGCCCCAGTCACGGGCGGGGCTGATCATCACGACCCACGGGCTGTTCATCGTCCTCACCAGCCCCTTTGCGGGCGCGATCATCGACCGGGTCGGACCACGGAAACCGTACATCGCCGGTCTCTTCGTGTATGCAGTCGCCGGGGCTGCGGGACTGGTCCTCGAGTCGTTCCCGCTCTTGCTCGCCTCGCGGGCGGTGCTGGGCGTCGGCGTCGCGTTCGTCTACACCGGCGTAACGGTGCTCATCTACACCCTCTTCGAGGGCGACCACAAGGACCGTGCGATGGGGCTTCGCGGAAGCGCCAACAGCCTCGGCGGCGCCGTCTGGCCGCTCGTCGGCGGTGCGCTCGGGACGCTGTCGTGGCACGCGCCGTTCGCGGTCTACGGGCTGGCGCTCCCGCTGGGACTCCTGGCGGCGGTCACCGTTCCCGAGACTTCCGTCGATCCTCGAGGAACCGCCAAATCGAACGATGCCGGTGGTCTCCGAGGTCTGTTCGCGGTGTTTACCGCCGCGCCGATCCTCCTGCTCGTCTACGGCCTCTACTTCGTCGCGAACCTCCTGCTGTACGCGTACACGGTCTACTACCCTGGCCTCCTCGCGACGTTCGGTGTCGAGTCCTCGCTGACCATCAGCCTATATCTCGCGGCACTCGGCCTCGGGGGTGCCACGAGCGCCTACTTCTATGACCGCATCAAACGACGCTTTGGCTATCGACAGGTGACGCTGGCGGCGCTTGCGCTGTGGACGGTGGGGTTCGTCGTGGCATCGATCGCGGCCGGTCGCCTCATCGCCGTGGCACCGGTCGTTCTGTTCGGATTGGGACAGGGACTGGTCTTTCCCACGGTGTTGCTCTGGGTCGAGGAGCTCGCTCCGTCGAACAGGAAGGGACAGTACAGTTCCTACGTCGCGATGTTCGGCTATATCGGCCAGTTCCTCTCGCCGGTCTTGCTCGGCCCCATCGCAGGTACGTTCGAGATTCACGCCGTCTTCGCCGCCGCGGCCGCGTTCACCGGCATGTCGGCGGTCGGAGTCGCGGCGGTTCTGGTTCGTCATGGCTAGCGAGAGGCGCGATCACCATCGCGTAACCGCGCTGCAGGGGGAGGAAAGCGAAGGACGGTCTTCCGGATGAGTGGCCGGGATGAAAACGGACGTCCTAGCGCTGATTACTCGCGAATGACGTGGTAGTTCGTTTATATTTCTATCTGTTTGTACGTGTGTGGGCAAATATTGCGGTAGATACGTACATTTACATCGATCGTCCGCAGGTGCATCACCATGGGACATCGTGTTATCAGTCGTCGCAGATCCGCGCCGGGAGGGAACGACGAATGAGCGGGTTCGTACCGGGGGAGTTGCTCCCGGCCGACGATCCAGTGGCGATAAACGAGGGTCGACCGACGGCGACGGTCACCGTCGAGAACACCGGTGACCGACCCGTGCAGGTCGGATCGCATTTCCACTTCTTCGAAGCGAATCCCGGGCTCGCGTTCGACCGGGAAACCGCCTACGGGATGCGACTGGACGTTCCGGCAGGGACGGCCATCAGATTCGAACCGGGCTGTGAACGTGACGTCGATCTCGTCGACATCGGTGGTGATCGGATCGTCCACGGGATGGGCGGGTTGGTCGACGGTGATCTGGACGACGAGGACGTGAAATCGACCGCAATGGAGCGCGCGCGGGCGGAGGGATACCTGTCCGAGGACGGAGCGCAATGAGCCGCGAGCTCTCGCGGGAGGAGTATACGGACCTCTTCGGCGCGACGGAGGGGGATCGGCTTCGGCTGGGCGATACGAACCTATTGGCGGAGATCGAAATCGATCACGGCATCCCCGGAGAGGAGGCGGTCTTCGGCGGGGGGAAGACGATGCGCGACGGGATGGGCATGCAGTCGGGAACGACCCAAGCGGAGGGTGCGCTCGACTGGGCCTTTACGAACGTCGTGACCATCGACCCGGTGTTGGGGATCCGAAAGGGCGATATCGGCGTCCGGAACGGAAGGATCGTCGGCGTCGGCAAGGCCGGCAACCCCGACACGATGGACGGCGTCGATATGGTGATCGGACCGAGTACGGACACGATCCCTGCGGACGGCCTGATCGCGACGCCGGGCGCATTCGACATTCACGTCCACTTCAACAGCCCGCAACTCGTCGATCACGCGCTCGCTTCGGGCGTCACGACCATGTTCGGCGGCGGGTTCGGCGGCGGCGCGACGACCTGCACTCCCGGACCACGAAACGTCCGGCGGTTCCTGCAGGCCGCCGAGGACTGGCCGGTCAACGTCGGCTTCTACGGCAAGGGCAACAGCAGCAAGCCCGAGGCACTGGTCGAACAGATCGAGGCCGGTGCGTGTGGACTCAAACTCCACGAGGACTGGGGGTCGACGCCCGCCGCCATCGATACCTGTCTCGAGGTCGCCGACGAGGAGGACGTCCAGGTGTGTATCCACACGGACACGCTCAACGAGTCGGGTTTCGTCGAGGACACCTTCGACGCGATCGACGGGCGGACGATCCACACGTTCCACATCGAGGGCGCCGGCGGGGGTCACGCACCGGACGTACTCGAGTTGATCGGCCACGAGCACATGCTGCCGTCCTCGACGAACCCGTCGATGCCCTACACCGAGAACACGTTCGACGAACACCTCGACATGGTGATGGTCTGTCACCACCTCAACCCCGACGTCCCTGAGGACGTCGCCTTCGCCGAGTCGCGCATCCGCGCGGAGACGCTCGGCGCGGAGGACGTCCTCCACGACACCGGCGCCATCTCGATGATGACCACCGACTCGCAGGCGATGGGCCGGATGGCCGAGATGGTGTGTCGAACGTGGCAGACCGCCCACAAGATGAAAGCCCAGCGCGGGCCACTCGAGGCCGACGAAGGTACCGGCGCCGACAACACCCGCATCGAGCGCTACGTCGCGAAGTACACCATCAATCCGGCGATCACCGCGGGAATCGACGACTACGTCGGCTCGCTCGAACCGGGCAAACTCGCTGACATCGCGCTGTGGGATCCGGCCTTCTTCGGCAGCAAGCCGAAGGCGGTGATCAAGGGCGGCTTCCCGGTCTGGTCCCAGATGGGCGAGGCCAACGGCTCGCTGATGACCTGCGAGCCCGTGATCGGCCGCGAACGCGCCGGCGCACAGGGGCGAGCGAAACACGGCCTCTCGGTGACGTTCGTCAGCGAGGCCGCCTACGAGAACGAGGTCGGCGATGCCTACGACCTGAAAACGCCCGTGCGTCCCGTCAACGACACGCGAT
>CAYVQH010000006.1:0-33032 GCA_964454105.1 uncultured Halobacteriales archaeon | reverse complement strand
TGCGGTCGGGCTGCAGGTCGAGGATGTACGGCTTGTTGATCAGCGCGTAGACGATCAGGATCGGGACGTCGTGTTGTTCGTCGGTCTGGGACTCGTAATGGAGGAGTTCGAGCTTGTTCTCCTCGTAGACGACCTCGCTTGGCGTCTGGCCGACCTCGACCTCGGCCATACGCTCCATCTGCTCGGGCGAGTCGCTGCTCTTCTCGATCGTCTCCGTCGCCTGCTCCCAGCCCTGGCGATACAGGTCGAATCCGAGGGTGAACGGGTTGCTGGTCATTCCTCGTCCTCGAGATGCTCGATGACCGTATCGAGCTTGTTCTCGACGGCGTGTTGGCGGCGTTCGAGTTTGATCAGGCGCTCGCCGACCTCCTGTACGTCACGCTTGGTCGCGAACCCGAGGTTGTGCAGCGTCTCGTCGGCCATCGCGTCGATCTCCTGGCGGTATTCGAGGGCCTCCTCGACGGTCTGGCCGGTCATCGCGGCGAAGGCGGTCGTGTCAGTGACGTCCTTGAACGCCTCGTTGGCCGCCGAGAGCCAGATGTCGCGGAATTCCTCCGGTCTGACCTCTTCGCCGGAGGCGAGGTCCATCGAACGCTCGTAGGCCTGCTGGGAGGCGTCCATCCACGTCTCGTAGGCGTTCGCGTATCCCTCGGCACCCTCCTCGAGCTGCTCGGGATCGCTCGCCTCCTCGACGGCCTCGACCCACGACTCAACGAAGGAGGCCTGTGCCTCGACGCTTTGTTCGAGCGACTTGGCGAACTGCTCGTTCATCGACTGCATGAATTCGTTCCACTGTTCGGGGTCCGCCATTGGGGGGTCAGTCTCAGCCATGGTGTATAGTATGGGGTTCGTTGTCAAAAAGAGGGGCGTTACTGCTCGATCGTGTCCTCGGCGGACTCGACCGCGACGTCCGTCTGTTCTTCGGCCTGTTGGCTGGCCTCGACGGCCATCTCCGTCGACTCGTCGACCGTCGACTCGATCTGGGTGATCAGCTCGTCGTAGGCCTCGGCGTTCTCCTCGGCGAGTTGCTCGAAGGCGTCCCAGGACTGTTCGTGGAGATCGAGGAAGGCCGCGAATCCCTCGTCGACGGCCTCGTGAACCTCGCGAACGCCCATGCCGTCGCCGCCGGCGTCCTCGATCGCCTCGAAGTAGGCGTCGACCGCTCGCTGGGTCGCCTCGACGTTGCGACGCTGGGTCGACTCCTGGGTGTCGAAGGTGCCGCGGAACGCCTCGAAGGCGTCGTGCTGGAGCTTGAGGCTCCGTTTGAACGTCTCGTTGCTCTGGTTGATCATCGCGCGCTGTGCGTCGAACATCGGGGTCATGAGTGTGTCAGTCATCGTTGGTAGTCTCCGTATCGGTGTCGAGGGGGATGACGATCGTTTGGACGATATCGCCCTCGTCGATTCCGAGCGCCTCTCGTTCCGCGTCGGGAATGCTGATGCGACCGCCGCTCTGGACGCGCGTCTTGAACGTCGCCGCCTCCATGCTCATCGCCGAGAGCTGGGAGAGCCCGCCCATGGTCTGTGGACCGGTCGCGTTCATCCCCGACAGCCACTGTCCGAACAGTTGCCGTTGCCGTTCGGCGGCTTCCTCACCCGCCTCCTGCATTTGGTTCGCGAACATCGCAGGCGGCCACCACGTTCCGTCGGCGTCGTTCGTCATCTAGTCGATCGAAGGCCCCCTGCGGAGATAAGTCTTACCCTACGTCACCATTTGATGACTTTCTATGGTTTTTCATGGTCGGCCGAACCCTTCCATCTACAATTGGGGAGGATCGGAGCCGGTACGGGATCACGGCGATCCCCGCCGTCCGGAGGATCGATCTCGAAGGTCGGTCCCTGATCATCACTGATCGGGGGCGGGAAGACACAGACGTCGGTTTCAAGTCAGGCGGACGCGTCATTCCGAGAACTGATAATGAGGCCTGCACCACGCGTCGAACCCTGGGTCGTGAAAGCACTCACGGGGGCGCTCATCGTCATCGCCCTCGCTCTCGTCACGATCGTCGTACTCCTGGTCATCGGACTGGGACGTCTGGTCGAGTTGATCGAAACGATCGAACGCCTCGAATCGTCGGTATCGATGGTCGGAACGATCGCTGCGATCGAACGCATGGTCTGAGTCGATGGCGCTCGTTCGAGGAGCCGTCTTTGGGTCAGATAGACACGACTTCAGTGACCCGAGACGACCGTGCCCGCCACACCGGTCACGTGCCGGGGGCCTTGTGTAGCCGGATCCGAAACGCCGCGCCGTCAGCCCGGTCGGTCTCGACCCAGATGTCGCCACCGTAGCTCTTGATGACGTTGTCAGCGAAGAAGAGGCTGATCCCGCTTCCGTGGTGGAGTTGATCCCGTTCCTCCCGACCGAAGATCAGGTCCGCCTGTCCCTCCGGCACCCCCGGTCCGTTGTCGATGACGCTCACCACCACGTTCTCCATGCGCTCCTCGACCTCGACGTCGACGACGGGGGTCGCCGCGTCGTTGTGGACCACGGCGTTCTCGAGAACCGCGCCGAAGACGGTCGTGAGAAGGTGATCCGCGACGACCTCCGTTCCGGGGAACGTCTCGAATCGGAACTCCGCCTCGTCGAAGGTCTCTATCGGCCCGACCAGCGCCTCGTGTAACGCGTAATCGAGACGAACGAGGCTGTTTGCCGCGTCGTAGGAACCTTCGAGGAGTTCCCCGAGGTTGTGTGCGCGCTCGCTCTTGCCGATGAGGCGGGTCAGCGCATCGTGGACCTGATCCAGGTAGTCGGACGCCGCCTCGTCCTCGACACGGGATTGGGCGTTCTGGAGGTTGCCGTAGGCGACGTTCAGCTCGTTTCGGAGGTCGTGTCGCAGGAGCCGGTTCAGCACCTCCGCCGTGTTCTCGTAGTGGCGCTGTTTGGTCGTGTCGATGAATATCGCCACGTATCCCCGAAGCTCCCCGTCGATCGATATCGAGGCGACGGATCCACGGCCGAACACCCCGGTGTCGTCCTTCGTCCGGAGCTCGAAGTCGCCGCTCCAGGCCGCGCCGTCGAGGATCGTCTCCACGATATCGGCGTAAACGTCCTCGTCATCCACGAGGACGGTCGCCGGTTGGCCCACGAACTCGTCGTACTCGTAGCCGGTAAACGAGAGTCCCGCCTCGTTGACGTCCTGGATGACGAGGTCGGTGTCGGTCAGCAACGCCGGCGCGTCGATGCTTCGAAACGCCCGCTCGTACACCACGGGATCGAAATCGGTCACGGTCGCTGGCCACCCCTCGACCGCAGTTCGAACACCTCCTCGTAGTACGCCGTCACGATCCCGCTCGCTGCCGCCAGGTCTCGCGTCTCGTCACTGTGGGTCCATTCGTCGTGGGTCCTCACTCCCTCGACGAAACGCTCGCCCAGTCGCCGGACGGTGGTCTCGGGGAGATCCCCGACCATCGTCCGCAGTTTGAGCTCGTGTGCCTCGCGTGCGACCCCCTCCCAGCGTCCGTCGAGCTGGCCGTGATACAGCCAGAACCGGGTCTGTCGCTCGGCGTATCGCTCGTCGATTCGTGCCTTCCGGCAGGCCGTCCGGAGGTAGGCCTCGACGGTCTCCCACCGATCGTCGTCGACGGGATCAGCACCGTACCGACCGTTCGAATCACAGACCAGTACGTCCTGCAGATCGGCGTCGGGGACGCTGCGAAGCCGGTCCCAGTTCTCGATCTCGTCCTGTACGAACAGCCCGCACATGAACGCCTCGCCGGCTTGCCTCGCCCGCAGGGGGTCGACGTGTGGAAACTCGACCTCGTAGGCGACGCCCATGCGATCCACGGCCCGTGTGGCGGCGTCGACCGCCGCTCGGACGTCGCCGGAGAGGAGGTGTCGCTCCCGTTCGTCCTGGAGGTAGTACGCTTCGAGCAACGAGCGGGCGGTCGCGGCCGCGCGGCGGGCGTTCACACCGCCGTCAGTCGACAGATCAGCCTTCGAAGTAATTCCCATATATTATATACTCAAATATAATATATTACATGAGTGAAAAACGTATCGGTCGATCGTAGACGCCCACGAGACGGACAATCAGCCGCGAACCGTTCAGGGGACGGAGGAACCCCACCCGGGGAGTGACACTCAGGGAGACGGACCCTCATCGATGGTGAGGACCTCCCCACGCCACTCCCCGTCCTCGACGTTGGGCGTTCCGTCGGGGTAGCCGAACGCCCGCCACAGCTCCGAGAGGGCCGGTTCGAGGTCCCCGAGGACGTGCGTGTACGGACGGTCGCCGATCGATGCCGTCGCCACTCGAGTGGAGTAGCGATCGAATCCGAAGGGCGATGTGGGGGCGAGCGAGTCTCCGTCGTCGTAATCGATCCGGGCGTCGGCGGCGTCTAGCACCGAGATCCAGACCGAGGCGGTCGCGGAAAACCCCATCGACGAGAGGTGTGCAAGCGTCTCCCGGACCGCGATCGTGACGGACGCATCGAGCCCTCGGGTGTCGGTACCCGCCGAGGAGCACAACAGCAGTTCGTCGTCGGTCGCGTCGAACAGCCGCGTCGTCGCCGACTCGTAGAGTCCGTCCGTTCGGATCAGCCCGTATCCCTCGTAGTCGGCCCCCTCGTTCCGGCCGTACGAGATCTTCAGCGTCTCGCGGGCGTCCACCACGGGCGCGTCGGATCCCGCGAGAACGCTCGGGTCCGGCAGCTCCGAGGAAACCCACCGGCGTGCGGTCGAGAGGATCCCGTTGGGGACGACGTGGATCGCCACCGTCGGTCCCGGTTCGAGTTCGGTCGCCTCGTCGCTGCGCGCCTCGATCGCGTCGAGTCGCTCGTCGCGCAGTTCCTCCAGGGTCGCGAGATGGTCCGCGTCGAATCCGAGGTCGATGTCGAGGTGGTGTTTCGCCAGTCCCGGAGCGGTGTTGTACAGCTCCCCGATCAGGTCCTGGCGGTGATAGAGCCTGAGCCGCCAGCCGTACTCGCGGGCGATCTCGTCCTCCATGTCGAACTCCTGGAGGCCGGTGACATCCCGGTTGGTAACGAAGACGAACAGGCCGTACTCGTCGCCCCGCTCGCGTTCGAGCCGTTTGACCTTTCGCGCCGAGGAGCGCAACGCCGCGCGCCAGTCCTCGGCGACGCTTGCACAGGCGATTCCGGGCCGGGCGCGCATCCAGATCCGCGCGCTCCACTCGCCGGTGTCGGCGCGAAACTCCTTGGTCCGATAGCCCCGCGAGCGGACGAACGCCGCGGCCAGGTTCTCGAAGGTCCCCTCGTCGGCCGCCTCGATCGCGTATTCGAGTTCCTTCATACCATCCCCTACGGAACTGTGGCAGTTAACGTGGCGGGAACGGCGGAAACCCGTCGCTCGTCCGGATGGATCAGTGATAGCCGAAAAATCCGGGCCGGGATCGAACCGCTCGGACGGTCGTTCTAGTGGTCGTCGGAGTCGTCCATCCCGTCGTCCCCCTCGGAGTCGACGGTCAGGACGATGTCGAACTCCTCGTCGGCGGGGGCCTCGTCGGGCATGACGTAGCCCGTCGCGAAGGCCGAGGCGACGGTGCCGCCCATCGCTTCGACGTCCGCCCCGAGGACGGCCTCCTCGCGCTCGCCGGCCGGGTAGACGCATAGCCGGTACTCCCCGGCGGGAACCTCGGCGTAGGCCGCGTCACCGAACTCGACGCCCTCGAACAGGGCATCGCCGGTCTCGGCGATCACGACGTCGACGGCGGGCGCGTCGGGCGACGCGTGGACTGCGCGGACGCGGGCGGTGTCGTCGCCGGGATCGCTGTTGTCGTCCTCCAGCACCGCGAGTTCGAGGGGCTGGTTCTCGTCGGCGACCTCGCCGATCGCCGCGACCGTCAGGTCGGCGGCGGGGACGTCGAGGTCCTCGTCGAGGACCGCACTCTCGGGACCCTCACCGGCGGGCGCGACCTTCACGTTGTAGGTGCCCGCGGGCAGTTCGAGGTAGTCGCTGACGGCCTTGAACGGCACGTCCTCGAGAACGGCCTCGTCGTCGACGAAGACGTCGACGTTCGGCGCGTCCGGCGAGAGGTGTGCGACTCGAACGTTCGCCGTCTCGCCGTCTCCGGACGACGATCCCTCCTCGGAGTCGTCCGTTCCGTCGTGGCTGTTCGCGCTCGCGAAGCCGCCCGTAAGGCCGATGGCGGCTACGCCTCCCCCGATCTGTACAAATCGTCGCCGTGAAATACCGGTTCGTTGTGGCATGTCTAAACCTCAGTCATCTATAAGGTAGGATTTGTCATGAACGTAGTACCCGACTAGTCGGGTAACCCTCCCTCGAAGAACTCCCCGAGCAGTTTGCGCTCTGCCGCTCGGAGGTGCTGGTGGAACGTCGAGCGCGAGATGTCCATCGACTCGGCGATCTCCTCGCCCGAGATTCGCCGGTCGGGGTCGAAGTAGCCGCTCACGTACGCCTTTCTGAGCGCCAACAGCTGTCGGTCGGTGAGCCGCTCCTCGACCGACAGGCGGTACTCCTCGTCGGTCTGAGGGGGGCGATCGTACTCGCGGGAGGCCACGAGCGTCGCGGCGGGACAGGACTCGGTAACCAGGTCGACGATCGATCGCGGCGCGATGCCTCCCGGGACGACGATCCGGATGCGACCGTTGCCGTCCTCCGCGTGCATCGAGCGGATCCGAACGCCCCGGTTGGCCAGTCGCGTGACCAGCGAAACGCCCGTCAGCCGGAACTCGACGAGTCCGGACTCGCCGGTCGCGGTCAGCGTCGTCGCCGACGCGATCGTGGGATAGCCTTCGGCCAGTTCACATAGCGTCCCGGGTTCGACGCCCGTCACCGTGAAAAACGACAGCGCGTCGCCGTCGTAGGCCGATCCCTCGTAGTCGAATCGACAGCCGGTATGCCCCGAGAGGGAGACGAAAAAGAGGTCGTCCGCCTCGCACGCGAACTCGAGTTCGACGGCGCTGTCGGCAGCCAGGATCCGCCGGCTCTCGAGCGTGTTGCAGGCGTTCGCGACCGCCCGGCCGATCGATTTCAACACGACCCGTTCGTGGGCGTCGAACGCCTCGGGACGGGCGGCGTAGACGGCGAGCACGCCGTAGGTGGTCTCGCCCGAGACGAGCGGGATCGCCGCCATCTCCCGGGTCTCCGGACCCCCGACGGACACGCGGTCGTCGACGGGATCGAACCGCGCCGCCCCCGTCGAGATCGCGCGTGCTACCGGCCCATCCCCATCCGTCGGGAACCGGACGTCGGCGAGATCGAGGGGACCAGCCCAGGTGCCGGGAACGACCTCGTCGGTCGTCGGGGCCCGCTCGCCGATCCAGGCAGCCTCGTAGGCCTCGTCGGCCGTCAGACGGTCGCAGACCGCCCGCTCGATCTCCTCGCGTGTGGTCGCGCGAACGAGGGTTCGGGTGACGTCCTCCAACAGCCCGTTGATCCGATCGAGCACCCGTTCGAGCTTTTCGTGCTCGCGCTCTACCTCCCGGACCCGGCGTTTGACCTCGAACTCGGCGCGCTTGCGGGCGGTCACGTCGGTCTGGAACCCCACGAAATGGGTCACCTCGCCGTCGTCGTGGAGCGGGGCGATGGTGACCTCGTTCCAGAACTCCGTGCCGTCCCGCCGGTAGTTGCGCAGTTCGACCGACACCGGCTCCTCGCTTTCGATGGCCTCGCGCATCGCCGCGACGGGCTCGGGGGCGGTGTTCTCACCCTGGAGGAACCGACAGTTGGTGCCGAGGGTGTCGTCGGGCGGGTAACCCGTGAGGCGCTCGAAGGCGTCGTTGAGGTAGATCAGCGGGTTGTCGGGCCGACGAGCGTCGGCGATCGTGATCCCGATCGGCGCCTCGTCGATCGCACGCTCGATCAGTCGATCGTCGTCCATGTCCCCGATTCGGAAGCAGGCGACCAAATACCTTGAGTGAGGTCGCGCATCTCCCCTTCCGCCGACATCGAATCGTTTATCGTGTTGTACAAGCGAGGAATCGCCACGCTGGTGTGAGCCAGCGTGAGCAACGAAGGTGGATGGGGGCGAGTCCGCTCGCCCCTTCTTCTGTGTCCGATCGATACCATTAGTCCCGCACTCGCCAGCGGAGCAGAACGCCCCCGTCGAGTCGCTCGACCGATTCGAGCGAGAGGTCGGGAAAGTCCTCGACGAAGCCCTCGCCGTCGGCGAGCGTCGGGGCCTCGCGTCCGCCGATGAGCAGGGGACCGACGAAGACGAAGAGCTCGTCGACCAACCCCCCCTCCAACAGCGAGAAGATCAGTTCGCCGCCGCCCTCGACCATCAGCCGGTTGATCCCGCGCGACTCGAGGATGGCGAGCGCGGCGTCGAGCTCCGTGCGCTCGGCTCCAGCGGTGACGATCCGTGCGCCGGCGTCCGCGAGCGCCTCGATCCGCCCCTCGGGTGCGGCCTCGCTGACGAGCAGATAGGTCGTCGCGGCGTCGTCGAGGACCCGCGCGTCGGGGGGCGTGCGCGCCCGCGAGTCGGCGACCACCCGTGCCGGTCGGGGCGGGTCGTCGCGGGCCTCGCGGGCCGCCGACCGGTCGGGACCGTCGAGCGTGAGGTGCGGGTCGTCCGCCAGCACGGTCCCGATCCCGACCATCACGGCGTCGCTGTCGGCGCGGAGCGCGTCGACCCGGTCGAAGTCGGCGGGCCCGCTGATCGCGATCTGTTCGCGCCGGCGGCTCGAGAGCTTCCCGTCGGCGCTCGTGGCGGCGTTGACGACGACGTGCATACCGGGGCTACACGAGCCAGTGAAAACCACTTTCGGTACGGTGTGCGACCCTTTATACCCGATCGCGCTCAAAAGGGGATGATGAGCGTAGAGGAACGTGCCGAGGCGCTCGCCTCCGACCTCGGTATCGACAAAGAGGAGGTCAAACAGGATCTCGAAAACCTCGTCTCCTACAGCGTCCCGATGGACGAGGCCGTTCAGAGCTTGCGCCGCAAGTACGGCGACGGCTCGTCGGGCGGCGAGCCCGAATCGAAGGGCATCGGCGAGATCACGACCGAGGACGGGAGCGTGACCGTCACCGGACGCGTGCTCACCGCCGGGAAGCGTTCGATCCGGTATCAGGGCAACGAGCAGGTGATCACCGAGGGCGTGCTCGCCGATTCGAGTGGCACCATCGACTACACCGCCTGGGAGGACTTCGGCCTCTCGCCGGGCGATACGATCACCGCCGGCAACGCCGGCGTCCGCGAGTGGGACGGCCATCCCGAACTCAATCTGGGAGAGTCGACGTCGCTCGCCTTCGAGGACGAGCCCCTCGACGTGCCCCACGCGATCGGCGGCGAGACCGATCTCGCGAGCGTGACGCCTGGCGATCGGGGCCTGACCGTCGAGGCGCGCGTGATCGAGGTCGAGACCCGCACGATCGACGGACGGGACGGCGAGACCGAGATCCTCTCGGGAGTCCTCGCCGACGAGAGCGCCCGACTGCCGTTTACCGACTGGGATCCCAGAGAGGAGATCGAGGAGGGCGCGGACCTGCGCTTCGAGAACGTCTACGTCCGCGAGTTCCGTGGGGCCCCCTCGATCAACTGCTCGGAGTTCACGGCGGTTTCGTCGCTCGACCGCGCAGTCGAGGTGAGCGAGTCCGCTCCGAGGAGGCCGATCGGCGAGGCCGTCGAGGGCGGCGGCGCGTTCGACGTCGAACTCGTCGGAACGATCGTTGCGGTCCGGGACGGCTCGGGGCTGATCCAGCGCTGTCCGGAGTGTGGCCGGGTCGTCCAGAAGGGACAGTGTCGGAGCCACGGGCAGGTCGAGGGCGAGGACGACCTGCGGGTGAAGGCGATCCTCGACGACGGTACGGGCACCGTCACGGCCATCCTGGGCACCGATCTGACCCGAGAGGTCTACGGCGGGGATATAGATGACGCCCGCGAGCAGGCCCGCGACGCGATGGATCAGGAGGTCGTCGCCGACTCGATCCGCGAGACGCTCGTGGGCCGTGAGTACGCGGTTCGGGGCTCGCTCAGCGTCGACGAGTACGGCGCGAACCTCGACGCCAGCGAGTTCGCCGAGGTCGACGAGCCGCCGGCCGCGCGCGCGGAGGCGCTGCTCGCGGAGGTGGGCGAATGAGCGGAAGCGAGAACGGCCCGGGCGGCGACTCGGGTCCCGGGAGACGGGAGGTCGCCCACCGGCTGTTCGCGACGGAGTTCGACGCCTCGTCGCTCGAGTACGCCGACAGCGACGAGGAGCGCGCACCGAAGTACGTGATCACGCCGACGGGCGCACGGGTCAACCGGCTGTTCGCGGTCGGCGTCCTCACGGAGGTCGAACGGGTCAACGACGACGTCGTTCGGGCCCGCGTGGTCGACCCGACCGGCGCGTTCGTCGTCTACGCAGGACAGTACCAGCCCGACGCGCTCGCCTTCCTCGAACGGGCCGATCCGCCCGCTTTCGTCGCGGTAACGGGGAAGGCAAACACCTTCCAGCCCGAGGACTCCGATCGGGTCTACACGTCGGTTCGCCCCGAGAGCATCGCCGAGGTCGACGCCGAGACGCGGGACCGCTGGACCGTGCAGGCAGCCGAACACACCCTTCGACGCGTCGGCGAGTTCGCTCGCGCGCTCGACGCCGATGGTGACGGCGGGTTCGAGGGCCACGGTGGGTCCGATTCCGATTCGGGACGTGCCAACGGGATCGCACTCGCCCGCGAGGAGTACGGAACGACCCCGGCGTATCTGTCGGCGCTGCGCGAGACCGCGATCGAGGCAGTCCGGCTCGTCGCCGGCGAGGCCGAGGCGGTCAGCGCCCCGGCCGTCGAACCGGGCGAGGACGACGGCCGCGCGGTGGATCTCGCTGACCTACAGAGCGTCGAAGTACCCGACGCCGGAACGGAGCCGAACGAACCGAGCCCGGACGAGGAAGAGCCGACCGAGGGGTCGAAACCAGAAGTGACGTCGGAACCGGTCTCGTCGGAACCGGACACGGTGGACGCAGAAACGGAACCGACGGCGAAAGCGGAAACCGCAGAAGCCGGGATGGCCGGCTCGGAGTCCGGGGAAGGTAGAACGGACGGGACATCTGGAGCGGACGACCCGGACGAACTCGGGGATTTCGACGGCGCGGACGGTCCGGCAATCGAGGAGACCGATGCGTCCCCGCCGTCGGATGACGACGAGACCGGCGCCGCAGAGGACGACCTCTACGAGTTCGACGAGGAGGAGCGCGCGGAGATCGAGTCCGAGTTCGACATGGAGTTCTCCTCCGGGAGCGAGGTCGATGAGCCCGGTGAAGCGGGGATCGACGTTCCCGATGTCGAGCCCGATTCCGAATCCGGATTCGAGTCCGGGGGAGACGAGGCCGACGCCCGGATCGCGAACGAGCCCGAACCGAACCCCGAGCAAGGCGGTTCGAGGGCCGAACCGTCGGCAGACGCGTCCGACATCGAGGACGGTGATGGCCCCGAAGGCGACGAGGGCGAACAAGCGGACGTCAACGTCGAGGACAGGGCGATGGACGCGATGCGCGATCTCGCGGACGGCGACGGTGCCGACCGCGAGTCGGTGATCGAGCGGGTCGCCTCCGAACACGGCGTCGACCCCGTCACCGTGGACGACGCGATCGAGGACGCGCTGATGAGCGGGCGGTGTTACGAGCCCCAAGACGGCGTTCTGAAGCCGATCTGATGGCACTGGTCGAGCCCGTTTCCGGCGAGCCGGCCGCACTCGCCGATCTCGGCGAGGAGCGCGCGCTCGTGATCGCCGAGTTCCACGCCGGTATCGAGGCGGCGCTTCGCCACGAGAACGGCGTCGAGGTCGCCAGCCGCGCCGAAAAGCGCCGCGAGGACGTCCACCGACTGCTCGATGAATCGAACGCGGATCGGCTGGTGATCCTCGGCGATTTCATGCACTCGATCGGCGGGCCCGGCGGCGCGGAACGCGGCGAGATCGAGGTCTTCCTCGAGGGGCTCTCGGTGCCGGTGACGGTGGTAAAGGGAAACCACGACGGCGACATCGAGTCGATCGTCGAGAGCGCGCGCTCACCACGGACGCCGGGGTCGATCCCCGACGTCACCGTTACCCCGGGCGGAGGCTGTCGGCTCGGAAACGTGGGATTCTGCCACGGTCACGGCTGGCCGACGCCCGAGGTGCTCGGTGCGCGGACGGTGTGTGTCGGACACGAACACCCACAGATCAGACTGACCGACGAGGTGGGCGGAAGCCGTACCGAACGGGTCTGGCTCCGGGGGGCGCTCGACCGGAACGCGTTCGCCGACCATGCGGGGGCGTGGACCGACACCGACCTGATCGTCTTCCCCGCGTTCAACGACCTGGTGGGCGGGACGTGGGTCAACGTCGGGCGGGACTTTCTCTGTCCGTTCCTGCCCGACGGACTCGTCGACGGCGAGGCGTACCTGCTCGACGGAACGCGTCTGGGGCCCTACGACGAGGTATAACGGGATCCGAGCAACGCGCTTAATTCCCTTCGGTTCGTACGAAATCCGATGAGCGAACAGCAGGCCGCATCGGGTTCTGCGGCCTTCACACACCTCGGTGGCGAGGTCCGGGCGGCGCTCTCCGAACGGGGGTTTTCGACGCCGACCGCCCCCCAGCGCAAGGCGATCCCGCCGCTCGCCGACGGGGAGAACGCGCTCGTGGTCGCGCCCACCGGGACCGGCAAGACCGAGACCGCGATGCTGCCGGTGTTCGACGCGATCTCTCGTGCCGACGATCGGTTCGGAATTTCCGCGCTGTACGTCACCCCGCTGCGGGCCCTGAACCGCGACATGCGCGAGCGACTGGACTGGTGGGGCGAGAAACTGGACGTCAAGGTCGCGGTACGCCACGGCGACACCTCCGACTACCAACGCCAGAAACAGGCGGACGACCCGCCGGACGTGCTCGTGACGACCCCCGAAACGGTGCAGGCGATGCTGACCGGCTCGAAACTCAGAAAAGCGCTCTCGGACCTCGAGCACGTCGTGATCGACGAGGTCCACGAACTCGCCTCCTCGAAACGCGGCGCACAGATGGCGATCGGACTAGAACGACTCGTCGAACTCGCGGGCGACTTCCAACGGATCGGGCTCTCGGCGACCGTCGGCGACCCCGAGGAGGTCGGGGCGTTTCTCACCGGCAACCGGCCGTGTGTGATCCGCGAGGTCGACGCGGGCAGTCGGCTGGACCTCCGAGTGGTGACCCCCGAGATCGTAGAGGGCGACGAGCAACTAGCCAGCGAACTCGTCACCGAACCGGAGATGGCGAGCCACGTCCGGGCGATCAGGGGGATTGTCACGGAGAACGACTCGACGCTGATCTTCGTCAACACCCGCCAGACCGCCGAGGCGCTGGGCTCGCGGTTCAAGGCGCTCGACGCGAACGTCGGGGTGCACCACGGCTCGCTCTCGAAGGAGGCTCGAATCGAGGTCGAGGAGGCGTTCAAGGCGGGCGAGATCGACGGACTTCTCTGTACCTCCTCGATGGAGTTGGGCATCGACGTCGGTCGGGTCGACCACGTGGTCCAGTACGCCAGTCCCCGCGAGGTCTCACGGCTGCTCCAGCGTGTGGGCCGAGCGGGCCACCGGAGCGACCGCGTCTCGCGGGGAACGGTGATCGCGACGACTCCCGACGACGCCCTGGAGGCGCTGGCGATCGTCGACCGCGCGAAACGTGGCGACGTCGAGCCCGCCGAAATACACACCGGTAGCCTGGATACCCTCGCGAACCAGATCGCGGGGCTCGTGATGGGCCACGGCGAGATCAGTGCGAGGGAGGCCTACGGGATAGTCACCCGCGCGGCGCCCTTCGCCGAGTTGCCCGAGGAGACCTTTCGGGAAGTGGTACGGGAGCTGAGCAGCAACAGGATCCTCTGGCTCGACGAGGCGGCAGACAGCCTCGAGAAGAGCGGGGGGACCTGGCAGTACGTCTACGCGAACCTCTCGATGATCCCCGACGAGGCGACCTTCGAGGTCAGAGACGTCGCGAGCGGCCGCGGCGTCGGAACCCTCGACGAACGCTTCGTCACCACCTTTGCGGAACCGGGCGCGACGTTCATCCAGCGCGGGGAGATGTGGCGGATCGTCGAGATCGACGCGGAGGAGGAGAAGGTCAGAGTGAGCCCGGTCGAGGACCCCGCCGGCGAGATCCCCTCGTGGGTCGGCCAGGAGATCCCGGTTCCACAGGCGGTCGCCGGGAACGTCGGCGAGCTACGCCGAGTCGCGGGCCCGCAGTTCGCGGACGGGGCCTCCCGGGAAGGGGTCGCCCGCGAGTTCGTCTCGCGGTACCCGACGGACATCCATACCGCGAGCGAGGCCCTCGAACCGATCGAGCGCCACGTCGAGGCCGGCCACCCGATCCCGGCCGAGGACCGACTCCTGATCGAGTTCTCGGCCGGGACGGTGGTGGTGAACGCCTGTTTCGGCCACAAGGTAAACGAGACCCTTGGACGATTGCTCTCAGCGCTTTTGGGCCAGCGAACCGGTTCCTCGGTCGGACTGGAGACCGACCCCTACCGGATCGAACTCACCGTTCCCTCCGGAGTCTCCGCCCGTGACGTGGTCGAGATCCTGGAGGAGACCGACCCCGCGCACGTCGAGGCGTTGATCGAGCTCAGCCTGAAAAAGTCGGATGCCCTGAAGTTCCGCCTCGCGCAGGTCGCCGCGAAGTTCGGCGCGCTCAAGTCCTGGCAGCGCTCCAAGGGAGCGATCTCGATGGATCGGCTGCTCGGCGCGCTCGAGGACACCCCGATCTACGAGGAGGCGGTGCGGGAGGTGTTCCACGAGGACCTCGACGTTCCGGGCGCGGCGGACGTCCTCATGCGGATCCAGTCAGGCGACCTCGACGTCGAACGCGTCGGCGAGCGCACTCCTCTGGGACTCGGCGGCCGTTCCTCGAGCACGGAGCTGCTGGCCCCCGAGAACGCCGACGCGAGCGTGATCGAGACGGTGCGAGAGCGCATCCAGGAGGACCGCGTCCTGCTCGCGTGTCTCCACTGTCGGGAGTGGGACCGTACCCAGCAGGTGAAACGCGTCCCCGAACAACCGGAGTGCCCGAACTGTGGATCGACGCGGATCGCCGCGCTCAACCCGTGGGCCGAGGAGGTCGTCGACGCCGTCCGAGCCGACGAGAGGGATACCGAGCAGGAGAAGGCTACCCGGCGGGCGTATACGGCCGCGAGTCTCGTCCAGAGTCACGGCAAGCAGGCCGTGATCGCGCTCGCCGCCCGCGGCGTCGGTCCCCGGAACGCCGCACTGATCATCAACAACCACCGCGAGGACGAGGACGACTTCTACAGGGACATCCTCGAGAAGGAACGCGAGTACGCCCGCACGCAGGCGTTCTGGGACTGACGGCAAGCGAAAGACCCGTATGACAGGGGGTTGAATCGCGGTCCATGAACTTCGCGTCCGGCGTGTGGTGGTACGTCGTTCCCCCGTTGTTGCTCGCCTTTCCGGCCTTCGTCGTCAGTCCGGCCTTGGGAGGGTTGTTCGTCGTCGCCGCCGCCGGCACCCTGTTTTTCTTCCGCGATCCCGAACGCACGCCGCCGTTCTCGGGGATAGTCTCGCCCGCGGATGGAACGGTCTCGGAGATCCGAACCGAGGGCGATCAGATCCGGATCTGCGTCTTCATGAACGTCCACGACGTCCACGTCGTGCGTGCGCCCGACGACGGCGTCGTCGAACGGGTCGAACACGAGTCCGGGGGGTATCGCCCGGCGTTCTCGAAGGAGTCGGACAGAAACGAGAAGGTCCACGTCGGGTTCGAGGACGGCGAGGTGACGCTGATCGCCGGGGCCTTCGCCCGGCGGATCACGCCCTACGTCGAGGTGGGCGACGAGGTAGAGCGCGCCGAGCGACTGGGCCACATCGCCTTCGGCAGCCGGGTGGACGTCCTCCTGCCACTCGAGATCGAGTACCCCGACCTCCGGGTCGAACGCGGCGAGAAGGTCACCGCCGGTGAGACGACGATCGCGGGCGATTCCAGTGCGAACGGCGACTGGGAGTGGGGCGGCTAACGCGAGGGGGTGACGGATTCGCGAGCGGCATCGAAGTGTTCCCGCCGTATTCGGATCTCCTCTGCACGCTCGGTGGCTTCCTCGGGGCCGTACTCGTCCGTGATCTCACGGATCGCACGCATCGAGGCGGCCCGACAGAGTGCAGCGAGGTCCGCACCCGTGTACTGCTCGAGTTCCGCTGCGAGCGCGTCGATATCGACGTCCTCCGCGATGGGTTTATCGCGGGTGTGGATCTCCAGAATCGCCCGGCGTGCGGCCTCATCGGGGGCTGGCACCTCGATGTGGGTTTCGAGGCGGCCGGGGCGGATCAGCGCCCGGTCGAGCGCCTCTTTGCGGTTGGTGGCCGCCAGAACGACGAGGTTGGGATTGTCCGCCAGCCCGTCGAGTTCCGTCAACAGCTGTGAGACGACCCGTTCGGTCACCTCGTGGCCCTGGCCGCGTTCCGCGGCCAGCGCATCGATCTCGTCGAAGAAGACGATCGAGGGTGCGGCCTGCCGGGCCCGCTCGAACACCTTCCGCACCGCCTTCTCGCTCTCGCCCACGTACCGATCCAGCAGTTCGGGCCCCGCGACGTGAATGAAGTTGACCTGGCTCTCGTTGGCGATCGCCCGTGCGAGCATCGTCTTTCCCGTTCCCGGCGGGCCGTACAGCAAGACCCCGGAGGGCGGGTCGGTCGCCGTCTTCTCGAACAGCTCGGTGTACGAAAGCGGCCACTCGATCGCCTCCTGGAGGGTTCGTTTGGCCTCCTCCAGCCCTCCGACGTCCTCGAAACTCGTCTGTGGGGTCTCGGCGACGAACTCGCGCATCGCCGAGGGATCAACCGCGGCGCGGGCGGCGTCGAAGTCCGCACGGGTGACGGTCAGATCCGAGAGGGTGCCGCCGTCGGCCCTGAACCGCCGCAGCGCGTTCATCCCCGCTTCGGTCGACAGGGCGTGGACGTCTGCGCCGACGAACCCGTAGGTGTGTTCGGCGAGCCGGTCCAGCGAGACGTCCTCGGCGAGCGGCATCCCCCTGGTGTGGACCTCGAAGATCTCCCGACGGCCGATGGCGTCGGGCACGCCGATCTCGATCTCGCGGTCGAACCGGCCGCCCCGTCTGAGAGCGGGATCCAGCGCGTCAACGCGGTTGGTCGCGCCGATGACGACCACGTCGCCGCGAGCGTCGAGCCCGTCCATCAGGCTCAAAAGCTGGGCGACCACGCGGCTCTCGACGTCGCCGCCGTCCTCGCGCTTGCCCGCGACGGAGTCGATCTCGTCGAAGAAGACGATCGCCGGCGAGTTCTCCCTGGCCTTCTCGAAGACCTCCCGGAGTTGCTCCTCGCTCTCGCCCTTGTACTTCGACATGATCTCCGGGCCCGAGACGGTGTAAAAGCTCGCGTCGACCTCGTTTGCGACCGCACGGGCGATCAGCGTCTTGCCGGTACCGGGCGGCCCATAGAGGAGAACGCCCTTCGGCGCGTCGATCCCCACCCGTCTGAACAGTTCGGGCTCCGAGAGGGGCAACTCGATCATCTCCCGGACCATGTCGAGTTCGTCGTCGAGCCCGCCGATGTCCTCGTAGCTGATCCGGCCGTCGGACGTCCCCTCGGCGGTCTCGGCGGCCTCGACGTCCGCCGGCACCGTGACCCGCGTCGAATCGGTGATCCGCACCGTGCCGTCGGGGTCGGTGTCGGTGATCGAGAAGGGTCCGACCCCGAGGCGTTCGATCCGCACCCGCTCGCCGGCTCGGACCGGGCGATCGCGGAGGTCCCGTTTCACCGCTCGTTCGACGCTTTCGGCGTCTTCGGACGAGATGGAGACGGGTGGCGTGATCGTCACCGACCGGGCGTCCTCAACGGTCTGTTTTCGGACGCGGACGGTGTCGCCGATGCTCACGCCGGCGTTCGCGCGGGTGTCGGCGTCGATCCGGACGGTGCCGCTCTCAGCGCTCGGGCCGGCCGGCCAGACCTTCGCGACGGTGGTTCGCTCGCCCTCGATGAGGACGGTGTCGCCGCTGAGGACCGAGAGCGCACGGCGGGCGGCTTCGGGCAGGCGCGCGACCCCGCGGCCCGCGTCGCGCTTTTCGGCGCCGCGGACCGAGAGAGTCACGTCGGAGTCGCTCATGTCGTCCCGTGGGGGGCGCCCAGCCTTTACCGTTCGGGCTTCCGGGATCCCCCGGGTACGCTGATTCCAGGCCGACGGATGGAGTTCGATCCCGACGTCCTCGGGCGCGAGCACGAGCACGTCCGGCAGGTCGGCGGATACATCGACGTAACGCATTTGGTTCGCCCCGTCACATCCCATAGCATGGTAGTACGAACCGAACGCGACGACATGACGTGGTACAAGTGCGAGGGCTGTGGCCTCATGTTCGACGAGCAGGACGACGCCCGCCAACACGAGGAGAACTGCGACGCCGAGGACCCCTCGTACATCCAGTAGCGTGTCACATCACTCCTCGTTGACCATCTCGTAGGAGTGCTCGCTCATGTCGTCCTCGGCGAAGACGAACACCCGTCCGCGAGCGGTCTCCGGGTCGGCGTCGACGAGGACGCGGTGGCCCCTGGTGGCGACCTCGACGCCGGGGAAGACCTCCTCGCTGTCGTCGGTGTCGACGAACACGCGCCCGACCCCCGTCGATTCGAGCACCTCGTCGTGGGTCTTGTAGTCGTTGACGTACAGCATCACGCCCTCGGTCTCGGTGGGATCGGTCACGAGGACGTGGACCTCCTTGCCCGGCGGCGTCCGCAGCGTGTCCGCGATCGGCTCCGGCACGCCGTGGTAGAACACCTCCCGGCCGTCGAGGTACTCGACCGCGATGCCGCTCTCGGCCAGTTCGATCCCGAGCGTCGAGGGCGAGACGTTGCTGCGGTGGGGCATGGAGAACCCTTGATCGGCCCGGAGGAAAAGTGCCGCGTTCGAGGTCCGTCCTCCCTCCCTCCGTCCGTGCCCGCCGACCGGATCGACTACCGCCGCGCGCTCGCGACCGACAGTCCGATAGTATAAGTGTCGACCCCGAGAGGAGCGGGTATGAACGGCCGGGCACACGCCCCCGCCGCGGGTACGATCCTCAACGCTCTCGCCAACGAGCGGGGCGCAGCGTTCGCCATCGACCTCGAAACCACTGCGAGCGTCGAACTCGACGACGGTGAGGGGGTCACCGGAGAGATCGAGGGTGCGCCCGAGGCCGACACCGACCTGATCGAACGCTGCATGGAACTCGCCCTCGAGAAGTACGGCGACGACCCGTCGGGCGGAACGGTGCGGACGGAAAGCGAGGTTCCGCTGGCCGCCGGCCTGAAGAGTTCGAGTGCGGCCGCGAACGCGACGGTGCTTGCGACCTGCGACGCGCTGGGCGTCGAGGTCGACCGACTGGAGGCCTGTCGGCTCGGGGTTCGGGCGGCCCGCGAGGTCGGGGTCACCGTGACGGGAGCGTTCGACGACGCCTCGGCGTCGATGCTCGGCGGCGTTACGATCACCGACAACACGGACGACGAACTGCTCGCCAGCGAGACAGTCGACTGGGACGTACTGGTCTGGTCGCCGCCGGAACGGGCGTTCAGTGCCGACGCCGACGTCGCAACCTGCCGGCGGATCGCCCCGATCGCGGACGTGATCCATGATCTCGCTCTGGCGGGACGGTACGGCCCGGCGATGTCGATAAACGGCTTCGCGTTCTGCGGGGCGCTCGGTTTTCCGACCGAGCCGATGCTGGAGGCCCTTCCCGACGTCGAGGGCGTCTCGCTCTCGGGGACCGGTCCGAGCTACGTCGCAGTCGGGGACCGATACGTTTTAACCGACCTTCGAGAAGAATGGGAGACACGGGACGGCACCACATGGCTAACAACGACACGAACCGAGGGCGCGCGGACGGGATGAGCCTGGACGAACTACGCGAGGAGATCGAGGAGATCGACCGCGATCTCGTGGAGCTGATCGCACGACGCACCTACGTCGCCGACACCATCGCGGCGGTCAAGGACGAACGGGACCTGCCGACGACCGACGAAAGCCAGGAACAGCGCGTGATGGATCGTGCTGGGCAGAACGCAGAGCAGTTCGACGTGGACTCGAACCTCGTGAAGGCGATCTTCAGGCTGTTGATCGAACTGAACAAGGTCGAACAGCGCGAGAACCGCTGATTCCGCCCATTCCGGCAGAAGTGAAACGGCGGGCGAGACGGCCAGTACCGACTACGACCGGGAGTCCACACGGGCGGGAACGACACCTTCAAAGGCGACGAGCGGGTTATCGATTCGAAAGTGGTCTGCACTAGACTCAGCCCACGAATCGGAACTGCTCCGACAGATCAGACGTCGGCGCCGCTGGGGAGGTTACGATCCACAACGGGGGGATCGAACCGAAGGCCGGGGGAGTATTTCGAGGACGATCGCATCGGTACTGGATCCCATGGGACGCCAGTCCGACGATCCCGTCCGCCCATAGAGGGTAACTGAGATGGATCTCTGGCACGTTTTCGGGTTGGAGGGGACCGACCGGAACACGAAGGGGTTCTTCTTCGGGACCATCTCAGCGCTGGCGCTGCTCGTCTTGGTGGGCCTGCTCTTTCCCCAACTACTGGAAGGAACGCTGAACGGCGCGTTCGACTGGGTGCTGTATCACTTCGGTTGGTGGTTCATGTCGCTCGGGTTCGTGCTCGTGGTGTTCACCTTCTTCATGGCGTTCTCGCGGTACGGACGGATCCGAATCGGCGGGGAGGACGCCCGTCCCGAGTTCGACATGTTCTCGTGGATCGCGATGGTGTTCACCGTCGGGTTCGGGAGTTCGATCATCGTTTGGGGGGTCGGGGAGCCGATCTCGATCGTCAACTCGCCGCCACCGACCTCGCCCGTCCCCGGCGCGCCGACCGAGTCGCTGGCGCTCGCCTTCATGTTCCTCCACGAGTCGTTCCCGGGAATGGCGATGTGGTATCTGCCGTTGACCATCGGCTTCGCCCTGATGGTCTACACGCGCGACGTCGAGGAGTACCGCATCAGCGCGATGATGGAGGCCGTTCTGGATCGGGAGCGATACGGCTGGCTGTTCTGGCTGGTCGATCTGGCGGCGCTGATCGCGATCGTCGGCGGGCTGACGACCACCCTCGGGTTCACCGCCCAGCAGCTCGCGACGATCCTGAGTGACGTCTTCGGGGTGGCGGCGGTCGGCGTCACCTACGGGCTGTTCGCCGTCATCGGACTCGTCTTCCTCGCCGACGTCTGGCTCGGACTCCACAAGGGGATCCGCAACGCCGCCCGGATCACGTTCGTACTCATGTTGATCACGGCCGGCATGCTGTTGGTCGTCGGCCCGACGCTGTTCACCCTCAACATCACGCTCGACGCGACGGGTATCTGGCTCAACAACCTGCCCCGATTGATGCTGTATACGGCCCCGACCAGCGGCGCCGAATGGCCCCAGGGCTGGACGAGCTTCTGGTGGGCCTGGTGGGCCGCGTGGGGTCTGTTCGTCGGGAGCTTCGTCGCTCGCGTCTCGAAGGGCCGGACCATTCGCGAGACGTTCATGGCGCTGGTGGTCGCCCCGTCAGTGTTGGTCTGGGCGCAACACGCCATCATCGGCGGGTGGGTGCTGTCGCCGAAGTACATCGGCCCCGTCAGCGACGCGCTGGCCGCCGACGACATCCCCGCGGCGGTGGCGACCGCGATCACGCTGACGCCCTTTGGCTCCGTGTTGGGCGTCCTGATCGTCCTCATCATGACCGGCTACGTGCTGACGACCCTCGACTCGGCGGTCTACATGCTGAGCGCGATCACGCTCGGGGACGACGAGCCCAACGCGCGCAACCGCGCGTGGTGGGGCGGCGTGCTCACCGTTCTCGGGGTCATGACGCTCAACCTCCCGGCGTTCAGCGCGATGGAGGCGTTCTCGCCCGTCATGGCGCTGCCGTTCACGCTGTTCTTCGTGGTGTTGATGTACACGAGCTACGTGACGGCCCGCGACTACTACCGCGAGGAGCTGAAACGCGAGGGCGAACGTGCGTACTTCGCGTTCAGCCGCCGGGGCGACGACGTCACGCCGGAGGAACGCCGTCGCGAGGCCGGTGGCGGCGGGGGCGGCGTCGGTGAGGGGGCTGCGACGGACGGAGAGGTGGACTAATACCCCTCGACGAGCCGGTCGAGCGCGTCGTGGTGTTCGGTGGTGTGGGGCGCGGTCAGCGGCGAGACGCTGATCGCCCCGTCGGTGACCGCCTTCCTGTCGGTTCCCTTGGGATCGTCGACCTCGCCGCTCGCCATCGACTCCCACGAGCGGTCGTGAAGCGTGATCGAGTCGCCGTTGTGGGTCGCGTCCATCTCGTAGACCGGCGAGGGACGGGTGACCGCCATCGGCGCGCGCTCCTCGCCGGGCAGCGGCGCGTTGACGTTCAGGTACTCGGCCTGGTCGAAGACGCCGCTCTCCGGGCCGTTCTCGACGAGATATCGGGTGGCGCGACAGGCCTCGGCGTACTCCTCGACGTCCGTTTCACGGGGCCACTGGTCCTCGGGGATGTAGAGCGAGACGGCGATCGCGGGGATTCCACAGAAGGCCGCCTCGACCGCGGCGCTCACGGTGCCCGACCGCCCCAACACGTAGGCTCCGAGGTTCGCGCCGGTGTTACAGCCCGAGACCACGAGGTCGGGGTACGGGCCGAGCGCCTCGAGACCGGCGACGATACAGTCGGCGGGCGTGCCCGCGATGGCGAAGCCCAGTTCGTGTTCCTCGACGCCGACCTCGCTCGACATGGCCCGGCCGACGGCGCTCTGGTCGCTGGCGGGCGCGACGGCGGTGACGTTCGCCACCGCCGAGAGGGCGTCGTAGAGCGCGCGAAAGCCTGGGCTGTCGATCCCGTCGTCGTTGGTGAGCAGGACCTCGGGATCCGTGCCCATGTCCGTGTCCATGTCCCCGCCTCGGGGGGAGGCGGGAAAAACGCAGTTATCCGACCCGGTCGACCACGCTTTCCTCGTCGACCACGAGGTTGTACGCTCTCTCGTCGTCGTTCCAGAGGACGAGGACCGACTCGAAGACGAGCACATCGCCGTACCCCGCCTCCGAGAGCGCGCGGTTGAGACCCGTCTGACGCGTGAGCACGGCGTAGTGGCTCTCGGACTGGCTACCGTCCCCGAGCAGGAACAGGGGGTTTCCCTTCCCTTCCGACAGGGAGCCGCTGAGTTTGACCGCGATGCAGTCGATCCGGTCGGTGACGTGGCTCTCGCTCTCGGCGAAGGGGGCGAAGCGCTCCTCGCTGGCGCTCGCGTCGATGCGGGCCAGTCCGTCCCGTCGGAGGATCGAGTAGGCGTACTGGACGTCGACGTTCGTGAACTCGCCCGTCGCCGGGTCGCGCTCGCCGCGCTCGCTTTCGGCGCGAGTCCCCTCGTCGAGTCGGCGCTGGAGTTCGGGCACCCGGAGGTCGGGTTTCCGGTCGAACGACCAGCCGTGATCGGTCGGTGCACGACCGGGCCACAGCCGCAGAGTCGGCGCGAAGACCGTGTAGTCGTCGTGCCCGTCGACCACCTCGTGCTCGACCTCCCGCAGATGGGTCGCGGTGTTCCTGTCCGCCGGCGAGATCGCGAGAGCCGCTCCACCGGAAGCGAGGTGTGTGAGATACCGCCTCAGGACCGTCGCGGGTTCGGAAAGCTCGACCAACACGTTCGCGAACAGGAGCAGGTCATATTCCCCGTCGGGCTCGAACGCCTCGGCGGTCTCCCGGTGGATCGTCGGGTGGAAGTTCCGTGGGGTCTCCTCGAGCAGGACCTCCAGTACGTCGGCGGCCGCGCTCGGCTCGACCGCGTGGTACTCGACGAGCGCGTCCTCGGCGTAGTTGGCGAGGCCGAGCGCCGGGCCGCCGACGCCCGCGCCCACGTCGAGCACCCGAAGCGTCGAGGGAAGCAACCCCCGGGAGCCCAGTTCGTCGAGCGCGTATCCGGTCGCCGCGTAGTAGTCGGGGAGGTGATAGAGCGCGTAGCCCAGCGCCGCCTCCTCGTCGTACTTGACGGGGTGCTGGCGGTAGTAGCGCTCCTTGAGCCGGCGTATCTCCGCCCGAAGGAGTCCGCCGCTCTCGCCATCGGCCCAGTCGGGCCCGAAGCTCTCGACCAGCAGGTCGTCGAGCCGCGAGAGGTACCGGTCGGGAACCTCGCTCACCCCGTCGAAGTCGGGTTCGATCGGCTCCTCGGTCGCGGGGACGAAGGTGCCGTCCCCGCGTTCGTACAGCCCGAGCGAGAGGGCGTTCTCCCGCAGCGTCCGGCGGGCGACCGCCGGGTGCTCGCCGCCCTCGACGTACTCGACGACCTCCTCGGGATCGATCGGGCGAACGTTCCGGAGGTACTTCGCGGCGTCGAGGATCGCCTGCCGACTCATTCCCCGGCCTCGCGGTACAGCGCCTCGAACGCCTCCCGGTCGGCCTCGGCGACGTCGATCGCCGCCTCGGCGACGTCGTCGGCGCCGGGGAAGGTCGACTGGATGTCGGCGTAGACGTGCGGGTTGCCGCCAGTCACCGTCTCGACGAGCCCGTCGAGCTCCCGCGAGACCGGTGTCTCGAACCCCTCTGGCACCTCGTCGGCGGCGAGCGCGAACGCCAGCACCGCCGCGTGGGTCTTCGTCTGGACCGTCTCCATCGCCGCGTCGTGTTCCTCCGGCGTGGTCCCGACGAGGACGTTGCCGGCCGCTTCCAGACGCTCGCGGACCCACCGGGCGACCGGCCCCTCGTCGGCGACGATCGGGACGTTGCCGGGGGCGTTCTCGGGTGAGAACAGCGGGTGGAGACTGACGTGCTCGCGTTCGGGGGCGTGGGCCTCCATCGCGGCGACCGGCGCGCGCATGACGCCGCTGACGTCGGCGATCGCCCAGTCGGCGAGCGGGGCGTAGAGCTCGACCACTCGCTCGACGGCCGGGATCGGGACCGCGAGACAGACCAGATCGAACCGCTCGGTCGTCTCGTAGGGGACCGCCCGTCCGCCGACCGCGGCGGCCGCCTCGCCGGCAATCTCATCGTCGCGGTCGACGAACGCGACGTCCGTGTCGGACTCCTCGATCACCCCGCCGAACCAGCGACCCATCGTCCCCGCGCCGACGATCAGTACGTCCATCGACGCCCCATTGCCCGCCCGGGGAAAAAGGCGTTCGCATGTCCCGATTGCGACACGCCGCCCGATCCGGCCCTCAAATGACGAACTCCTCGGGGTAATCGGTGAGGTTCTCGTAGCCCTCGTCGGTGGCGACCACGAGGTCCTCGATCCGGATCCCGCCGACGTCGGGATCGTAGAGGCCGGGTTCGACGGTGATCACGTGTCCGGGCTTCAGTTCCTCGCCGCCGGGCGCGAGCCGCGGGAGTTCATGCACATCGAGTCCGATCCCGTGGCCCGTCGAGTGGATGAAGCCCGTCTCAGACGAGGGGTCGTCCCTGAGGGTGGGCAGGCCCGCCTCCTCGTAGACGTCACAGACGGCGTCGTGGACCTCCTCGCCGGTGACACCGGGTTCGACGACCGCGAGGGCCGCCTCCTTCGCTTCGGCGGTGCGGTCGTACCACTCGCGGGCGCGCTCGGAGGGCACTCCAACGGAGAAGGTGCGGGTCATATCGGCGTGGTACTTGCTGTCCTTGTTTCGCGGGAAGATATCGATCACGATCGGTTCGCCCGCTTCGAGGGGGCCGCTGCCCCGGTCGTGGGGGTCGGCCGCGTCCGCTCCACAGGCGACGATCGTCTCGTCGAGCGCACAGCCCTCCCGCAGGAGCGCGATCTCGATCTCGGTACGGACGCGCTCGCTGGTCAGCGGTTCGCCGTCGTGGACGAGGCGACCGTCCTCAACGGTGGCCTCGCGGAGCAACGTCTCGGCGCGCCCCATCGCGTTCTCGTTGGCGCGCTGGGCCTCTCTAATGAATTCGATCTCCTCGTCGGTTTTCACCGCGCGTATCCCCGTGAGCACGTCGTCGGTCTCGGCCTCCACCGATAGATCGTGTTCGCGCAGGCCGTCGGCGGTCGCGAGCGGAAACCGGGCGGGAACCGCCACCGAGGAGACGCCGTGGGCCCCGAGGAAGTCGGCGAGCATCCGGTGGCGCTCCTCGGACGAGCCGTACTGGTAGTCGTAGTCGGCGTATCGTGAAACCGACTCGGCGCGGCTCTCCGTTTCGGCGCGGCCGTATTCGAGCCCGGAGACGAGCAGGTGGGTCTCGCCGTCATAGAGGGTGAAAAACGGGTCGGGGGCGTCGAATCCCGAGAGATAGCGTTGGTTCGAGTCCGAGGCGTCGGCGTCGATCAGGTAGCCGTCGGCCTCGCCGTCGAGAAACGCATCGAGTTCCGAGAGGTCGGGTTCCATATCCCACCTCCGGGAGCGGCGATCAAAACGGTACGGATCGGGACCCTTCCATGGCGCTTTTCCAACCTTCGATGGCCGCCATGCGCCAGGACATCCCGGCGTGGTGGCCGTCCGGGCCGATCAGGCACCCAGCACCGCCACCTCGATGCGGTGGCTTCCATCGGGGGTGTCGATCTCGATGGCCTCCGTGAACGCTCCTCTCGCCCTCTCGCGCCACTCGCGGACCCGTTCGACGTGGCGGTCGTGGTGGAGTTCCGTCGAGTACGTCAGATCGGGGTCGGTCCGGATCTCGGACTCGGTGTCGGCCGGCTCGGGATACGGCGGGAGACGCTCGGGGTCGAAGAGAGCGGCGGGATCGACGTGGATTGATCCGGGATCGTCGGACTCGTCGCTCGGGAGGTGGAGGCGAGCGCGCATCCGCCCGGCAAAGGGGGGCATGATCCGTAACACGGGGCAGGTAGCGCTTCGCTCGGCGGCCTCGTAGGCCGAGACGGCGTCCTCGGCGGTGACGGCGATCGAGCGGATCCGGTGGGGATCCGGGGACATCGTCGTACGCTACGTGCCGACACGGACTTGGCGTTGTCGCCATCGATAGCGTGATGGGACGGGGGGTTCTCGCCTCGCGCATGGACGCGACCATCAGGCGCTCCTCGATCCGCGGCGTCGCACGGGCTCCGCCGTCGAAGAGCTACACACACCGGGCGATCCTCGCGGCGGGCTACGCCGAGGGCGCGCTCGTTCACGACCCGCTCGACAGCGCCGACCCGCGTGCGACCGCCCGCGCCGTCAAGGCCTTCGGCGGCGACGTGAGCGAATCGGACGGACGCTTCGAAGTGGAGGGGTTCGCCGGCCGGCCGGCGGTGCCGGCGGACGTCATCGACTGCGCGAACAGCGGCACGACGATGCGTCTCGTGACCGCGACCGCGGCGCTCGCCGACGGGATCACCGTCCTCACCGGCGATGGATCGCTTCGCTCGCGCCCACAGGGACCGCTTCTCGATGCCATCACACAATTGGGTGGCCGGGCCGAGAGCACCCGGCGAAACGGGCAAGCACCGCTGGTGATCGAGGGCCCGATCTCGGGAGGGCGCGTCTCGATCCCCGGCGACGTCTCATCCCAGTACATCACCGCCCTGCTGATGGCCGGCGCGGTCACCGAGACGGGGATCGAGATCGACCTCGAGACCGAACTCAAGTCCGCACCGTACGTCGACGTCACGCTCGAAGTGTTGGAGGACTTCGGCGTCGAGGCCGAGCCGATCGACGCCGAGGACGGGACGGTCCGCTCGGCGGGCGCGTCGGGCTTTCGTGTCCCCGGTGGCCAGTCGTACGAGCCGGCCGATGGAGAGTATCACGTCCCCGGCGACTTCTCCTCGATCTCCTATCTGCTGGCGGCAGGCGTGCTGGCCGCCGAGGAGGGGCTGACGATCCGGGGTGCACAGCCCAGCGCGCAGGGCGACACCGCCATCGTCGACGTGGTCGAGCGCATGGGCGGCGACGTGGAGTGGGACCGCGAGAGCGGCGTGATCGAGGCCTCGCGGTCGGACCTCTCAGGGGTGGAGATCGACGTGGGCGACACGCCCGACCTCCTGCCGACCATCGCGACCCTCGGGGCCGTCGCCGACGGCGAGACGCGGATCACCAACTGCGAACACGTCCGCTATAAGGAGACCGACCGGGTGAGCGCGATGGCCACCGAGTTGGAGAAACTCGGCGCGAGCGTCACCGAGCGCGAGGACGAACTCGTGGTTCATGGTGGCGACTCGGAGCTCTCGGGAACGGTGGTCGAGGGCCACGACGATCACCGGATCGTCATGGCGCTGTCGGTCGCCGGACTGGTCACGGAGGGCGCGACCACCGTTCGGGGTGCCGAACACGTCGACGTCTCGTTCCCGGACTTCTTCGAGGTGCTTTATGACCTCGGAGCCACCATCGAGAGACAATGAACGGCAACACCTTCGGCAGGCTGTTCCAGGTGACGACCTTCGGCGAGAGCCACGGCGAGGCGATGGGCTGCACAGTGTCAGGATGTCCCGCCGGGCTCGAACTCACAGAGAAGGACATCCAGGGCGATCTGGACCGCCGGAAGCCCGGCCAGTCGATGATCACCACCAGTCGGGGCGAGCCCGACGCCGTCTCGATCAAATCCGGCGTTCAGGACGGCTACACGACCGGAACGCCGATCGGAATGGTCATCCAGAACAAGGACGCCCAGTCGGGCAAGTACGAGCCCTTCATCACCGCGCCCCGCCCCTCCCACGGCGACTTCACCTACTCGGCGAAGTTCGGCACGCGCAACTGGGGCGGCGGCGGACGCTCCTCGGCCCGCGAGACGGTCAACTGGGTCGCCGCGGGCGCGATCGCGAAGAAGCTCCTCTCGATGCAGGGCGTCGAGATCAAGGCCCACGTCAACCAGATCGGAGACGTGCGCGCCGAGGAAGTGGGCTTCGAGGAGATGGTCAAGCACGCCGAAGAGAACGCCGTGCGCTGTGGTGATCCCGAGGTCGCCGCGGAGATGCAGGAACTGATCGAGCGCTATCAGGAGGAGGGCGACTCGATCGGCGGCTCGATCGAGTTCGAGATCCGGGGCACTCCGCGGGGCTTGGGCGCCCCTCGCTTCGACTCCCTGCCCGCGCGGCTCGGCCAAGCGATGATGAGCGTACCCGCGACCACGGCCTTCGAGTTCGGCCTCGGCACGGATGCTCGCGACGTCTCGGGTTCCGAACGCAACGAGGACTGGGAGTTCGACGAGGCGGGGGATCCCACACCCGTCGGCAACGACCACGGCGGGATTCAGGGCGGGATCAGCACTGGGGACCCGATTACCGGCGAGGTCACCCTGCACGCGCCGACCTCGATCCCGAAGGAACAGACCACGGTCGACTGGGAGACCGGCGAGAAAAAGCGGGTACAGGTGATCGGCCGGCACGATCCCGTCCTGCCCCCACGGGGCGTTCCCGTCGTGGAGGCGATGTGCGCACTGACGGTCGTCGACTTCATGCTTCTCGGGGGCCGAATCAACCCCGACCGCGTCGACGGGAGGCCGGGCAAGTACGACACAGACTACCACCCGTCGAGCCCCGACAACGAGTAGCCGACACGCGGCAGACGAACGGGACGCGCGGCCGAGCGCAGGGACAACTGCTAAGTCGATTCCGCCGTTTCCCCCGCCAGGGAATGTCGCTCATCGAACTCATCGCGGGGGTCGAGGCCCACGAGAAGACGCTGACCGCGTACAACGCGGACGGCGAGACGGTCGACGACCTGCGCGAGCACTTCGCCGATCGGAACGTCACCATCGAGTCGGGGACGGTCGAGGCGGGTCCGGATCGGTTTCTCGTCCTCGGTCACGATCGAGAGTTCGTCACGGCCGTCGGAATCGACGACCTGCTCGCGGAACCCGAAACGGAGCGGGTGGGTTTCGGCGACGACACCTACCGGCTGATCCTCGATCACCTCGACGAGACGATGTTCACCTCCTACAGCCGGGAGAAGATGCTTGCGGCCTCCCGAGAGATAGAGGACCGGGCCTGGCGGGTCGGCGAGGGCCAACTCCACGCGGGTTTCCAGCGACTGTCGACGCTCCGAACCCAACAAGCGGTTTACAACGCTCTCGCCCGACGCGACGCCCTGACCATCCACACCTACGCGACACCGGACACGGAGGTTCCCCGAGAGGTCGACTTCTCCATTCACCTCGCGGACAGCGACGAGATCGCGACCCTCTGGTGTGTCGCGTTCGACGGCGGCGGTCTCGATGCCAACAAGTGTGCCCTGCTCGCGGAGGAGCGCTCCCCGGGCGAGTTCTACGGCTTCTGGACGTACGATCCCGACACGGTCGATTACATGATGGACCACCTCTCCTCGACGTACGTCCCCGACGCCGACGATCGCTTCGGGGCCACTGACGAGCCCGTCCGCTGACCGGCCGACGAGCCCACTGAATCCTTCATCATCGATGCTTGCTAATGGATAGCAAAGGCTTTACTTTGCTCCCGGCGAAGTGACACCAATGGCCCACACGGGCCGGGATTTCACACATGGCTGAGAATGAACTCATCTGGCGGATCGCGGGTGGTTCCGGCGACGGAATCGACTCGACGAGCCAGAACTTCGCAAAGGCCCTGATGCGGTCGGGGCTCAACGTATTCACACATCGCCACTACCCCTCGCGGATCCGGGGTGGTCACACGTACGTCGAGATCCGTGCGAGCGACGAACCGGTCAACTCCCGGGGGGACGGGTATAACTTCCTGCTGGCGTTGGGCGATTCCTTCGCCCGCAACCCGCAGGAGGACGCCTACTACGGCAACGAGGAGGTCAAGCCACTCAGCGAGAACCTCGACGACCTGCGTGAGGGCGGGATCATCATCTACGATTCCGGACTGCTCGACGCCAGCGAGGTGCCGGACTTCGAGGAGCGCGCAGAGGAGAACGACTGGCACGTCTTCGACATCGATCTGCGGAGCATGGCTCGCGAGCACGGCCGCGAGGTCATGCGAAACACCGCCGGCGTCGGCGTGACGGCGGCACTCCTCGAAATGGAACTCGACGAGATCGAGAACCTCATGGAGGCGGCGATGCCCGAGAAGATCCTCGAGCCCAACCTCACGATCCTGCATGAGGCCTACGACATGATCAACGAGGACTACGAGTTCGAGCACGATCTGCGGATCCCGACGGGCGAGCACGACGAGGAGCAGGTGCTCATCTCCGGGTCGAACGGCGTCGCCTACGGCGCGCTCGACGAGGGCTGTCGGTTCATCGCGGGCTACCCGATGACCCCCTGGACCGACGTCTTCACCATCATGTCCCAACACCTGCCGAAGTTCGGGGGGATCTCCGAGCAGGTCGAGGACGAGATCGCCGCCGCGGCGCTGGCCGTGGGCGCGAGCCACGCCGGCGTCAAGGCGATGAGCGGCTCCTCCGGTGGCGGGTTCGCCCTGATGAGCGAACCGCTCGGTCTCGCGGAGATGAGCGAGACGCCGATCGTGCTGGTCGAGGCGATGCGTGCGGGGCCCTCGACGGGGCTGCCCACCAAACCCGAGCAGGGCGACCTCGAACACATCCTCTACACGAGCCAGGGCGACTCGAACCGGGTCGTCTTCGCGCCCGGCACGCCACAGGAGGCCTACGAGCAGACACGGACCGCGTTCAAGATGGCCTACGACTATCAGATTCCGGCCATCGTCGTGATCGATCAGAAGCTCTCCGGGGAGAACCAGAACGTTCCCGAGAGCGCGTTCGACCGCGAGCCCAACCCGTCGCTCGGGGCGACGCTCACCGAGGCCGAACTCGAAGACGCGCCACACGATCCGTCGGGCAAGTTCAAGCGCTTCAGCCACGACGATCCCGAGGACGATGGCGTCCGGCCGCGCTCGCTGCCCGGCCAGAAGGGGGGGCGTTTCCTCGTGACCGGCAACGAACACAACGAGTCGGGTCACATCGAGGAGGACCCCGACAACCGGATCACGCAGATGGATCACCGGATGAAGAAACTGGAGTCCATCCGGGAGGAACTCGACAGCGATCCCGAGACCTCACACCAGACGTACTTCGGACCCGACGAGGCCGAGTACGGCATCGTCACCTGGGGATCGAGCCAGGGCGCGGTCGAGGAGGCCGTCGAGCGGCTCAACGACCAGGGCCAGTCGGTGAAGGCCATCGGCGTCAGCGACCTGATGCCCTTCGCCGAAAAGGAGGTCACGGAGTTCCTCGAGAGCGTCGACGAGGCGCTGGTCGTCGAGATGAACGCCACCGCGCAGTTCCGCGGACTCACCCAGCGCGAACTCGGCCAGTTCGGCGAGAAGCTGACCAGCCTGCTGAAGTACGACGGCAACCCGTTCGAACCCGCGGAAGTCGTCGAGGGCTTCGAGATCCAGATCAACGGCGGCAGCGAGGCACCGACTGCAAACACCAGACTCGAACCTGCGGTAAGCGACTAAGACAATGAGTGCATTCAACGCAATCGGAGAGGAACGGGAGATCGACCGCGAGGAGTTTACGCCGGGCATCGAGCCCCAGCCAACGTGGTGTCCGGGCTGTGGGGACTTCGGCGTTCTCAAGGCGCTGAAACAGGCCCTGCCAGAGGTAGGCCGCACCCCTGACGAGACGCTTCTCTGTACGGGGATCGGCTGTTCGGGCAAGCTCAACAGCTACCTCGACGCCTACGGCTTCCACACGATCCATGGCCGCTCGCTGCCCGTCGCACGGGCCGCGAAGCTCGCGAACCCCGGGCTCGAAGTGATCGCCGCCGGCGGCGACGGCGACGGCTACGGGATCGGCGGGAACCACTTCATGCACACCGCCCGGGAGAACCACGACATGACCTACATCGTGTTCAACAACGAGATCTTCGGTCTGACGAAGGGCCAGACCTCGCCCACCAGCCCCAAGGGCCACAAGTCCAAGACCCAGCCGTCCGGCTCGGCGAAGGACCCGATCCGGCCGCTGTCGCTGTCGCTGACCTCCGGCGCGAGCTACATCGCCCGGACCGCGGCGGTCAACCCCAACCAGGCGAAGGAGATCCTCAAAGAGGCCATGGAGCACGACGGCTTCGCGCACGTGGACTTCCTGACCCAGTGTCCGACCTGGAACAAGGACGCAAAGCAGTACGTCCCGTACGTCGACGTCCAGGAGTCCGAGGACTACGACTTCGACGTCAACGAGCGCGACGAGGCCCAGGACATGATGTACGAGGCCGAGAACGTCCTCAAGGACGGAACGGTGCTGACGGGCCGGTTCTACGTCGACGAGGACCGCCCGTCCTATCAGGAGGAGAAACAGGAGATCGGCGAGATGCCCGAGGAACCGCTCGCCGAGCGGTACTTCGACGACGACTACGAGTGGGAGCGCAGCTACGACC
>CAYVQH010000005.1:0-34348 GCA_964454105.1 uncultured Halobacteriales archaeon | reverse complement strand
CGGTCGTCGCGCTTGCCCCGTCGCAGCCAGCCGCTGCCGCCGACCTGGATCGCGAGGTACTGCTTCTCGGTGCCGGGGTCGTACCAGCTGATCGGATCGCCCGAGATCGGCGCGTCGCCGGCGTCGAACTCCCAGAGGCGCTCGCCCGACTCGCCGTCGTAGCCGACGAGGTTGCCGTTCTGCGTGCCGGCGAACATCAGTCCCGTCTTGGTCGCCATCGTGCCGCCCCAGAGGTAGACGTCGCTGTCGATCCAGTCCTGCCAGGCGGTCTCGCCCGTGAGCGGATCGAACGCCGTGATGACGCTGATGTGGCCGTTGTACTCGTCGGGGACCGCCTCGGTCTCGTCCTCGAGGATGCCGCCCCAGTACTTCTTGCCGGCCTCGAACTCCTCGAAGCGCCACCACGCCTCCTGGAAGGAGTTGTGGAGCTTGTGATAGGTGAGGCCGAGTTCGGGGTTGTAGCAGCCGGGCTGCCAGTCGTTGCCGCCCATGCCGCCGGGCATGAACGGGAGCCGGCGGCCCTCGTCGATGTGGGGGATCATCCGGAACATGTTGAGCTGCTGGGCGCCCGGTTCGCTCCGGACGAGCAGCTCGCCGGTCTCGGCGTCCATCGTGTAGAGCCACGCCGTCTTGCCGACCGAGACGACCACGTCGCGGGTCTTGCCGCGGACCTCGACGTCGCGGATCAGGATGCGGGGCATCGCCGAGTCGTAGTCCCAGATGTCGTGGGCGGACTCCTGGTGGAACCACAGCTCCTCGCCCGTCTCCATGTCGAGACACAGCGTCCCGGCGCTGTTGCGGTTGGGACCCGGGCGCACCGAGCCGTCGAAGTCCGGCCCCGGGTTGCCGATCGGCATGTAGAGCCGGCCGTTCTCGTGGTCGACCGTCGCGGTCATCCAGTTCGTACACGACGACTGTTCGATGCTGTCGCCGACCCACTCCTCCTCGGGCGAGACGTTGATGCGCCACTTCTCGTCGCCGCTCTCGGTGTCGATGGCGGTGTGGAAGCCCCGCACGCCGTACTCGCCGCCGGCGCTCCCGGTGAAGAGCGTCCCGTCGTAGACCATCGGCGCCCACGTCGCCGAGTAGCCACGCTCGTGGTCCTCGGTGCTGTGGTACCACTCCTCCTCGCCGGTGTAGCGATCCAGCGCGACGACGCCCGAATCGAGCGTCGTCATGAACACCTTGTCGCCGAACACCGCGGGGCCGCGGTTGTTGTCGTCACAACAGAGCACCACGTCGTTGGGCACCGCATACGTGTAGCTCCAGAGGACCTCGGCCTCGCGGGGGTCGATCGCCTTGATGTGGTTGGGCCCGTTCGACTGGTACATGATCGGCGGGTCGCCCGGCACGATCAGCGGGGTCCCCTCCATGCTCGAGCCGGCGCCGACCGACATGTCGTGTTCGAGCTCGAGGTCGGCGACGTTGTCCTTCGTGATGACGTCGCAGGTCGTATAGCGGTGCTGCTCGTAGCCGCCGCCGTACATCAGCCAGCTCTCGGGGTTCTCGGCGGTCTCGTTCAGCATCTCCTGGGTGACGTCCACCTCGGGGATGCGATCGATGTTGTGCTGGTGGGTGACCGATTTCTCGGGCGCACCCAGCACTCGATAGCCGTTGTCCGTCTCCCGTACAACCGTATCCTGTGCCGCTTTCACGGCTCTGTCGTCGTCTATTGACATCGTCTGTTACCTCAGTTACCGCAGCGTGCTTGGCGCGCGCATCTCCTCGGTGATCCAGAAGGCGTCCTTCACGATCTCCTCCTGGTTGGTGATCATGATCGCGGCGCTGGCGGTCAGCGCCGCGGTCAGCTGTGCGTCGGTGAGTGGCCCGTCGGTCGCGACGTCGTGGGCCGCCGTCGCCATGACGTACAGACCGCCGAGCATCGCCTTTACGTCCCAGTAGGTGTCGTCGAGGATCTCGTCGGTGATGAGGACCCGTTTCTGCCAGAAGTGGACGTCGAGGTTCTTGACCCAGAGCAGCGAGCCGCCCATGGCTCGCTGGTGGAGCGGCGGCACGCTTTCGACGTCGAACTCCACCTCCTCGGGGATGTCCTTCGTGGGCGTCCACCGCGCGAGGCGGGTGTTGTTGTTCGCTACGTTCATCACCAACACGGTCTGTTCGTGCTCGTCGAACCCACACTCGGCCAGTGCCGACGCCAGCGGCTCGGCTTGGATCAGTTCGTGGGCCGTTCCTTCGATGTGTTCCGGTGTGAACCGCGGTAGATTGGCCTCGACGCTGTCGAAGAACTCCGCGTCGACGAGGTGCTCGTACACCCGCCAGCCGGGTGCGGCGAGCTCCCGATAGAGTTCATCGGGTTCCGCCTCCCCGTTCGGGATGGCGACCTCCCGGATCTCCGGGAGCCGGTCGAGCTGTGTCGTCAGGTTCGACAGCTCCCGTTCAAGGAGGTCGGCGTCGAGCTTTCCCGTCAGGTCGTCCCGGATCGCCCTCCCCATCGAGGCGAACTCCGGATCGTCCGTCCGGTCGGTCGCGCCGCGCAGATCCGTCATCGTCAATCCGTCGCCCGGCGTCGTATCGATACCAAGCGTTTCCGCCAATCTATCGTGGTCCTCGATCGTCACTTGTGGCCTGTTTGCGTTTGCCATGGACCATTGTCCGTTATACATACCACTGTCATAGTTCTTACCGTGTAATATGCAATCTATAATATATTAATTTATTATATAGTAGTCTATGATATATTATCTTCGTAACGTCATACACGATGGAATGGGAGGAATGCGGACGATTCGACGTCTCGATGAAAAGATAAGGTATGAGTCATTACGGTGTCGAATCGGCAACGAGGTTCCACCGTCACCGGCGACGGGAATATCATGGTCGCGACGACACGCTGTAGTATGGGTTCCGGGACGCTCGTCGTCAGGCCGATGGGAAAGCGATCGGTCGGGAAGGGACTGGCGATGATCGACCACGAGACGATGGACGAACTGGGTCTCGAACGCGGCGATTACGTCGCCATCGAGGGAACGGGAGATGGGGAAACGCGGGCGGTCGCGAAGGTCCGACCCGCGTTCAACGACGCCGAGAAGAACGCGATCCGACTCGATGACGCGCTCCAGCGGGCGGCGGCGGTCGTCCCGGGTGACCGGGTCACCGTCTCGGAGACGGCCGTCGAAACCGGAGACCGGATCACGGTCGGCCTGCCGGCCGACCTCCCCGCCGACCGTCGTCCCCGACTGGAACTGCGGGACGCGCTCGTCGATCGGGCCGTTACGAGCGGTCAGGTCGTCACGGTGGCGCTCGACGACCGGTCATCGGGAGACGATGGCGTCCCCGTTCGGATCGTTTCGACCGAGCCGACCGGGCCCGTCGTCGTGAAGGAGTGGACCCGGATCACCGTCTCGAAGACGGCCGTCGAGGGCCTCCCGACCGCACGGGAACGACGCGAGTCGGGAGTCACCTACGGGGATATCGGGGGCCTCGACGACGAGATCACGCAGGTCCGGGAGATGATCGAACTGCCGACACGCCACCCCGAGCCGTTCGAGGCGCTCGGGGTCGATCCCCCGCGGGGAGTCCTCCTCCACGGGCCCTCGGGCACGGGCAAGACCCTGCTCGCGCGTGCGGTCGCGAACGAGACCGACGGCTACGTCCGCACCTTCTCCGGCCCGGAACTCGCCTCGAAACGACGTGGCGAGCGCGAGGCTCGGCTCCGCGAGGTCTTCGAGGAGGCCACGGAGAACGCCCCCGCGATCGTCTTCATCGACGAGATCGACGCGCTTGCCGCCCGGGAACCGGGCGAGACCGAACGGCATGCGGCGGGACGGTTACCCTCGCTGTTGGACCGACTCGACGACCGAGTGGCCGTCGTGGCGACGACGAACGACCTCGACGGAGTGGACCCCGCGTTGCGGCGGCCGGGACGCTTCGACAGGGAGATCGAGATCGGCGTCCCCGACAGGGCGGGCCGCGAGGAGATCCTCGCGATCCACACCGGGGGAGTGGCGCTCGCCGAGGACGTCGATCCGGCGGCGTACGCCGAGAGCACCCACGGGTTCGTCGGCAGCGACATCGAGAACCTCGTCCGCGAGAGCGCGATGTGCGCGCTGCGGCGGGTCCGTCCCGAGGGCGAGTTCGACCCGGCGGCGATCGACCTCGACTCGCTTCGGATCACGGATCGGGACGTCCGGCGGGCGCTTCGCGGGGTCGAACCCTCCGCCCTGCGGGAGGTGTTCGTCGAGCTTCCGGACGTGACCTGGGAGGACGTCGGCGGGCTGAGCGAGACGAAAAAGCGCCTCCAGGAGACCGTCCAGTGGCCCCTCGCCTACCTCGAGGCCTTCGAGCGCGTTCGCCTGCGACCCGCGACCGGCGTCCTGCTGTACGGGCCGCCTGGAACGGGCAAGACCCTGCTGGCGAAGGCGGTTGCCAGCGAGGCCGAGTCGAACTTCATCTCGATCAAGGGTCCCGAACTGCTCGATAAGTTCGTCGGCGAGAGCGAGCGCGGCGTCAGGGATGTCTTCGCGAAGGCCCGCGAGAACGCGCCGACGGTCGTCTTCTTCGACGAACTCGACGCGCTGGCGGCCGAGCGCGGGGGCGGGCCGGGCGGGTCGAACGCCGGCGAACGCGTGGTTTCACAACTGCTGACCGAACTCGACGGACTCGAGGAACTCGAAAACGTGGTCGTGATCGCGACGACCAACCGCCCGGATCTGATCGACGAGGCGCTGTTGCGATCGGGCCGGCTCGACCGCCATATCCACGTCTCAGCCCCGGACGAGGCCGCCCGCCGCGAGATATTCGCAGTTCACACCCGCGAGAAACCGCTCGCCGAGGGCGTCGACCTCGACCGGCTCGCGAGCGAGACCGAGGACTACGTCGGCGCGGACGTCGAGGCGGTCTGTCGGGAGGCCGCGACCGCCGCCGTCCGGGAGTTCGTCGATTCGGGCGGGGACGTCGAGGGGATCGTCCTGACGCGCGAGCACTTCGAACGGGGGCTCGCCGACGTCGATCCGAGCGCGCCCGACGGCCCCGGCAGGTTCGCCGACGGGTTCGGATGAGGGCCGTGGGAACCGTTTAGTGCCGTGGTGTGAAACGACATACCGTGAGAACCGCCACCGGTCCGCTGCTCACGATCGACGTCGGCGAGCACAGATGGGGTGAGGAGTCGATCGACGAGGTACTCGACGCCTTCGTGGGGGGACGAGGTGTCGGGACGAGGCTCGCTTTCGACCGGATCCCCTTCGGGGCTGATCCGCTGGGGGCCGAGAACCGGCTGTTCTTCGCGGCCGGACCGCTACAGACCGCGCGAACGAGTTTCACGGGTCGAATGAGCTGCACCGGCCTCTCGCCGCTCACGGACGGTTTGCTCTCCTCGAACGCCGGGGGGTTTCTCTCGCGGAACTTCGTCTCGACCGGCTACGGCGCAATCGAGATCACGGGCGAGAGCGACGACCCCCTCGTGGTTCACGTCACCGACTGTGGGGTCGAGTTCGAACCCGCCCCCGATCTCGCGGGTGCGCCGGTCTCGGCAGTGACCGACCACGTGGCCGATCGAGGACTCGACGCCGAACACGTCGCCTGCATCGGACCCGCCGGCGAGAACCTCGTTCGCTTCGCCTCGATCATGACCAGCGAGAGCCGGACCTTCGGCCGGGGCGGGCTCGGCGCGGTGCTGGGCGCGAAGAACGTCAAGGCGATCTCCTTCTCGGGCGACTCGGCGCCCCGACGGGAGTTCCCCGACGTGGCGGACGAGATCCACCGCGAGGCCGCCGAAAGCGACCACGTCATGAAGCGACAGGGCACCGCGAGCCTGACCGAGTTCGCGAACCGGGTCGGGGCGCTGCCCACGCGCTACTACTCGGAACTCGGCTTCGAGGGCGCGGAGGGAATCTCCGGCGACCGCGTCGAGGAGCGGAAGGTCGGCAAGGGGACCTGCTCTGCGTGTGCGTTTGCCTGCAAGCTCCCGACGAAGGACGAGGAGAGCGGGCTGGGGACCGAGGGACCGGAGTTCGAGACGGTGATGGCCTTCGGCTCGAACTGCGGGGTCGACGACGTGGTCGACGTGATGCGCTCGAATGACCTGTGTGACGAGCTCGGCATGGACACCATCTCCTGTGGCGCGACGATCGCCGCGTATCTCGCGAGCGAGGACGCCTTCGGCGACGGCGAACTGGTCCATGAGCTCGTCGAGCGGATCGCCCGTCGGGAGGGCGTCGGTGATCTGCTCGCGGAGGGGATCGATCGGATCCACGACGAGCTCGGCGTCGACAACTGGAGTTCGAAGGGGATGCCTTTCGCCGCCCACGATGGCCGCACGCTCCATGGGCAAGGTCTCGCCTTCGCCACCTCGAACCGGGGGGCAGACCACCTCTATGGGAGCCTCTACACCTACGAGTACCCGCTGGTCGAGAGGGACCGGGCGCTCGATCCCGACGGGCTGGCGGGCAAACCCGAGAAACTGGTCGCATCCGAGAACGAAAACGCGCTCATGGACAGCGCGATCTGTTGTAAGTTCTCCCGGAACGTCGTCACCCCCGACCGCCTCGAGACCCTGCTCGACGCCGAGTACGACGACCTGCTCGACGTGGGTGCGAACGTCGTTGAACTGGAGCGACGGTTCAACAACGAACGCGGGTTCGACCGTGCCGACGACAACCTCCCCTATGAGCTTCCGGAGTTCGAGGAGGCGCTTTCGGCGTACTACCGGCTGCGCGGCTGGAATCCGGACGGCACCGTTCCGTAGGAGTCGACTACTGCGGAATGCTCGGTTCGAACTCCCTCGTCTCGCCCCACTCTGGTCGTCCCCGCGGCGGGGCGAGGATTCCGATGCCTACGGCGGGCTCGGTTCCCCTGTTCTCCGCGCCGTGGTGCTCGTTGCTCGCGAACCGATAGGAGTCGCCCGGTTCGAGCAACACCTCCTCGCCCTCGACGACGGCGACGAGCTCCCCTCGAATGACGTATCCGATCTGCTCGTGGTGGTGGCGGTGGGCCGGCAGGGTCGCGCCGGGGTCGACGCGCCAGTGTTTCATGGCCGCGCGCTCGCCCGTGGCCAGATCCCCCAGAAACACGCCCTCCGCGACCTCCTCTACCTCGGCGCCATCGGTGTTGATGCGATTCATGGTACCAGTGTTCACGAGTGATACCTCGAGATAAGTCATAAACATTCTGGAGGAATTTTTAAGGGGCACTCTCCCCATCCTCCTGTAGGCATGACAACAAACACCAGGATGCGGCTGTTCCACCTTCCCTTCTCGTTCATGCTGCCCCAGCGGGTAGCCCACGAACGGGGGTATTTCGCGGAGGCGGGGTTGGAGGTGGAGCTGATCGAGCGCGACCGGGAGGCCGTCGAGGTGAAGTACATTCCGAGCGAGACGACCCTGACGGGGGACCACGGCGTCGACCTCTATCCGATCTGTAAGTGGGAGTCGATCAAGCGCACGTGGGAGATGGACGACGGCCGGATCGTCGCGAAGGGAACCTTCGCGGATCTCCCATATTCCGTGTTTGTCCGACCCGACTCGGGGATCGAGGAGACGATTGACCTCGCGGGCGTCCCGGTCGCGGTCAACCGGCGGACCGGCCAGGAGTACACCGCGATGCGAGCCTTAGAGGAGCACATGGGTCCCGAGGACGTGACTCTGGAGGGGTTCGGGATGCCGACCGAGCGCCTGCGTGCGCTTCGGGACGGCGAAGTCGAGGCCGCGATCCTGCTCGACCCCCAGAGCACGCTCGCCGAACACATGGGCTTCCGGGAGATCCTCTCGTTCGACAACCACATGGGGATCGTCGGCGGCGAGGGCATAGATGGGGAGGTCCTCGACGCCTTCATGGCCGCCTACGACCGGGCGGCCATGGAGATCAACGCGAATCCTGAAAAATATCGAGAGGAGTACCTCGATATGCTCATAAAGGACTCGCGAGTGGCGCCGGACCTCTTCGAGGACGTCGACATGGAGGCGGTCCGGGCGGATCTCTCGGTTCCCCGTTACGAGGTGCCAGAACGCGCCGACAGGGTCGAGCTCGACGAGCACTTGCAGTGGATGAAGGAACGAAAACTGGTCGATGAGGGCGCAGACATCGACCGGATCGTCGCCTCCCACTGAGATGGACGTCGAAACCCAGCAGTCGGCGCTCGACGCCCTCCACGACGATCCGGGCGACCTGCCCGTGCTCCGGGCGCGCTTCGAGCACAACGGCAGCCCGCGGTACATGCTCTATACGATCAAGAAGTTCGGCTTTGACCACGATCATGGCTTCCATCTCGACGTCCGGCTCGTCTCCGACGAGCTCGAGGGCGGCGTCGAGACCGTCGAGGCCAAACTTCAGGACGGCGACGCCGACCTGATCGATATCGACTACATCTCGACCGCACGCGAGCGGGCGGAGGGCGCGCCCATCGTCGCCTTCCACCCCTACGGCCGCACCGTTGGGGGTCTCGTTGTGCCCGAGGACAGCCCGATAGACGGGTTGGAGGACCTCCGCGGGAAGCGCCTCGGGGTCGTTCGCCGGCTCGACAAGAACTGGATCCTCACCAGAGCGGCCTGTCGCGAGTTCCACGATTTCGACCCCGACGAGGCGGCGACCCCGATCGAGGCGGGATCGAAGGTTGGGCTCACCGAGATGCTGCGCGAGGGCGAGGTCGACGGGGTCTTCCAGTTCTGGCCCATCGTTCCCGAGATCACCGAAACGGGGCATTACCGCGAGGCGTTTCCCGTCTCGGAGCTGGTCCAGCGCCTCTCAGGGACCGACAACAAGCTCCCGATCTCGACGTTCCTCACCAGTGAGGACTACTTCGAGGCTAATTCCCAAGCGATCCGCGGGTTCAAGCTCGCCTACGGCGAGGCGGTCGACCAGCTGAGAAGCGACGACGAGATCTGGGAGACCATCGGCGACGAACTGATGTACGAGAACGACCCCGAGGTGATCCGCGCGGTGCGGGACGGCTGGCGCGACATGGTCGTCGCCGACTGGGACGAGAGTACGATAGAAGGGATGGACCGGCTGTTCGACCACCTGCTCGACGTCGCGGGCGCGGAGGCCATCGGCGTCGACCATCTCCCCGAAGGGCTGTTCAGACTGGAGGTTCCCGAATGAGATCCATCAGCTTTCAGCTCAACTGGGAACCCAACGGCTTCCAGGCACCCTATTTCCTCGCCCGCGAGCGGGGCTTCTACGAGGAGGAGGGGCTGGACGTCGAGTTCGTCGAGGGCCACGGCTCGCCGTTCGCCGCCGAGGAGGCCGCACGGGGCCGCGCGGACGTCGCGCTCGCGGGCGCCAGCGCGGTGCTCTCGGTGCAGAGTCGGGGCCACGACCCGCTGGCGGTCGCCGCCCTCACCCAGAAGACGCCGGCGGCGGTCTACACCCTCCGGGACGTCTTCGGCGAGCCACTGGAGGGGCCGGGACAGCTCGCGGGCCGGACCGTCGCGCCCTCTGCGACGAAGACGCGAATCCTCGCGGCCCAGTTATTGGAGGACGCCGGGATCAGGGACGACGTCGATCTGCTGGACGTCGACCCCCACACGCACCACCGCGTCGAACACCAGCTGCTCGACGGAAGCGTCGACGCCGCCGTCGGGGTGGTCACCAACGGGATCGAGCTCGAACGCGAACACGGACGGAAGGCGGACGAACTCCCGATCGGCGACTATCTCCCGATCTACGGGATGACGCTCGTGACGAACCCGGAGTTCGCCGCCTCGAACGCCGAAACCGTCGAAGGATTCCTTCGGTCAACTGCCCGCGGATGGGCGGCGGCGACGAACGATCCGGAGGCGGCGATCGACGCGCTGGTCGCGCGAAACGCCACGCTCGAACGCGATCGGGAGATCGAGCGAATCAAGTTCGAGACCGCCGCCGAGGACCTGCAGTTTACCGAGCACGTCTCTCGGGAGGGGTGGGGCAACCACGACGCCGCGCGGTGGGACCGGCTGGGCGAGACGCTCGCCGAGACCGATCTGCTGGAAGGTCCGGCCGATCCCGACGCAGTCTGGACGAACGAGTACCTCGACAGCGAGGCTCCGACGGTCGCCGAGTACGCCGACCGGATCGGCCGGTAGTACCCCAGCATTCGAGCGCGGCGGATCCGCTTCGGGGGCCGCACTTATGATCCGCCGCCGCGTCGATGGCGACCATGCCGTTCGGTCTCCCGACGGAACTGCTCGCGCTCGTGCTCTTTCTCGCCGGCGTCGTGCTGGTGATCGCGAGCGTCGAGACGTTCATCGAGGCGGTCGCCGAGAGCGCCCTCTCGATCGGCCTCTCAGGATTCTTCCTGACAGTCGTCCTCGCCGGCACCGACCTCGAGAACGCGATCCTCGGGCTCGCGGCCGTCGCGGACGGACTCCCCGACCTCGCGCTCGGCACCGTCTTCGGGGAGGCGCTGTTCGTGCTTGGCGCGGCGGTCGGACTCGCGGGGGTGCTCACGCCCTTCGAGACCTCGGTGCCCCGGTCGTACCTCCTGCTCACCCTCCTCGCCCCGATCCTCCTGTTCGCGCTCGCGTTCGACGGGACGCTCTCCCGGTTCGACGGCGCGGTCCTCACGGGGTCGTTCCTCCCGCTTTTGGGGATCGTCTACGCCCTCGAACGCAACCGAGGGACCCGATATCTCTCGGCCGAGGAGGTCGAGGAGGCCCTCGAGGAGGGTGAGGACGATCCCGCAGAGGGCGACTCGTTTCGTGAGCGCTACGAGGGCTGGTATCACCTCGGCGTGGCGATCCTCGCCACCGTCGGGATGACCGTCGGCTCGGAACTCGCGGTCACGGGCGCGCGCGACCTGCTTTCCGTCCTCGGAGTCACCGGGCTGGTCTTCGGTGCGACGGTCATGAGCTTCATCGCCTCACTGGAGGAGCTGTTTCTGACCGTCGAACCCGTCCGACGGGGCCGCCCGCATCTCGGCGTCGGCAACGTCGTCGGAAGCGTCCTGTTTTTCGTGACCGCGAACGTCGGCGTCCTCGCGCTCGTCGGCCCGATCGACACGAGCGGAACGGTCCTCACCGTTCACTGGCCCTTCTTTTTCGTGGCGCTCCTCTCGGTGGCGATGATGTTCGTTCGGGGACGGGTCGGTCGCCCGGAGGGACTCGCCCTCCTCGGATTGTACGCAGCCTACTGGGGCGCGAACTACCTGCTGTGAGTCACTCGCCGACGGGCACGCCGCCGAAGACGCTCAGCGCGACGACCCAGTAGGCGACGTACAGCCCGAGGAGCAAGGCCCCGTGCCAGCGCTTCACCTCGCCGCGGTACATGAAGTACGCGGCGAGGGCGGTCACGATGACGATCGCCGGAAGGTGAAAGGTCAGCACCGACGGCGCGATGGTGACCGTGCTGACGAGCGTGAGCACGCCGATGTTGCCCGTCATCGAGAAGAGCACGCTCCCGATGACGTTGCCGACGCCGATCTCCGGCAGGCCCCGACGGACCGGCTCGATCGTCAGCATGACGTCCTCGAAGGTGAGGATCAGCGTCAGGACGGTCGCGCCGAAGACGGTCTCCTCGATGCCGAACCCCTCGATGACGACCTCCGAGCCCCCCTCCAAGAGCATCGCCGCGAAGACGACCCCGGCGAGCGCGAAGACGGAGAGACCGAGCCAGATCCAGCCGGATCGGTTCCCGACGAGACGGTCCTCGGGGATCTCCGTGAGCGGTTCGGGAAACGCCGCCCCGCCGTCGGGACGGACCTCCGTGCCGCCGTCGGGTTCGATCGCCGCCCCGAGTTCGGTGCTCCGGAAGACCGGCACGTCGCGCCCGCGCTCGCGGACGATGAAGTAGGCGAACGTCAGGACGAAGAAGCCGAGCAACACGAGTCCGGGAACGAGCGTCAGCGTCCCCATCATGGCGAAGGGGACGAGGATGATCGGTGCCAATGCGAACAGGGCGATGTAGTCGTTTGGCAGGTCGACCGGGAACGGCCGGACGATCGCCGCGACCGCGAGCGTGAGACCGATGATCGCCAACCCGGTCCCGAGCGCGGTGCCGAGCGCGGCACCCTCGAGCCCGCCCGAGGCGAGCACGAGCCCGAGGATCGTGTCGTCGAACTCGAAGCCGGTGAACACGATGGCGAGCGCGAACAGCGACATCTTCATCCCGATCGCCGCGCGGGCGAGATAACTGATCAGCTTCTCGACACAGACCGTCAGTAGGACCACCCCGAAGGCCAACACGAGCACGGCCCCGAGCAGCCCGTGGCCCTCGATGAATCCCTCGATCGCACCCTCGATACCTCCCTCCTCACCCTCCTCGCCTTCCTCCTGTCCCATTACGGGCACGGCGACCAACGAGGCGGTGAGCAGTACGACGATCAACAGGGTGACGAACCGTCGGCGTGACATCTCCTTCCCATATGTAGGTAGGTAACATATATCCCCCTCATCGTATGCTAATATACATGAACAACTATACACGGGCATCGACTCTCCAGGCGATCGTGCCGCTCCCGGACGGATTCGTTCCACCTGTTGGAAGGATCGCGAGGGACGGCCGACAATATATCCGTGGGTCCACCGTTTGTGATTGACATGGACGCTGTCGACCACATCAACGTCGACGTGAACGATTTAGGGGACTGCTACGAGTTCTACCGCGAGGTCCTCGAACTGGAGTTGGTTCGTCCTCCCGAGGACTTCCAGGGCGAACACGCCATGTTCCGAGCCGGCGGGGCGGTCGTTACACTGATGGAGACCGGCCGCGCGGACGACTGGGACGAGACCCGTCTCTCCCATCCGCTCGACAAGGCCCACATCGCCTTCGAGGCCCCACGCGGGAAGTACGACCGGTTGGTCGCGGACCTCGACGGCCAGTTTCCCAAACAGGGTCCCTACGACTGGGGCGAGTTCGAGGGGTTTTACTTTCTCGACCCGAGCGGCAACCTCCTCGAGACCATCACCTACGACCCGCCGACGGACCGACGAGAACGCCCGCTGCTCACCCATGACGACGTCGAGTGACTCCCGCTCGCGGGATCACGTGTCCTCCGGCTCCGACAACAGCGCCCCCTGTTCGAGCGCCGTCCGGAGCCGCTCCCAGGTCGCCTCGCGCTGCCAACCCCAGCCGTTCTCGCTCACGGCCTCGCCCCCGCCGAACTCGCGGCTTGCCTCCTCGAACGTCCGAATCACGCGATCCGGCGAGCTACCGGCGAGATCGGCGATCCGCGTTGCCGCCGGCATCGCATCGAGGCGCGCATCGGCCCATCCGGCTGTCGTCCCGGCCAGAAACCCCTGAAGGAGCCGATTTCGCGCCGAGAGCGTTCCCTCCCGGACCACGAGCGTCGGGCCGTATATCGGGAAGTGATCGGCCACCGCGAGCGTATCGACGGTCATGCCGCGGCGTTCCAACTCGCGTGGATCGGAGAACGACCCCGTGACGACGTCGACGTCCCCTGAGAGGAGTGCGTTCCGTTCCTCGCCGGTCGTATCGACGATCCGCACCGACTCGTCGAGTGCGACCTGGTTCAAGAAAAGCCGCCCGAGCACCCGCGTTTCCGATCGGGCCGGCATGCCGATCCGGCGACCACGCAGCCGTTCGACGCCGGTCAGCGCCTCGCCGAAGGTCTCGCGGGTCGTATAGAGGACGGCCATCGCCCGCTGGTAGGCGACGCCGATCGGCACCACCGGCTCGCCGGCCGCCCGCGCCACGGTCGCCGCGCCGACCAGCCCCACGTCCGCCGCACCCGAGAGGACGGCGTCGAGCGCCTGCCGGGAACCGCCGTGGTGTTCGATGTCGACACTGAGGGCGAACTCCTCGAAGCGATTCGAGCGTTTCGCGGCGTAAAACGGGACGTGTAGTCCGTTGGGATGCCAGTTCAGTCCGAGCGAGAGCCGCTCTTCCGTCGTCCGTGGTTCCGATGTGGGATCCACACCCCACATCTCCCGAGCGTGCTCCAGCAGCCTCCCGGCGTGGTGACGGTAGAGACGTCGGGCGACCGGTTTCCGATCCGCGATCGGGTGCCATGCCGCCGGTGGCCGTCCGGGGGCGTCGGTCCGAACGGTGGTCCGTTCGAGCACCCCCGCCGATTCGAGTCGGTCGATCGCCGACGTGATCGCACTCCGGTTCAACCCCGTCCCGATCCGGAGCACGAGTTCCGTGGCCGGGTCGTCCTCGAGTTCCGCACGCAGGAGGAGATACGCGAGCACGCGGGCGCCGTCGTCACCGACCCCCGGTTCCAATCGGTCGATGACTTCCCGGTCGTCCCCGTCGAGCGCCCAGAACTCTCGGGTGCGCATCAGGTCCTCGTTTCGTTTTACCGCCCTCTTGGGGCGATATCGCGACCAGCCCCGGTCGCGGTCATTCCCCCTCCAGCGGGTCGGCCTCGTGGGCGATCGTCGTCGCCGGGAGGCCCGCTCGTTCGGCGTGTTCCTCGATCGCGTCCTCGCTTTCGGCCTCGTAGCGACAGAACGTACCGATCACGTCGCCGTCCTCGTTCGCGAGCACGTCCGACTCGTTCCAACGGATGTCCGTACCCTCCTCGCGCATCTCCTCCAACACTCGGCCGGACTCGTCGGCCGCGGCGTCGAGTTCCTCCTCGCTGATCGGTTCCTCGAGCTCCCGATAGATCCCGAACTCCACCATGTGTCACATACTTCGCCACGTCATAGTAAACGTTCCTCTTCATTGATCGTGTCAGAAAATCCCCCGTCAACTATTATTTACCTTCGCCTCGAACCTGATCGAGTATGCTCGTTCATCTGCACCAGTACAAACACGAGGAGGTGGAGTTCGACGACAACCGCACGACCGGCGAGTCCCAGACCGAGGACTCGGTCAACAAGGACTCCGAGGAGTACTTCGGCGAGAACATCGAGAAGTTCGACGCCGACACGTGGGAGACAGTCGAGTACGAGGGCGATCCGATCCAGCGACGCACCCTCACGCTCGACGATGTCACCGCCGTTTCGGTCCCGCAGGACTCCAACGACGAGGACGACCCCGATCTGCCCGGGAGGACGATCCAGCTCCGGCTCGGCGGCGGACAGGAGTTCGTCGAACAGGCCGTCTTCGTCGAGGCCCAGGACAACGCGCCCCAGGGCGAGGAGCCCGAGGGTAAGACCTCCCCACAGGTGTCCGAGAACGAGGAGTAACGGCGAACGTCGTCGTCGATGACCTCGATGTCGGCAGCGAGTAGTTCAACGGGGAGACGAAGCCGCTTTAGGCCACGGGCGGCTACGGCCCCCAATGAGCGAGCCGAGCCCCGAGGTCTACGAGCAGGGGCGCGGGATGGACGCACACAACCAGGTGATGCGCTCCATTCGCGCCGAGAAGGAGAAACACTACGACCCCCACGAGCCCACGCGGGTCTGGATCGACGAGGACAACACACCCAGCGGGGTGCGCCAGTCGTTGACGATCATTCTCAACACCGGCGGCTGTCGTTGGGCGCGCGCGGGCGGCTGTACGATGTGTGGCTACGTCGCCGAGTCGGTCGAGGGCGGCAGCGTGAGCCACGAGGCGCTGATGGACCAGATCGAGGTCTGTCTCGAACACGAACGGGAGAACGCCGACGAGGAGAGCCCGCTGATCAAGATCTACACCTCCGGGAGCTTCCTCGACGAGCGCGAGGTGGGCGCCGAGAGCCGAGCAGCGATCGCGGAGACGTTCGCGGATCGCGAGCGCATCGTGATGGAGAGCCTGCCCGACTTCGTCGAGGGCGAGCGGGTCGCCGACTTCACCGATCGAGGCCTCGCGACGGACGTGGCAGTGGGACTGGAGACCGCGAGCGACCGCGTGCGCCGGGACTGCGTGAACAAGTACTTCGACTTTGCCGACTTCATCGAGGCGAGCGAGGCCGCCGAGGCGGCGGGCGCGGGGATCAAGGCCTACCTCCTGTTGAAGCCGCCGTTCCTCTCCGAATCGGAGGCCGTCGAGGACATGAAACGGTCGGTCCGGCGGTGTGCAAACTACGCCCACACCGTCTCGATGAACCCGACGAACGTCCAGCGCTACACGATGGTGGACGAACTCTACTTTCGGGGGGGCTATCGCCCGCCGTGGCTCTGGTCGGTCGCGGAGGTCCTCGAATCGACCGCCGACGCCGACGCGATCGTCGTCTCGGATCCGGTGGGACACGGCTCGGATCGGGGCCCACACAACTGCGGGGAGTGTGACGACCGCGTCCAGCGTGCGATCAAGGACTTCGACCTCCGACAGGACCCCTCGGTGTTCGAGCAGGTCTCCTGTGAGTGCGAGGCGACGTGGGAGGCGGTGATGGACCGAGAGGCCGGATACAACATGCCTCTCACGCGTTGAATCGACGAGTTAACCGCCTGCTAACGCGAACAGGCAGTGATTAATGAAATACGGTCAGTGTGTAGACGGGTCCACCGTCGGTGACGACGGCGACTCACATGGCTCATGAATCCGACGAAGCGGTCGTTCACGCGGATGGCTGGTTGATCATCAGAAACACCGAAGACCCTGCCCAGTGGCTCGCGAGCGACGCACCCGTAGACATCCGTCGCTAAGCGAAGGCCGAGAGGATCCCACGACCGTCGGTTCCGCCGACGTCGGCGAGGACGGCGCGCTCGGGATGGGGCATGAGCACCGCGACCGACTCGTGTTCTCCGCGGATTCCCGCGACGTTCCCCACGGAACCGTTGGGGTTCGCCGCCTCGGTCACCCGACCGTCCTCCTCGCAGTATCGGAACAACACCCGGTCCTCGGCTTCGATCCGGTCTAGGGCCTCCTCGCCGATCTCGAAGCGCCCCTCGCCATGGGCGATCGGGAGCGAGATCACCTCGCCCTCCTCGTAGGCCGCCGTCCACGGGGTTTCTGCGTTCTCCACTCGGAGGTGGACGTGCTCGCACTGGAAGCGCGCGCTCGCGTTCGTCGTGAACGCTCCCGGCGTCAGTCCCGACTCGCAGCCGATCTGTGCGCCGTTGCAGACCCCGAGGACGGGGACGCCACCGGCGGCGGCCTCGCGGACCTCCCCGAGAATCGGCGAGCGCGCGGCCATCGCGCCCGCCCGGAGGTAGTCGCCGTAGGAGAACCCCCCCGGAAGGACGATTCCCGACGTTTTCGCGGGGAGTTCGTCCTCGTGCCAGACGATCTCGTTTTCGATCCCCATCTCCGAGAGCGCGCGACGTGCGTCCCGATCGCAGTTCGAACCGCCGAAACGAACGATCGAGATCATTCTCGCGGGAGGACCTCCACCTCGTAGTCGTGAATCGTCGGGTTCGCGAGCAGACGCTCGGCCATCTCGTCCGCCCGCCGTTCGGCCGACTGCTCGGATTCGGCGTCGAGGTCGATCTCGAAGCGATCGGCCGATCGCAGGGCATCGAGGTCGAACTCGAGGCGTTCGAGCGCGCGTTTGGTGGTCTCGGCCTCGGGATCGAGCACACCCTGTTTCAGGCGAACGGTCACGATCGCTGTGTAGGCGGCCATACATCGATAGGCGCGGTCGTGCTCAAAAGCTCTTTCCACTCTATGATCTGATACACGAACGTGTGTGCTACGTTTCGGATCATCGTTCCCCCGAAATGCGACGGACGGACACGTTTTTGGCTGCGACCCGCCGAGGGCGGGTAATGGTTCGGACTGTGAGGTGGCGCCGATGACGCCACCGTTGACGGAGATCACGGTCGTCGGTGACGACAAGACCGGGTTGATCGCACGTGTGACGACGCTGCTGTTCGAACGCGACATCAACATCGAGGACCTCGACCAGGCGGTCCGGGAGGGACTGTTCCGGATGACGATGCACGTCGACGCGAGCGGAATGACGTGTAGCGAGGCGGAACTCCGTGAGGCGCTCACGGAGTTGAGCGAGGACCTCGGGGTCGACGTCCAAGTTCGCTTTCCCGCGGACCGCGAGACCCAGGGGATCGCCGTGCTCGTTACCACGGAGAGCCATCCGCTCGAGGCGCTGTTCGAGGCATGGACCAACGGTGAACTCGGTGCGGACATCTCGGTCGTGATCGGCAATCACCCCGACCTCGAACCGCTCGCGGAACGCTACGGGGTGCCGTTTCACGACATCGGCAACGAGACGGGAAGCGCAAGTGAGGAGCGGCTGCTCGAACTTCTCGGGCGATACGAGGTGGATCTGATCGTCCTCGCACGGTACATGCGGATCCTCTCTCCCAACGTCGTTTTCCGCTACGAGGATCGGATCATCAACGTCCATCCGAGCCTCCTGCCGGCGTTTCCGGGGGCGGAAGCGTACCGACAGGCCATCGAGGAGGGGGTTCGCGTCGCCGGCGTGACGGCCCATTACGTCACCACCGACCTCGATCAGGGACCGATCATCACCCAGCGTGCATTCAACGTACCCGACGATGCCGATCTCGCGGAGGTCAAGCGACGTGGACAGCCCCTCGAAGCCGAGGCACTGCTGGAGGCGGTTCGGCTACACCTCGATAAGGCGGTCGCCGTCCACCACGGGCGGACCGAGCTGCGGGGCGACGACGAGTATCAGCTCGGAATGGACCGAGCGATCGACGAGATCAACCCCGATAGACCGATCGACGGAATCGGGGAGGTCCTGACCGATTAGAGCGTCCGCACCCGTTCGACGACCGATTCGATGGGCGGGGCGGCGAACCATTCCTCGCCGGTGTAGGCGTTCGTTCCTGCGGCATACATCTCGGAGGCCAGATCGATCACCTCCCTGGGGAGGGATTCGGGATCGTGCTCACAGAGGGATCGCCAGTCCGCAACCCCCCGTGACTTCGCCTCCTCCTTCGCCGACGCGACCGCCTCGACCCACTCGGACTGGGTGCGGTTGTGATAGCCCCTGAGGACCTCCTTCGAGATCTCCTGGCCGTCGTAGGAGAACCGGTTCTCGTCGAACGTCCCCGCGACGTCTGCGACGCGGATCTCGCTGTCCACGTAGCAGCACTCGATCTTGCCATCCTCGTGGACGAACCCGCCCTCCTGTGCCCGCTCGCTCACGACGCGGTTCACCTCGCGGGCGACGGCTTCGAGGTCCGCGACACTGGCGTTCCCGGCGATATCGTCGGCCTCCTCACGGTCGAGATATCGGTCCGATTCCTCGTATTTCGTCGAGAACTCGACGATCGGTTCGTCGAGTTCGACGGCTCGGTCGGGCCACTCCTCGAACGAGAGACCGTGGTCGACCGGATCGCTTCGGTGCCGGAGGCTCGATCCCTCCGGTACCCGGTTGCGAAAGACGATCTCGAGGGGGATGAGATAGTTCCCGCCCGCGTTCGCGTGATACGCTCCGTAGTCGTACTCGCGCCCGTCGTGGGGCAACTCGGGGACCCGAACGAGGTCGATTGTCATTCGTATTGGCGGGTCCTCGACCTCCGCGAGCGGCCGCGCGTGCTCGCCCACTCCACGGTAGTGGGTCGTGACCCCTTCCGATTCGAGCAGTTCGAAGTTGAACGCGCCCATCGTACAGAGGCTCGCACCCTTTCGCGGGATCGTATCCGGCATCCGTCCCCAGTCGAACACCGAGTAGGCGTCGGTGAAGACGAACGCCCCCTCCCCCGGCGAGGTCGCAGTCGGTTCGCGCTCGACATGAAACTCCTTGACGCTCGTCATGATCGGCCCCCGTCGTCCATGGAACGAGTCGTTGCGGCCACGCCATGAACGTTTCCCGTTCGCGGCGTTAGATGTTGTATAACTCAATATTATGTACGAATAAATATATGCCCTCGGCCGGTATCAACAGTATGGACGTTCACTTCTGTCCCGACTGTATCGCCGCCGGCATCGATTGCCCGTTGATGCTCGACGGGGAATGTACCCACTGTGGCCGTCGCGATGCGCCCATCTCCCATCGACTCGCCGACTACGAGTTTCGGCTTCGGTTCGCCTGGGATTCGTTTCGTTTCCGGACCGGACTCCCGGCCATGGCGCTTCGAGTGCGTTCGGCGATAGCGTCGGTTCTGACGTCCAGATGATAGCCAGGTCGTTATCCGGTCGACGTCCGTACCGCACCGTATGAACGAGGATCTCGACCGACTGGCCGACGCGATTCGTCGTGCCGGCTCGACCGTCGCGCTCACCGGCGCGGGCGTCAGCACCGCCTCGGGCATCCCCGACTTCCGGGGAGACGGAGGCATCTGGAACGCCGAGTTCGATCCCGCTGACTTCCGGATCGAACGCTTGCTCTCCGATCCTGCCGGGTTCTGGATCGATCGTCTCGAACTCCACGAGACGATGTTTCCCGACGAGATCGAGCCCAACGCCGCCCACGGGTCGCTCGCGGCGATGGAATCCCGGGGATGGCTCGACGCGGTGATCACCCAGAACACCGACGGCCTGCACGGAGAGGCGGGCTCCGAACGCGTGTTCGAACTCCACGGCAACGCGGAGCGGGTCGTATGTATGGACTGCGGGCGAAAGGGCGAGGCCGATCCCGTCCGCGAGCGCGTCCGAGACGGCGAACACCCACCACGATGTGAGTGTGGCGGCCTCCTGAAACCCGACGTCGTGTTGTTCGGTGAGTCCCTGCCCGAGGCGATCCTCGCGGAGGCCCGCCGTCGGGCCGAGGAGAGCGACGTCTTCCTCGCGGTCGGCTCCTCGCTCACCGTCGAACCCGCGGCCTCGCTTCCGAGGGCCGCCGCACGGAGCGGATCCCTCGCGGTCTGTAACCTCGATCCGACCCCGTACGACGAGCGGGCGGACGTCGTTCTCCACGAGGACGTCACCGAGGCGTTGCCCGCGCTCGCGGAACGATTACCGTAGCCGCCGTCTCCCTCGGGATTCATGACCGGTGCTCCCGAAGGGGAACCATGCCACGCGGCGTCCTGGTACCACGGGCGGAGCCAACCCCCGAGTTCGCGCGATGGATCGGCTCGATGGGGTACGACTCGATCTGGGCCAGCGAGCTCTGGGGAGCCGACGCGTTCGTCACGCTCGCGGCGATCGCGCCCGCTACTGATGCGGCGCTCGGTACGGCGATCGTCAACGTCTTCTCGCGCTCGCCGGCGGTCCTCGCGGGTGCAGCCGCCTCACTCGACGAGGCCGCTTCGGGGCCGATCAGGCTGGGGATCGGCCCGAGCACGCCGAAGGCGATCGAGGACCTCCACGGACTGGAGTACGACCGGCCCGTCCGCCGGATCCACGAAACGGCCGAGCTAGTCCGTGCCTTCACCGCCGACGAGGGCCGCGTCGAGTACGACGGCGAGGTCTTCTCCACGAGGGACTTCCCGGCGCTCTCGGCGGACGTGTCCGTCTACGTCGCCGCTCTCGGTGAGGCCAGCCGCCGCGCGACCGGTCGCACCGCCGACGGCTGGCTGCCACACACCATTCCCTTCGACGACCTCGACGAGTCCTTCGAGACCGTCGAACGGACGGCCCGAGAAACGGGGCGCGATCCCGGAGAGATCGCCGTCTCGCCGTACGTACCGTCGGCGGTCGCCGACGATCCGACCGAAGCGCGCCAGGCGGTTCGCGGACATATCGCCTACTACGTCGGCAGCGGAGAGGGCTATCGCCGGACGGTCGCGAAGCGCTTTCCCGACGAGGCGAAACGGATCGCAGAGGCGTGGGAGGCGGGCGAGCGAGCGCGCGCTCGCGAGGCGGTCACCGAGACGATGGTCGAGACGCTGAGCGTCGCGGGGACGCCCGAGGAGGCACGCGACCGGTTCGAGGCGGTCGCCGACACTGCCCCCGTCACTGAGCCGATCGTCGTCGTTCCGTCGAACGCCGACGAGGAAATGACCGAGCGAACAATCGAGGAACTCGCTCCCTAAACGAGGTCGAGGGCGTCCCGGAGATCCGTCAGGCGATGGTCGACCGCCGGTCCCTCGTCGGCGCCATAGGCCGCGGTCCGCATGCCAACCCCCTTCGCGCCTGCCATGTCGTGGCGATACCGGTCGCCGATCATCAGTGATAGCTCGGGGGCCGTATCCGCTTTTTCGAGGGCGGTCTCGAACACCGTGGCGTCGGGTTTCGTCTTCCCCACCTCCTCGGAGGTCGTGATCGAATCGAACGCTTCCCGTATCCCGAAGGCGTCGAGTATCCGGCGGCCCTCGGCGGCGTCGACGTCGCTGATCACGCCCAGGTGGAGGTCGCGTTCGGAAAGCGCCTCCACCGTCTCGACCGCGCCGGGGTTGGGCTCGATCGTCCCGTCGAGCGCACGCTTGAAGATCCGTTCCCACTCCCCATCGACGCCGAGCGAGTCGATCGCCCGCTCGTAGCCCGCTCGGGCCGAGCGGAACTCCGTTCCCTCACGCTCGCGGAAGTGTGCGCCGAGTTCGGCGCGCCAGGTCTCGAGAGCCGACTCGGGGTCGAGGCCGTACTCCTCGTGGAGGTCCGCGATGAACCGCTCGTGGGCCCGCCGAACGGACCCCGCATCGAGGAGCACGCCGCCGATGTCGAAGAAGATCGCGTCCATCGGATGGCTATCCGGTAGTGCACAACTCGGTATATCGCTGTCGGTGTTCCGGACCACGATCCACCGGTCGCCTAGACTTTTGTCCCTGGGCGGTCCCCATACGGTGATGGCCGTCCAGCCCGAGGCCGAGCGCGAGTTCGCGTTCGACCACCGACCGGAGACCGACCAGTCCTTCGAGAACGCGCTCGCGAAGGCACGTACGGGTGACCGGCTCTCGGTCGACGACGGAATCGAACTCATGACGACCGGTACCGAGCGGGAGGGGATCGACCCCGACCGGAAGGAACTCGTCCTCGAAGCCGCCGACGCCCGCCGCGCGGAGGTCGTCGGCGAGGAGGTCACGTTCGTTCCAAACCTCAACAACAACCTCACCACCGCCTGCAATACGGGGTGTCTATTCTGTAACTTCAAGGACACCGCGAGCAACTTCGAGCGTGACTCGGAGGTCGACCATCCCGGCTTCACGAAGACGCCCGAGCAGTCCCGCGGGATCGTTTCCGACGCCCTCGATCTGGGCATCTACGAGGTCTGCTCGGTTTCGGGACTGCACCCGGCGTTCGCGCTCGATTCCGAGCACCTTGAGATCCTCCGTGCCGCGGACGACGACCCCGAACTCAACTTCAAGCCGCCCGAACGGTACGCCACCGATCCCAGCACCTACGTCGAGCAGATCGACGCGATGAGCGTCGGGGGTGTCCACGTCCACTCGATGACCCCCGAGGAGGCGTACCACGCCCGCCGGGGCACCGACTGGGACTACGAGGAGGTGTACGGTCGGCTCAAGGAGGTTGGCCTGGACTCGGTTCCGGGCACCGCCGCCGAGATCCTCGTCGACGAGGTCCGCGAGGTGATCTGTCCGGGCAAAATAGGGTCAGACGAGTGGGAGCGCGCGATCGAGGCCGCCGCCAACGTCGGGCTGGACACGACCGCGACGATCATGTACGGCCACGTCGAGAACGAGGCTCATCGCGTAATGCACCTGAAGCGTGTTCGAGACCTGCAGGACCGAACCGGCGTCATCACCGAGTTCGTGCCCCTCTCGTTCATCCACCGGTCGACGCCGCTGTACGAACGCGGCGCGGTCACCGGGGGCGCGAGTACCGACGAGGACGAACTCATGATCGCGGTCTCCCGACTGTTCCTCGACAACGTCGAGAACGTCCAGTCCAGTTGGGTGAAGTACGGCGACGAGCAGGGCCTGAAGATGCTTTCGTGTGGCGCCAACGACTTCATGGGGACGATACTCTCCGAGGAGATCACTAAGCGCGCCGGCGGGGAACACGGCGAGTTCCGCGACGTCTCGGAGCTCGTCGAGATGATCGCCTCCGTCGGTCGGGTTCCCGTCGAGCGCTCGACGGACTACCGCGAAAGGCGGCGGATCGATCCCGACGACGGCCCGCACGGGCCGACGCTTGGACCGCGGGCCGACGGCACGCCGATGACCGGCGACTGATCCGATCTCCCGGTTCGGAACGCCTATTTCCCCCGGGACGTAGGCTAGAGGGATGATGAACACCACTCATGGCGCCATCGGGGTGGCGATGGCGTCCGTGACGGCCCTTCTGTTGCCGGAGTTCGCGGTCGTCGCCGCCGTCGCAGCCCTGCTGGGAAGCGTCTTTCCGGATCTCGATCTGTTCGTCGGAATCCACAGAAGGACGCTTCATTTCCCGATTCTCGGGTGGTTCGTCGCCCTCCCCACGACCGTTTGGGCCGCCATTTCTCCCTCCGCCGCGAGCGTCGGAGCGGCGTTTTTCACGCTCGGTGCGACCGTCCACGCCGTCACCGACGCCGCAGGTGCGGGCCACGAGCTCAGACCGTGGACTCGCACCTCCCAGCAGGCGGTCTACGCCCACCCGCTCGGACGCTGGATCGCACCACGCCGCTGGATCCGCTACGACGGTGCCCCCGAGGACCTCGCACTGATGGGCGTGGTCACCCTTCCAGTTCTCGTCCTCTACGACGGCTTCATCCGGAACGTTATGCTGCTCGCGTTGGGGGTCTCGATCGTCTACACGGTCATCAGAAAGCGGATGCCCGATCTCACGCCCGACTGGATGAAGGACTCCGAGTGATCGACTCGATCACCCGGCGCACGCGCTCGGAAATCCATGTCTCGTCCACGTACCGATCGTACACCGGGAGGCGCTCCTCGAGGGGGACGCCCGCCTCCGCCGCGATCCCCTCGAGCTCCCTGAGCGCGGGCCACGCGTAGTCGGGGTTGATGTGGTCGTCGGTGATCGGCGAGACGCCCCCTAAGTCGTCGATCCCGCAGTCGAGCAGGTCACGAGCGGGTGCGAGGTTCGGCGGGACCTGTACGGAGACCTCCTCGGGCAGGGTCGCGCGGGCCATCGCGACCGTTCGGCGCATGGTTTCCAGATCCGGCGACCCGTCGTGCCAGCGCTCGTTGTTCGAGACGGGTTGGACGATCACCTCCTGGATGTGGCCGTAGCGCTTGTGGAGCGCGCGGATCGCAATGAGGCTCTCGGCGCGGTCACGCCAGCCCTCGCCGATCCCGACGAGGATACCGGTCGTAAAGGGTACGCCGAGTTCGCCCGCCGTCCGAAGGGTCGCGAGCCGTTGGCCCGGCGACTTCGCCTGGGGACCGCCGTGGGCGCGGACATCGGCGGTCGTCTCGAGCATCACACCCATGCTCGCGTTGGCGTCGGCGACCTCGGCCATCTGTTCGCGGGTCTGGTCGCCGGGGTTCGAGTGGGGGAGGATCCCGACATCGAGCGCGATCTCGCACAGCTCCCGGAGGTACGAGTGGATCGAGTCGTGGCCCCACTCGTCGAGCTGGTCGTGGATCCTCGTGTAGCGGTCGTCGGGATCGTCGCCGAAGGTGAACAGCGCCTCCGTACAGCCCGCCTCGACGCCCGTTTCGAGGATCTCACGCACCTCCTCGCGCGACAGGAGACTCGCCTCTCCTGGCGGGTCGTAGTACGTACAGTAGGTGCAGGTGTATCGGCAAGCCGTCGTGAGGGGAACGAACACGTTCTTCGCGAAGGTGAGTTCGGGAGCCGGCGAGACGTCCGCGGGCGTGACCGAAAGCACACGGTCGATCTCGCGGTCGTCGATGGTGATGTCGATGTCGTACTTCTCAGCCCCCGGAATCATCGTTTCCCGATCCGCCGTCCAGCGATAAAAACCTCCGGCCACCGGTCGTCTCGTCGACATCGGGTCCCACTCGCCGCGGTCGTCTCATCCCCGCCCGACCGCGAGTCGACTCCTCCGGTGGACGAGCTCGAATCCCGCGTCCCGGAGCCAATCGGTTGCGGCGCCCTCTCCATGAATCAGGAGTTCGACCAGATCCGCGGGCTCGTCGATGTCGGTCGCCAGCCGGTGGGAGTCGATGACCGCCACGGACCCGGCCTCCCTCGCTCGCGCCCGGTGTTTCAGAAAGGAGCCGCCGTGGTAGTCGACGCGGAAGCCCGGACGACGGGAGACCAGCGCGTTCGTTCCGCCGCCCCGCCCCGGTGCGAGGACCACGTCACCGGACGCATCGAACAGCGTTTCGAGCGCTCCGTCAGTCGCCAGCGGCAGGTCGGCCATCACGACCGCCGTTTCCGGTTCAAGCGCCCCGTTCACCGCGTTCGTGAGCGACCGGTCGTCGACGGTCACGGGCGAATCCACGTCGAGTGGGGCAGTCGCGAGCACCGTCGGTTCGCCGCCAGCCTCACGGATCACCGCGAGAACGTCCTCGAGCATCGCCCGTGAGAACTCCCGGCGCTCGTCGGGATCGAGCAGATCCGCTAGCCGGGTCTTGGGTTCGTTCGTGGCGAACGGGACGACGACGTGCATCGCTCCCCGGTCGGCCACGCGCGATAATAATAGGGTGGGTTCTAAAACAGCGGGTCGAGTTCGTCGCCGTCGTCGTTGACCAACCCGTCGAGGTTGGACTCGCTCTCCGTTCGGATCTCCTCGATGTTGTCCTGGGCCTCGACGGCGATCTGCTGGAGCTCGCGAATCCGGGGGACGTCGTTGATCCCCGAGAGCAGGAGGACGGCCGAGACCTCGTTCGCGCCGGAGACGGGATAGTCCCCGCCGCGAACCTCCATGCTGCCGGTCTGCTCCTCGACCCACTTGCGCCCGCGCTCGATGCCCTTCCTGTTGAGGTGTCGCGGCGGTCCGGCCATCACGAGCAGGGCGCGTTCGGTGCCCCGGATCTCGCAGGGCAGCGTGAGCCGACCCAGCGCGGCCTTCCGGACGAGGCTCGTGATCCGGTTTGTGGTGTGGGCGGTGTCGATATCGGGTTGGTCCCCGCCGGTGAAACGGGAAAGCAGGCCGCCGCCGCTCGACTCCTGCTGGCTGAGGACTTCCGACGCGTAACCGACCGTCGAGACCCCTCCTCCGGCGAGGGTGTTGATGATCTCCGAGGAGTCGACGACGCTTTCGGCGACCTCGTCGCCCGCACCGATCTCGCCGGCCCCGAAGAGGATGCCGAAGCGGGTGACGATCTCCTCGTTGATCTCACGGTAACCGCCCTCGACGGACTCGCCGGTCTTGCGCCAGGAGTCGTTGTCGAAGACCATGAGGTTGTCCACCTCCCGGACGAACGTCTGGAACGACCGGGCGGCGTTCAGGGTGTAGATCCCGCCCTCGTCGCTGCCCGGCAGGATCCCGAGCCCGTAGACGGGTTCGGTGTAGATGCGTTTCAGGTGGCGCGCGAGAACGGGGGCACCGCCGGATCCGGTGCCGCCGCCCATCCCGGCGACGACGAGAAAGGCGTCGATCTCGTGGGTGGGGATCCCGTCGAGCGCGCCCTGGACCTCGTCGATGTCCTCCTCGGCGACCGACGCGCCGAGTTCGTTGTCGGCACCGACGCCGTGACCTTTCACGCGTGCCTGACCGATCAGTACGCGGTTCTCCTCCGGAACGTGTGTGAGTCCGAGCAGGTCCGCCTTGGCGGTGTTGACCGCCACCGCCGCGCGGACGATGGCGCTTCCGGTCCGGTCGTCGTATTCCAGGAACCGATCGACGACCTTCCCGCCGGCTTGTCCGAACCCAATCATCGCGAGTTTCATATTACAGACAGTTCTCCGTTGATACTAACTGGTAGCAATAAGTACATAAGTCTTATGATAGAATACAAGATAAATTAATACTTATACAGTCGGTTTCATTCTCTTGGTCGTGTCAGGGCGCCGAATCCGGGTCGGCGCGTCGATCACGGTACGGGCATCTCGACCGGCGGGTTTCGCGCTTCCCGAGGAGCGTCGAGGAACGGCTACCCGTTTAGATATGCCGAGAGCGTGAGCAGATCGTCTTCGGCAGCGTCGAACGCTTCGATGTCGTTCTCGCGTACCGTGTTGTCGAACTCGAGCGATTGGGCTTGGTCCGGGCCGAACGGAATGAACGGGATCGGTCCGGCGGCGGTCATCCCTAGCCTCGCGAGGACCATGGGGACGGGGACGACCGTGACCGATCGTCCCTCGGCGCCGTGAGCGAGCTTCGCCACCCGGGCGAGCGTCAACACCGCCGGACCGCCGATCTCGTAGACTTCGCCGACGTGGCGCTCGTCGTCGATCGCCTTCGCGAGCATCGGCGCGAGGTCGCCGACCCAGATGGGCTGAAAGCGGGTCCGTCCGCCACCGGGCAGCGGCGCGACGTACGGCGGCGTGAGCTTCTTCGTAAAGGAGATGAACTCCCCGCCGTCACCGAAGACCACCGACGGCCGGACGATCGTCCAGTCGAGCGAGGACTCGCGAACGACGCGCTCGGCCTTTCCCTTCGCGCGGATGTACTCCGTCGGTCCACTGGGATCGGCCCCGAGCGCGCTCATCTGGAGCAGCCGGTCGACGCCGGCGTCCTCGGCCTCGCGGACGACGTTCCTGGTTCCGCCGAGGTGGACCGCCTCGTGGGTCGCATCGCCCTTGGGCTTGAACAGCGGCGAGAGCGCGACGAGGTTGACGACCGCGTCCTGACCCTCGAAATTGAGGGAGTCAGGGTCGGTCACGTCGCCTCGAACGATCGACGCTCCCTCGGGAAGTCCGCTCGCGTCCGGCGAGCGTGCGAGTGCGGTCACGTCGTGACCCCGCTCGTCCAACTCGGCACACAGGTATTGCCCGATGAATCCCGTCCCGCCGGTTACGAGGACCTTCATGCCAGCAATATGTGTTCGGCTCGTGGTAAAACTACCTCCGAAGCGGCGACATCGGGACATCCGACAGAGAGTAATGGGACGTGCCCGAACCGCCACCATGCTCGTTACGCTCGAAGGTCTCGACGGCAGCGGCAAGACCACCGTTCACGAGGCCCTTTCGTCTTCCTATCCCGACGCCGTCTTCACCCGTGAGCCGACCGACTCGTGGTACGGCGAGGCGGTCGCGCACTCGATCGGGGACGACGGGGCCGATCCCCTCGCCGAACTGTTCCTCTACACGGCGGACCACGCGGACCACCTCTCGCGGGTCGTGCGACCCGCCCTGTCGGCGGGTCGATTGGTGATCTCCGATCGGTACTCCGATTCGCGCTACGCCTATCAGGGGGCGGCACTCGAAGGAGTCATAGACCGCCCGATGGAGTACGTCCGCCGGATTCACGCGCCCTTCACCCGCCCGCCCGATCTGACGATCTATCTCGACGTCGATCCCGAAACGGGCGCGAGACGGAGCGGTGCGACGAACAAGTTCGAGCAGTCGGGATACCTAGAGCGGGTGAGCGAGAACTACGAGCGCCTCCTCACGGACGATCCCAGTCGGTTCGTCCGGGTCGATGCGACCCGATCGCCGACGGCGGTGCTCGATCGGGTCGAGGACGCGATCGCGCGCGCTCTCTAATCACGCCGAGCGATTTCGACTTCCCCGGGGGTTGGCATCCAGAACAGGTCGATCACGAAGCCCAAAAGGAGCGGCATGAGGATCGCGACCAGCATCACGCTCTGGCGATCGATCGTGCCGAAGATCGGCAGTTGTCCGAAGATCAGAAGCGACACCGTCAACGCGAGCGGAATGAGGAACATGGAGAAGACGACCATCCCGCCACGCGTGTTCAGACGCAGCCGGAAGAACCGAACGAGTACCGACGCGATCGCGGTGTTGACGATGACGACGACCGCGATCCCCACGGCCGTCCCGAGGCTGAGCATGCTCCACGTAGGGGGCCCGTTCCCTTTTCGGTATCGGAATCGCTTTCGTTCCGCCGTGAGTCGAGCCGACCATGTATCGCGTCATCGGCGAACACCCCTTTTCCGCGGTCGACGTCGACGAGGAGCGTGCGTTGGCGCTCTATCGGGACGTCGTCCGTGCCCGACGGTTCGACGAGCGCGCCCTCTCGTTGCAGCGACGCGGCTGGATGAGCGGGTATCCGCCCTTCGAGGGCCAGGAGGCCTCGCAGGTCGGAGCGGCCCACGCGCTCGCCGAGCGCGACTGGCTCGTCCCCACGTACCGACAGAACGCCGCACAGATCGCCCGGGGAGTACCGATGAGCGATCTCCTCCGGTTTCGGCGTGGCCATCCCGAATTCGAATCCGGGCAGGGATCCCCAACCCTTCCTCAAACGGTGCCGATCGCCTCACAGATCCCCCACGCCGTCGGCCTCGGCATGGCGATCGATTATCGAGGGGAGGACGCGGCCGTCCTCTGTTGTTTCGGCGACGGTGCGACCAGCGAGGGCGACTTCCACGAGGGGCTGAACTTCGCGGGCGTGTTCTCGGCACCGACCGTCTTCTTCTGTGAGAACAACGGCTGGGCGATCTCGATGTCCCGCGAGAACCAGACCGCGAGCGAGTCGATCGCGATCAAGGCCGATGCCTACGGCATTACGGGGACGCAAGTGGACGGCAACGACCCCCTCGCCGTCCACGCGGTCGTCGGGGAGGCGCTCGCGGCGGCCCGCAGGGGCGAACCCGTACTCGTAGAAAGCCTCACCTACCGGCAGGGTGCCCACACCACCAGCGACGATCCATCCCGCTATCGCGACGGGGAGGACCTCCCCGAGTGGCGCACCGCCGATCCGGTCGAGCGCTATGGGACCTATCTCCGGGAGGAGGGCGTTCTCGACGACGCGTTCATCGAGGAGGTCGAGACGGAAGTCGAGGACGAACTACGGCGCGCGATCAAGCGGGCCGAATCGGGAGCCGAGGTCCGCCCGGAGGACGTGTTCGATTCGGTCTACGAGGAACTCCCGCCACGGCTGGCGGGACAGCGCGAGCGGCTGCTCGAGCGCGCCGAGGAGCGCGATCGGTGAAGTCAGTCGAGCGAGATGTAGGTCTTGGTGTCGGCGACGCCGTCGAGTCCCTGTAACTCGGCGGAGGCCGTGTGGAGCACGTCGTAGACCTCCTCGGTGTCGACCTCCGCGACCAGGTCGTAGTCCCCGGCGATGATGTGGGCTTCGGAGATCGATCCGATCTCGCGGGCGGCCTCGACCATCGCTTCCGCCTTCCCTGCCGCCGTCTTCACCATGACGAATGCGTGAACCATTTCCACGAAATACGGTATCATGGGGCAAAAGCTTTGCCTGCGATCGGATGGGGTAACATTATTCATACCCCCCGGCGTATGGTGGAGTATGCGATTCGTTATTGTCGGTGCCGGACGGGTGGGATTGCGTACGGCACGCGTGCTTTCTGCGGAGGGCCACGAGGTCACGATCGTCGAACACGACCCGGACACGGCGGATCGAGCTCGGTCACAGGGGTACGACGTCATCGAGGGCGACGGCGCCCGCGAGTCGGTCCTCGAGGAGGCCAGGATCGGCACCGCCGACGCATTCGGGGCGCTCACGAGCGACCTCAACACGAACTTCGCAGCCTGTATGATCGCGAAACACCACGATTGTCGCACGATCCTTCGGATCGACGAGGACTACCGCGAGGAGATCTACAAGAAGTACGCCGACGAGGTCGACGAGATCATCTACCCCGAGCGACTCGGGGCGATCAGCGCGAAGAACGCCCTCCTGGGTGGGAGCGTCCGCGCGATCGCCGACATCGCCCAGAACCTCCAGGTGGTCGAACTCACCGTCCAGCCCGACTCGCCGACCAAGGGGTACACGATCAGCGAGATCGAGCTCCCGGCGGACGCGACGTTTCTCGCGTTCGGGAAGAAGGGCCAGCCGCTCGCGATCCCCTCACCCGACGAGTCGCTTGAGGCCGGGGATCGCCTCGCGGTGCTCGCCGACTTCGAGGCGCTTGACGACGTCCGGCAGCTGATCGTCGGCCGCGTCGAACGCGCCGCGGCCGGAGGTGTTTGATCGTGGTCACGGCATACGTCATGGTCAAGGCGAACACGGGCGAGGCCGACCGACTCAAGGGGTCGATCGAGGCCATCGACGGCGTCACCGAGGCCCACATCGTCGCCGGCGACGTGGACATCATCGCCAAACTGAACGTCGATTCGCCGGCACAGGTAAAGGAGATCGCCGCCGACGGGATCCAGGGGGTCAACGGCGTCGAGGATACCCGCACCTACATCTCGATGGACTAGTCCTCCTCGTAGTTCTGCGTCGCCCGATCCAGCAACGACGACGCCGGTTCGCCGTACTCGTAACCCGGAACGATCCCCTGTATCCACGTCCCTTCGACGAACTCCGCGAGTGCCTTCGCGTTCTCGACCGCTCGATCGGGCCGGGAACTCTCAAACGTCATGCCGACGCGGATCCGTTCTCCCTCGCGAACCACCTCCGATTCGACCGATTCGAGGCCGGTGGTGACCTGTGTCGGATCGTCGAGACGCCGTTCGAGCGTTTCGAGCCACCCCTCCTCGACCACGTCGGCGACCATCTCATCCTCGACGACGGCGTCGAGGGTCGGCATCCACGTGACGACACGATAACGCGTTTCGCTTCCGCTCGCGTCGGTCTGGACGACCGTCTCGAACGGCGTCGTTGACAGTTCGTATCCCTCCGTACCCCGTTCGAACGCCGAGTGTTCCGCGAGGGCGTCGTCCGCACTGACAGTCATGGTCGGGAGGAAGCGACCGGCAAGTAAGGGGGTTGCGCTTACGCGTTCTCGTCGTCGGGGCTTCTGGCTGCGCCCATCGCGTCGACCTCGTAGCTGTCGCGCTCCTCGATGGCCCGGAGGTGCTGGTCGATCTCGTTTTCGATGCCCTCGGCACGCTCCTCGTCGACCTCGCCGCGCTCGCGTAGTGCTTGAAGCTCCTCGCGGGCGCCCTCGAGGCGCTCGCGTGCGCGCTCGTCGTCCTCGATGTCGGTGACCTCGCCCAGTGTCGTCTCGATCCCGTCGAGTGATTGCGCCATGCTCGCAAGAGGCGCCGAACGGTGGTATAGGTACGGGTTCGATCGGACACGGATACACGTCCGGACCGCGACGCTACGGGTGGCTCGTCGGACGCCACCGTTTTGTGAACTCCTCCAGTAGGATGGGTATGTTCGGTCCCCACGGAGACGTCGTCAGTATCACCCGGATCGGTACCGCCGGCGTCGCCCCCGATTCGACCCGTCCGGTCCGCGGTTCCGCCGGAGCGGCACAGTCCTCGTTCGAACGACGGGTGGACCGTCGCTCCTCAGGTGTTCGCGACGGCGATACCGTGCGGACGCCGTGTCGGGACCGCCTTCGAGGAACTCGATGGTAGACGTCGCGTTCTCGGTCGGCGGGATCCTCCTCGCGCTCTTCTTGGTGGTCCTGAACGGCTTTTTCGTGGCCTCGGAGTTCGCCTTCGTACGGCTCCGCTCGACGGCAGTCGATCAGCTCGTCGAGGAGGGGCGGACGGGCGCCGACACCCTCGCAGAGGCCATCGACAACCTCGACGACTACCTCGCGACCACCCAGCTCGGAATCACGATCGCCTCGCTCGGACTGGGCTGGGTCGGGGAACCCGCCGTTGCGGCGCTCATCGAGCCGGTTCTGGAATCGGTGCTCCCCGAGAGCGCCATTTCCCTCGTCGCGTTCGCGGTCGGTTTCGGCTTCATCACCTTCCTACACGTCGTCTTCGGGGAGCTGGCGCCGAAAACGATCGCCATCCAGGAGGCCGAACGGATCTCGCTGCTCGTCGCCCCGCCGATGAAGGCCTTCTACTACCTGCTCCTTCCGGGCATCGTCGTCTTCAACGGCACCGCCAACTTCTTCACCCGGATGGTCGGCGTTTCGCCCGCCTCCGAAACCGACGAGACGCTCAGCGAGGAGGAGATCCTGCTGATGCTCGGGCGGTCGGGCCAGCAGGGCGCCGTCGACATGGAGGAGGTCGAGATGATCGAGCGCGTCTTCGATCTGAACGACACCGCCGTCCGACAGGTCATGATCCCGCGTCCGGACGTGGCGTGGATCCCGGCCGACCTCTCCCTCTCGGAGCTCCGCTCGACCATCGTCGAGTCGGGTCACACCCGCTATCCCGTTTTGGATCCCGAGAACGACGACGAGGTCGTCGGGTTCGTCGACGTCAAGGACGTGCTGCGGGCGACCGAGGTCGGCGGAGACGAGCCCACGGCCCGCGACCTCGCCCGCGACCTGATCATCATCCCGGAGACGGGCCGAATCGACGACCTGCTCTCCGGGTTCCAGCACGACCGGAGCCAGATGGCCGCGGTGATCGACGAGTGGGGCGCCTTCGAGGGGATCGTGACGATCGAGGACATCGTCGAGGAGCTCGTCGGCGACATCCAGGACCAGTTCGACATCGAGGTCGAGGAGCGCGAACCCTCGATCGAGCGACACGAAGACGGCGCCTACGCCATCGACGGGGGCGTCTCCCTCTCGAACGTCAACGATGCGCTCGACGCCGAGTTCGAGCGCGCGGAGTTCGAGACCATCGGCGGGCTGGTGCTCGATCAATTGGGTCGCGTCCCCGAGATCGACGACGAGGTCTCGGTAGAGGGCTACCGACTGACGGTCGAGGCGGTGGACGGAGCCCGTATCTCCACGGTCGTGGTTCGCGAGGAGGAGACGGAAGAAGGGCCGGAGCCGGCGGGCTGATCGGCGCGGTAGATGGGTTCGGAGAATGCGCTGGTCGGTATTTGAACTCGGTCGTTTCGCTCACGTTCCGTTCGCTCCGCTCCCTGCTCAAATCCCATCGGAGAACGATTGTGCGCCACGTGAAAACTGCTCGCAGCACGCCAAGCCGGTTGCTCGCGGTTTTGCGTTCAACGAAAATGCGCTGGCTGGGATTTGAACCCAGGTTGTGACCATGGCAAGGTCACGTGATACCA
>CAYVQH010000004.1:0-41861 GCA_964454105.1 uncultured Halobacteriales archaeon | reverse complement strand
TGCGGGCCTTCTCGCGGCTCTACGAGATGGGCTACGACAACGTCGAGATCATGTTCCCGCTGGTCAACGACGCCGAGGACGTCCTCGCCGCACGTCGACTGATGGAGGAGGCGGGCATCGACGCCGACCGGCGCTCGTGGGGCGTGATGATCGAGACGCCCGCGAGCGCGCTCTCGATCGAGGGAATGGCCGAGGCCGGCATCGACTTCGCCTCCTTCGGCACCAACGACCTCACCCAGTATACCCTGGCCGTCGATCGCAACAACGGCAACGTCGCCGACCGGTTCGACGAGCTCCATCCCGCCGTTCTGGAGCTGATCGAGAGCACTATCGAGACCTGCCGGGAACACGACGTGAAAACCAGCATCTGCGGGCAGGCCGGCTCGAAGCCGAAGATGGTTCAGCACCTCGTCAACACGGGCGTGAGTTCGATCAGCGCGAACATCGACGCGGTGCGTGACGTCCAACACGAGGCCAAACGCGTCGAGCAGAAGCTGCTGTTGGACTCGATTCGGTGATCGGGAGAATCACGTCGACGCGACGGTTCCGCAACGCGTGAACGGACCCGGCGCGGGCCCGTCGGTTCGACTGCCGGTCCGCGTCGGACGGCTTACCGGAACGAGAGACCGGCATCGAGCTTCTCGGCGATCTGGAGCTGCTTCAGGTAGCCCGCGGCGCCCAGCAGCGTCGGCGCCCACAGACCCACGAAGATGCCGTGGACCTTGTTCCCCTGAACGTAGAACTGGTACCAGGAGAACGCGACCGAGGCGACGGCCGCGAGTACGACCGGTTCGGAAACCGGGTCGAACGCCGACTCGGCGCTCTCCTTGGCTTCCTCTAGCTCCTCCCCGTTGTTGTCGTCTTCGGATAGTGCCACGAACCAACACAAGCGTGCGTTACCCATAGTCCCGGTGCAGGTACTCGCAAGGGCCCCGTGGCCCCGCTGAAGCGTTCTGCGGCCGGTCGGCCGGGAACGAAAGTGGCTAACCGACGGACGGGGTCATGGGAGGTATGCAGCGGACAGGGGGTAGGGAGCCACAGTCGTTCGACCGGGTGCTCTCCTCGATGTGTACGGAGCCCCACCCCGCGGCCCGGCGGGCCGCCGAGCGATACCTCGCGACCAACCCCGGCGACCCGGCGAGCTATCCCGCGGTCGCCGACCTCGAACGGGAGGCGATCGAGTGTCTGGGCGGGGTCGCAGACCTCCCGGAGCCGTACGGATACGTCACCAGCGGCGGGACCGAGGCGAACATCCAGGCGGTGCGCGCGGCGCGGAACCTCGCCCGCGACGAGAACGGAACCGACGGCGTGAACGTCGTCGTCCCCGAGAGCGCCCACTTCAGCTTCCGGAAGGCCGCCGGGCTGCTCGACGTGGAGTTGCGGCTCGTCCCCACCGAGGACGGGCGAGCCGATCCGGCTGCGGTCGAGGCCGCAGTCGACGATCGGACGGCACTGGTCGTCGGGGTCGCCGGCACCACCGAGTACGGACGGGTCGACCCGATCCCCGATCTGGCGAGGATCGCCCGCTCGGCCGGCACACGAGTCCACGTCGACGCGGCGTGGGGCGGCTTCCTCCTGCCGTTTACCGACCACGCGTGGAGCTTCGCGGACGCCCCGATCGACTCGATGACCATCGATCCCCACAAGGTGGGTCGGGCGGCGATCCCCGCCGGCGGCTTTCTCGTCAGGGATCGGGAGATGCTCGACGCGCTGGCGGTCGAGACGCCGTATCTCGAGTCCGCGAGCCAGGCGAGTCTGACCGGCACGCGAAGCGGCGCGGGCGTCGCGAGCACGGTCGCAGCTTGCGAGGCGCTGTGGCCGGAGGGCTATCGGGAGAACTACGAACGTGCCCGGGCGACCGCCGAGTGGCTGGCCGGGGAGCTGTCGGCCCGCGGCCTCCAGGTCGTCGAGCCGGAACTCCCGATCGTCGCCGCGGAGCTCCCGCGGGAACTGTTCGAGGCGCTGCGTTCGGATGGGTGGCGGATCTCGCGGACGGGCCGGGGCGAGCTACGGATCGTCTGCATGCCACACGTCACCCGCGAGGTCCTCGAACGGTTCCTCTCGGCGCTCGACAGTCACCGGTAGCTAAGCCCCTGGGATCAATAGGGCCGAGCGTGTACGACATCATCGTCGGAGTGGACGCGAACGTCGAGCGCGCACGCACCCAGGCGACGGCGATCACGGACCTGCCGGGCCACGAGGGGATCCACGCGGTCCTCGTCCACGTCTTCGACAACGAGGACGGCGACATGGAGTCGGTCGAGGCGGTTACCGAGGCGCGTTCGATCCTCGAGGAGGCAGGGATCGAGGTCTCGATGGAGGGAGTCGGCGGCGATCCGCCGATGGCGATCCTCGACACCGCGGCGCGCTACGAGGCCGACTGCATCTGTGTCGCCGGCCGCAAGCGCAGCCCGACCGGCAAGGCCCTCTTCGGCAGCGTCACCCAGGACGTGATCATGGGAACCGACCGCTCGACGCTGGTCTGTAGCGTCAACGAGTAGGACAACCGTTATTCGGCCTCGGGGCGATAGAACGGACGTGATCGTTCACCGGGAGATGCCGTCGATGCGCATGCGGCGCCAGCGATAGCGTCCGGTGGCCACTCGCTTTTTCCCTCGTGCGGACCGTCACGAGGAGGAAACCAGCCGCCTCGACGAACCGCCCGAAAACCGAAACCGGCGGGTTTAGGACCCGCCATCGGTCACGAAGACACATGAGCCACGACGACTACCCGACGGACCATCCGGCGGTGGTCACCTGCGGGCTGCCCTACGCCAACGGCGACCTGCACATCGGCCACCTCCGAACCTACGTCTCGGGCGACGTCCTCGCGCGCTCGCTGCGGACGCTGGGCCAGCGGACGGCGTTCGTCTCGGGATCGGACATGCACGGCACTCCCGTCGCGGTCAACGCCGAGAGGGAGGGCGTCACCCCCGAGGAGTTCGCCCTCGAGTGGCACGAGAAGTACGAGGCGACGTTCCCGGAGTTCGGCGTCGAGTTCGACAACTACGGCCACACCCACGACGGGACCAACGCCGAACTCACCCGGGAGTTCGTCCGCGAGTGGATCGACGGCGACCACGTCTACGAGAAGGAGATCCAGGTCGCCTGGGACCCCGAGGTCGACCAGCCCCTTCCCGACAGATACGTCGAGGGGACCTGTCCCTACTGCGGCGAGAAGGCCCGTGGCGACGAGTGCGACGAGGGCTGTCAGCGCCACCTCGAACCCGGCGAGATCGAGGATCCGACGAGCACGCTGACCGGGAACCCCGCCGAGTACCGCACCCGCGAGCACGAGTTCCTCCGGCTCTCGGACTTCCAGGAGTACCTCAAGGGATTCCTGGGCCGGCTCGAAGGGACCGACAACGCCAAAAACCAGCCCAGGGAGTGGATCGAGGGCGAGCTGCAGGACCTCTGTATCACCCGCGACATGGACTGGGGGATCGAGTACCCCGCCGAGGGCAAGGAGGACCTCGTGCTCTACGTCTGGGTCGACGCCCCCATCGAGTACGTCGCGAGCACGAAGCAGTACTCCGAACGCGTGGGCGAGGAGGTCTTCGACTGGGCCGAACCGTGGAAGGACGGCGAGGGGGAACTGATCCACGTCATCGGCCGGGACATCATCCAGCACCACACCGTCTTCTGGCCCGCGATGCTTCGTGGCGCGGGCTACAACGAGCCCCGGGCGGTGATGGCGAGCGGGTTCGTCAACCTGGACGGGAGGGCCTTCTCGACCTCGCGGAACCGGGCGATATGGACCGACGACTACCTAGACGAGGGGTTCGATCCCGATCTCCTCAGATACTACCTCGTGACCACCGGCGGGTTCCAACAGGACATCGACTTCTCGTGGGAGCGCTTTCAGGAGCGGGTCAACGGCGAGTTGGTGGGCAACTTCGGGAACTTCGTCTACCGCTCCCTGCTCTTCGCCCACCGGAACTTCGAGGGCACGCCCGAAGCGGACCCGAGCGAGGAGGTCATAGCGGAGATCGACGAGGCGATCGAGGAGTTCCGCGATGGACTGAACGGCTACTCGCTGCGGGAGGCGGTCCAGGCGGGGATCCGTCTCTCGCGGTTCGGCAACGAGTACATCCAGCGCAACGAGCCCTGGAAGCTCGTCGACGAGGACGAAGCGGAGGCCGCACAGGTCATCCGCGATTGTGTCCAACTCGCGAAGGCAGCCGCCGTGTTGCTGGAGCCGATCCTCCCGAACGCCGCCGAGCGCCTCTGGGCACAGTTGGGCGAGGAGGGATCGGTCCACGACGTTCGACTGGCGGCGTGTCTCGACGCCCCACCGGAGGGATTCGGCGAACCCGAGGCACTCTTCGAGAAGGTCGAGGACGATCGGGTCGCGGAACTCAACGAGAAACTCGCGGAGCGCGTCGACGCAGCGAGCGCGGAGGCCGAGGAAAGCGAGGACGGCGGGGACGAAACGGGCGAATCCATGGATCTCGAACCGCTCACCGAGGAGCGGATCGACTTCGAGGAGTTCCAGGACCTCGACGTCCGCGTCGGCGAGATCGAGAGCGCGGAGGGGATCGAGGGCGCGGACGACCTCGCACGGTTGGAGGTCGATATCGGCGTCGAGACCCGCCAAATCGTCGCCGGGATCAAGCGCCTGCACGATCTGGAGAGCCTGCCTGGAACACGGGTCGTGATCCTCGCGAACCTCGAACCCGCCGAACTGTTCGGCGTCGAGAGCAACGGGATGTTGCTCGCGGCGGGCGAGGACGCTGACCTGCTGACGACGCTCGGCGACAGCGAGCCGGGGACGAAGGTCAGGTAGGTCGTTTCGGATTCGGAGTAACCGTTGGGCTTTTTGCCGGTTTACCGTCTACGGCCTGTATGAGAAACGCGAAGATCGTCTGTACGCTCGGTCCGGCCTCCGAGGACCGACGCACGATCCGCGGACTGGCCGACGCCGGAATGTCCGTGGCCCGCCTGAACGCGAGCCACGGCTCCGCCGAGGACCGCGCCGAACTGATCGACCGCGTGAGGGAGATCGACGAGGCCACCGAGAAGCCGGTCGCGGCGATGCTCGACACGAAGGGCCCGGAGATCCGCACCGCACCCTTAGAGGAGCCGATCCACCTCGAGACCGGTTCCCGAGTGCGGTTCGTCGAGGGAGAGGACGCCACCCCCGAGGAGGTCGGCCTCTCGATCGCCATCGACGGGGTCGAACCCGGCGATAGGGTTCTGCTCGACGACGGACGCATCGAAACCACCGTCGAGGCAGTAGAGACGGACGCGGTGATCGCCAGCGTCGAGAGTGGCGGACCCCTCTCCGGACGGAAGGGCGTCAACGTCCCCGGCGTCGAACTCGACCTCGACGTCGTCACCGAGAAGGATCGCCGGGATCTGAAACTCGCCGCCGAAAAGGAAGTCGACTTCGTCGCCGCCTCCTTCGTCCGCGACGCCGAGGACGTCTACGAGGTCGAGGCCACCGTCGAGGAGTTCGGCGGGCGGATCCCGATCATCTCGAAGATCGAGCGCGCCGGGGCCGTCGAGAACCTCGAGGAGATCATCGAGGCCTCCTACGGCGTGATGGTCGCCCGGGGCGATCTGGGGGTCGAGTGCCCGATGCAGGACGTCCCGATGATCCAGAAACGCATCATCCGGAAGTGCCGGGACACGGGCGTGCCCGTCATCACCGCCACCGAGATGCTCGATTCGATGGTCCACTCCCGGCGTCCGACCCGCGCCGAGGCCTCGGACGTCGCCAACGCGGTGCTCGACGGGACCGACGCAGTGATGCTCTCCGGTGAAACGGCGATCGGCGACCACCCCGTCCGGGTGGTCGACACGATGGACAGCATCGTCCGCGAGGTCGAACGAAGCGGGGAGTACGACGAGCTTCGCGAACAGCGCGTGCCCGCACCCAGCGACTCGCGGACCGAGGCGCTGGCCCGGGCGGCGCGCTATCTGGCACGTGACCTTGACGCGAGCGCCGTCGTCGCGGCCAGCGAGTCGGGCTACACGGCGCTGAAGATGGCCAAGTACCGACCGGGGGTGCCGGTGATCGCCTCGACGCCGACCGAACGCGTACGCCGTAAGCTCGCGCTGTCCTGGGGCGTCACCGCCCAGTACGCCCCGTTCACCGAGGAGGGACCCAACGACGTGATCGAGAACGCCGTGGGGGCGGCGCTGGATTCGGGCGTCGCCGAGAGCGGCGACACGGTCGTCGTCCTCTCGGGGATGATGAGCGGGATCGAGGGCGCGGGCACGACGAACATGCTGAAGGTCCACGTCGCCGCCGAGACGCTCGCGACCGGCACGGGCGTCGTCTCCGGACGCGCGAGCGGACCGATCGTCCACAGCGGAGGCGGGGACCTCTCGGAGATCGAGCCGGGATCGATCGTCAGCCTCTCGGACGGGTTCGAGGGGGAGTTCTCGGGGGATCTCTCGGGGATCGGTGCGATCGTCGACGCCCGATCGGGAATGACGGGCTATCCCGCGATGGTCGCTCGCGAACTCGGCATCCCGATGGTCAGCGGGGTCGATCTGAGCGGCGTTCCCGACGGGACGACCGCGACGGTCGACGCCGAACGGGGCGTGATCTACGAGGGTGAACTCGCGGCCCCGAGCGAGCGCCGGGAGACGGACTTTTCACGGCGGGACGACTCCGGAGAACCATGACCAGCGACGACGAGGAATGGACGTACTCCATCGACGAGGTCGGCGAGGACGCGACGGACGACGGTCAGTCGGATCGGGAGGAGGGAAACGAGGACGGGTCGTCCGAACGGGGGATCGAACCCGGCACGCCGACCCCGGAGAACGTGCTGTTCGTCGCGCTCGGCGTGCTCATCGCGGTCGGGACCATCGTCCACGGGCTGGGGATTCTCTGAGCCGGAACGATTAATCGGGCGGCGTTCTAACACGGAGTATGGTGGAGATCCTCGGGGAATCGCTGCCGCTGGTCCTCCTGGTCGTCGGCGTGATCCTCACCGTGGCGGAAGCGCTCGCTCCGGGCGCCCACCTGATCGTCCTCGGGGTTGCGCTGCTGATTGCCGGCCTCCTCGGGTTGGTACTCGGTCCGTTCGTCTCGGGCGGGGCGCTCGTGGCGGTGCTCGCGGCGGCGGTCCTGCTCGTCGGCGGGGTCGCGCTGTTCGCGTACCGGGAACTCGACATCTACGGCGGCAAGGGAACGGGTCGAACGAGCGACTCCTCGTCGCTCAAGGGGCGCACGGGACGGGTCACCGAGCGGGTCACGCCGAACGACGGCCAGATCAAGCTCACCGGCGGTGGCTTCAACCCGTATTACACCGCCCGATCGGTCGACGGCGTCATCGAGGAGGGTGAGGAGGTGCTCGTGATCGACCCCGGCGGCGGCAACGTCGTCACCGTCGAGTCGCTCGGCGTCGTCGAGGACGAGATCGACCGCGAACTCGAACGGGGACGGACGACCGAGCCGGCCGACACCGAGTACGACGTGGAGAAGTAGTGGTATCGAACTGGTATCTAGGGGAATCCTTTTGGTATATACATCCTAACAGTTCGATATGTTTCCCGCCGTACCGCTACAGGCGACGCTAACGCTCACGTTCGTTGCACTGTTGTTGCTGTTTCTGGCCATCGTCACCGTCTGGCAGATGGTCGAGATCGTCGACGCGACCGAGAAACGGGCGCTGACGGTCTTCGGCGAGTACCGCAAGCTGCTCGAACCCGGCATCCACTTCATCCCCCCGTTCGTCTCGGCGACGCATCACTTCGACATGCGGACCCAGACGCTCGACGTCCCCCGCCAGGAGGCGATCACGCGGGACAACTCGCCGGTCACGGCCGACGCCGTCGTCTACATCAAGGTGATGGACGCGAAGAAGGCGTTCCTGGAGGTCGACGACTACAAGCGGGCCGTCTCGAACCTCGCACAGACCACTCTCCGGGCGGTGCTCGGCGACATGGAGCTCGACGACACTCTCTCGAAGCGCGAGGAGATCAACGCCAAGATCCGCCGCGAGCTCGACGAACCGACCGACGAGTGGGGAATCCGCGTCGAGAGCGTCGAGGTTCGAGAAGTGAACCCCAGTCAGGACGTCCAGCGCGCGATGGAACAGCAGACCTCCGCGGAGCGCAAGCGGCGGGCGATGATTCTGGAGGCACAGGGCGAACGGCGCTCGGCCGTCGAGACCGCAGAAGGGGACAAGCAGTCGAACATCATCCGCGCCCAGGGTGAAAAACAGAGCCAGATCCTTGAAGCGCAGGGAGATGCGGTTTCGACCGTGTTGCGCGCGAAGTCCGCCGAGTCGATGGGTGAGCGGGCAGTCATCGAGAAGGGGATGGAGACGCTCGAGTCGATCGGCCAGGGCGAGTCGACGACGTTCGTCATGCCCCAGGAGCTCACCTCGATGCTCGGTCGGTACGGCAAGCACCTCACGGGTAGCGACACCAAGATCACCGAGGACCAACTCGACAGCCTCGACTTCGACGAGGAGACCCGACAGATGCTCGGGCTCGACAACATCGACGAGATCCTCGGCCAGATAGACGAGGAGGCCGATCTCGACGTCGAGGAGATGGAACAGGAGGCCCAAGCGATCAAGGAGGGCGAGGACATGGACACGATTCAGGACCCCGACGAGGTGATCGGCGGGATGAACGACGAGTTCGATGAGCGCGACGACGATGAGTGGTCGGATCGGGAGGAGCTCGATACCGAGACCGAAACCGAAACGAACTGACGCATGAGTTGACGACGGCCGAAGCTGTTTTATCTCGGCTCCGCCATGGTGGGAATAGTATGGCCGAGCCGGGGCACGAGCCCGTCGATCACGAGAAACGGACGACGCTGCGGCGGTTCGCCGCACTGGGAGCGGCCAGCCCGCTCGCGGCGTTCGTCGGCTCCGATACGGAAAGCGACGCTCGGTCGGCGATCGCGGGCTACGTCTCCTCGACGCCCGGCGCACACTTCTCGAAGGTTCGCGACGACCTCTCACTGGGAACCGGCGAGACCCAACACCACCTCCGGCGGCTGGTCGACGCGGGCGCGATCGAGAGTCACATGGACGGGGAGTATCGCCGGTTCTATCCGGCCGGCGAGTTCTCGGAGTTCGAGCGGGTCGCGCTCGGATACCTCCGCCGCGACACCCCGCGAGGGATGGTGATCACGCTCCTGTCGAGCCCGGCGGCGACCGGAAGTGCGGTCGCCGAACGTCTGGACGTCTCGACGGCGACGGTGAGCAATACGGCGGCCGACCTAGAGGAAGCGGGGCTGCTCGTTCGCGGGGACGGCTACGTCATCGAGCGGCCCGAGAGCCTCATCACCCTGCTGGTTCGGTACGCTGACTCCTTCGACGATCGAACGGTGGCGTTCGCGGACCGAGCGGACGAGCTGATCCGGTACGATCCGTGAGAGGGTTGCGAGCAGTTCAGACGCTGACCATCCACGTGGTGCTCGAGGAGTAGCCCCACTTCTCGACGTTGAGGCCGAACTCGCCGGACTGGAGCGTACTCATGTTCGTACCGACCTCCTTGGGCGTGAGCCCGAGGTCCTCCGCGATGAGACGGGATTTGAAGTACGTCCGACCGTCGACGTGCTCCCGGAGGTAGTGGAGGATGCGTCGTTGTTTCTCGTTCAGGCTGCTCATGGTCGTCGTATTCATGAAAGCGAGTACACGGGCATCGCCTTTAGCGGGTTTGGTACGACTGGTTAACCCGGTGCCCGCTTGCGGTTTCGACCGATGGATCGTGATCCCCGGCCGGCCAGCCGACCGGGGTTGGTACAGCTGGCTAACCCCCGGTACCGCCGTCCCCGTTCCCGGAATGGGTTATTAAATAAAACGTCCGTTACAGACGTCCCATCGGACGGTATAACCGGGTGTTATGCCGAACGAGAGGACAGAACCGGAACGATTAAGTAAGTTTCGGACTTACCAGATATCAACGAGAAGATCCGGGATTTTTCAGGCGTTCCTGCCCGGCTAGCGTCCGCCCTCTCACCAACCATGAGCGAGAACATCCGCGAACGAACGCGCGAGACTGAAGACGAACAGGAGACGGAACGCGAGGACCACAGCTGTCCCGAGTGTGGTGGTCAGCTGGTCAACGACGACGAACACGGTGAGACCGTCTGTGTCTCCTGTGGATTGGTCGTCGCGGAGGACTCGGTCGATCGCGGTCCCGAATGGCGCGCGTTCGACGCCGCCGAGAAGGACCAGAAGAGTCGGGTGGGAGCGCCCACCACGAACACGATGCACGACAAGGGCCTGTCGACCAACATCGACTGGCGCAACAAGGACGCCTACGGCAACTCGCTGGGGAGCCGCCAGCGCCAGAAGATGCAGCGCCTGCGCAAGTGGAACGAGCGCTTCCGAACCCGCGACTCCAAGGAGCGAAACCTCAAGCAGGCGCTCGGCGAGATCGACCGGATGGCGAGCGCACTCGGGCTCCCCGACAACGTCCGGGAGACCGCCAGCGTGATCTACCGTCGGGCACTGAACGAGGACCTACTGCCGGGACGAAGCATCGAGGGCGTCGCCACCGCGAGCGTCTACGCCGCGGCCCGACAGGCCGGCGTGCCCCGCAGCCTCGACGAGATCAGCGAGGTCTCCCGGGTCGAGAAGAGCGAGGTCGCTCGCACCTACCGCTACGTCGTCCGGGAACTCGGACTGGAGGTCCAGCCTGCCGACCCCGAGAGCTACGTACCCCGATTCGCCTCGGGGCTCGAACTCTCGGACGAGTCCGAGCACCGCGCCCGCCAGCTGCTTCGAAATGCAAAGGAGAAGGGCGTTCACTCGGGCAAGTCACCGGTCGGCCTCGCGGCTGCCGCGGTGTACGCCGCCGCCCTGTTGACCAACGAGAAGACGACCCAGGCCGCCGTCAGCGAGGTCGCCGACATCAGCGAGGTCACGATCCGCAACCGCTATCACGAACTCCTCGAAGCCGAGGAGAGCGTCGGCATCGCGTAGGTTAACGGCCACCGCTCCGTCTACCGAGTATGGATCTCGATTTCGATTCCTTCGTGCTCGCCGCTTCGACGGCCGATCTGAGCGAGGAGCCTCGTGCACGCGAACACGCCGACTGCGTCGAGTTTCGAATGGATCTGGCGACCGATCCGCTCACCGCACTGGCGTCCTACGAGGGTGAACTCCCGCTCATCGCGACCAACCGCGCCGACTGGGAGGGTGGCGAAGCAGGGAACGATCGACGCCTCGACGACCTCGCTCGCGTTGCCGCGTTCGACAGCGTCGGCGCCGTCGACGTCGAACTGGCCGCGCTCGAATCCGGGGAGGCCGAGGATACCGTGTCCGACGCCCGCGATCACGACGCGGTCGTGATCGCCTCGGTCCACGATTTCGAGGGGACGCCCGGCGCCGACGAGATGCGCGAGGTCCTTCAAAGAGCGACCGATCAGGGCGACGTCGGCAAGCTCGCGGTTACGGCCGGCGACCCAGGCGACGTCCTGGCGCTGTCGTCGATCACCTACGAGCTGGCGAGCGAGGGCAAGCGGGTAGCGACGATGGCGATGGGCGAAGCGGGCCGCCACTCGCGGGCGGTCGTGCCGGTCTACGGCTCACGGATCGGCTACGCACCGATCGATCCGGCGAAGGCGACCGCGCCGGGACAGTACGATCTGGCGACGCTTCGAGAGCTGATCGATCGCCTTCGGTGAAGATCGGAGTCCGTGCAGGTCTTGCGCGAGAGCGGAGAGGACGAAGAGCGGTCGCCGGGACGACCCGACACGCTTCGCGAGACCGTCGAACGGTTACGGTAGTTCTTTTGGGATAGCCGTGAAGACCCCATTCATGCCGACGGCCTCGCTCGAGTCGCTGCTCGAACGGAACCGAACCCACACCGAATCGCTTCCCGAGGGGCACTTCGACGCCGTGCTCGACGGCCAGCAGCCCCCGGTCGTCTCGATCTGCTGTTCGGACTCGCGGGCCTCCCAGGAGGGGATGTGGAGCGTCGACGAACCCGGCTGGCTGTTCACCCCGAGCAACATCGGCAACCTGGTCTGGGAGCGCCACGGCGACGAACTCGTCGTCGACGGGTCGGTGCTGTACCCGATCGCCCACACGGACACTGGGACCACCGTCGTCGTCGGTCACACCGGTTGCGGGGCGGTCACCGCGGCGTACCACGCCGTTCGGTCGGGACCGGGCGACGAGCCACCGGGCATCCGAAACCGGATCGGGCTGCTCGTTCCCGTCGTCGAGGAGGCGTTCGACCGGAACGTCGTCGATCCCGACGCACCCGACTCCGAGGTCATCAACCGCCTCGTCGAGTACAACGTTCGGAGACAGGTTGCGTTCCTCGACGGATCGGACGACGTCCCCGACGACGAACGGGTCTACGGGCTCGTCTACGACTTCCAGGGCGTCTACGGATCGACTCCCGGCAGAGCGTACCTCGTGAGCGCCGACGGCGAGACCGATCCGGGTCGGTTGCGAGAGGGCGTCCCGGAGGACTATCACGAGCACGTACGGAGCCTGCTGTGAAGGGGACGAACCGCCGGGCCGGGATGTGGCGTGGATGCGGAGATCCATGCGACCCGATCCCAGCACCGCCTCGACCGTCGATCCACGGTCGCCGGAGGACGTCGGTTAGCGGTCCATGGACGCGGGGACGGTCGGAATGACGGGCATGCGCGAGGTGATCAGATAGGAGGACTTTCGTACGGCTCCCTTCGCGTACTGGACGGCGCTCTTGTGGATCGGGGTGCGTTTGCCCTGGATCTCGGTGGCACCGTTGGTGAGCGCCTCGATGACGACGTCGCTCGTGACGTCGGTCACCCTCAGTTCCCGTTCGGTTTCGATCGTGATCTCGGTGTAGGCTCGACCGACGTTCGGCAGATAATGGGCGTCGCTCGCGCCGAGTTTCGGGTAGTTCCGGCGCTCGGCGAACGTTCGCGCGCGGCGATTGCGATAGCCGGTGAAGAGCATCGAGTTGTACACCTCGACGGCGTCACAGTCCACGATGTGGCGTTTGCGAACGCCGTGGCGGCTGCGCTGGAAGGGATGGGGGACCGCCGCGACGCCGCCGAGTTCGCGCACCTCCGCGACGGTGTCCCCGAAGGGCCGGCCCGAGTCGGGCAACTCCTCGACGCCGATCGCGAGCAGATGACCGTGGGCGGTCGAGACCTCGACGCCGGGGATGCCGATCAGCCCGTAATCGGGCGCGAGTCGGGCCGCCCGAAGCGACTGATCGATCTCGTCGTGATCAGTGATGACGACGGCATCGAGACCGATGTCGGCGGCGTGTTCGAGAACGAGTTCGACCGGCTCGTGACCGTCATAGGACCCGTCGGAGTGGACGTGAGGGTCGACGGCGATGGTGAGTTCGGGAGACATGTTGGCGCTCTACTACCAGGCTCTGCGGTCCCGCGTCGAGTGGAATCGAGTGTAGTTCGGTCGGAAAGGAAGTTAAATCCTTCTGCCCTGATGTGTCGGATGATCGCACGGATCACTGGTCGTCGCGACGAGGATCCCGTGGCGGCCCGGTCGATCCGGAATCGACCGAGAATCACAGGTATCCCTGCCGGCGAAAATAGATCACGAGGACCGCCGTCACGCCGGCCATCCCGATCATGACGGCGGGATAGCCCCACGTCCAGCCCAGTTCCGGCATCGTCTCGAAGTTCATGCCGTAGACCCCGACGACGAACGTCAGCGGGAGCACGACGGTCGCGACGATGGTCAGGCGCTTCATCACCTCGTTGGTCGACTGGGAAAGCGTGTTGAGGTAGATGTCGCGGGCCCCGCCCACGAGGTCGCGGTAGGTCTCGGTGAGTTCGACGAGGTGGATCAGTCGATCCGCGACGTCCCGGAAGTACTTCTCGGTCTCCGGGCGGACGTGATCGGGCTCGCCGCGGGCCAGCGAGCCGACGGCCTCGCGGGTCGGCCACGCCAGCTTCCGAAAGCGCAGCAGCTCGCGCCGGAGGCTGTTGATCCGTTCGAGCGTATCGATGTCGGTGGCGGTCACGACGGCGTCCTCGACGTCCTCGATATGGGCCTCCAACGAGTCGAGGATCCCGAGGTACTCGTCGGTGAGACCGTCCGCGATCCGCGAGGCGACGAAGTCGGGTCCGCGAGCGAGCAGCCGGCCGTCGCGGGAGACCGCACGCCACGCACGCTCACAGGCGTCCGTGCGCGCATACGAGAACGTCACCAGCCAATCGTCGCCGATGCAGAGCCCGAGGGCTTTGGTGAGGAGTTCCTCCTCGAAGGTGGTCTCGCCGACGGAGAGTTCGGCCGTCTTGAGCAACACGAACGTGTAGTCGGGATACTCCTCGGTCTTGGGGCGAACGACCTCCGAGAGGTCCTCGACCGCGAGGCGGTGGATCCCGAACGCCTCCGCGACCCGACCGAGCTCCTCGGGGGTGGCGCCGGTCACCCGAACCCAGACTCGCCGGTCGGAGTCGCGGGCCTCCGAAAGGGAGACGACAGCGGACCGGGCGTCGATCGCCTCGATCATCCGCCGGCCCCGACGGCGACGATCGTGATCCCGACCATGAGAAGCGTCACCGAGAACGCCCGCCCCGGATAGGCGACCACGAGGCCGACCGCGTAGCCGGCGAGCCCGCCCGCCGACAGGACGAGCCCGGCACCCAGTGTGCGGTTCATGCGGTCCATCGGCGTCGGGGACCCAAAAGCGTTCAGAGCCCGATCGTCCCTTCGAGGGCGAGGGCGACCACGACCAGCCGGACGACGCTGCCGGCGAAGGCGGCCCCCGAGAACTTCAGGTAATCGTCCTCAAGGACCGAAAACGCGTAGACGGAGGCGGTGTCGGGGAAAAAGGGGATCGAGAGGACGATGGCCATGCCGAGATAGCCATAGCGGCTGGCCATCCGGACCGAGGCCCTTCGGGACCAGTCGTGGAAGCGAAACCGGGAGGACGCGATCGCGTCCTGGACGGGGTCGGTCTCGCGGATCGCGACGCTGATCCAGAGAACCAGGACGCTCCCGGCGGCCTTTCCGAGCCCGCTGACGACCATGATCAGCCCGAGCCGGACGGTCTTCGAGAGTCCGAGATCGATCGGGGCGAAGAGGACGAGTTCGCTCGGGAGGGGAACGACGGCGAAGCCGAGAACGAACGAGTAGGCGAAGACGATCGCCAGCCCGGGCCACCCGGTCGCAACCGTCATGATCCCTTCGGCGACCGAGAGCAGCCAGTCGAGGGGGAGGGGAGACAGGAGCGGGAACGGCCAGTCCATACTGTACGTCCGACGCGGCGCCATCTAAATACCTTGCCACAAGGGCTAAATCGGGTAGCCTGCGAACACACACACGATCGCACACTCCATGCGTCGCACGCTCGTTACCGTCGCGTTGCCGACCCTGAACGAACAACGCCGGATCGGCGGCTGTCTGGACTCGCTCGCGGCCTCGATCGAGGCCGCACCCGAGGACTACGAGTTCGAGGTGCTCGTCCTCGATTCCTACAGCGACGACGACACCGCCGGCATCGCCTCAGCTCATCCGATCGTCGACTGCGTCGATCTCGTCGATCGGGGCATCCTGAAAGCCCGTCACAGGGGCTTCGAGCTCGCCCACGGCGAGCTCGTCGTCGCCGTCGACGCCGACAGCGTCTACCCGCCGTCGTTCCTAACGGAGCTGCTTGCGCCCTTCGAGCCGGGCGTCGCGCTCACCTACGGTCCCGTCGAGGGGGAGAAGCACGCGAACGTCGACGCCTCGATCCGGCTCGCCTTACAGTACGGCCTCCCGCTGGTGGGACTCGACTGGGTCAGCGGGTCGAACCGCGCGATCCGGACCGACGCGTACTTCGAAGCGGGCGGCTACCGGCTCGCTGCCGACGGCAACGCCCTGTTTCGCGTGATGATCGAGGAGCAGCTCCTCTTCCCGCGACGCCTCGACGGGCGGGTCGTCTTCGCTCGGGACGCCGTCTCCTCACAGAGCGCGCGGACGTTGGAACAGCTGTTCTTTCTCGAGGAGAAGGAGGGCGGGGTGAACTGGGACGTGATCAGTCCCTACGAGTCGTTTCGCCAGTATCGCGACCGCCTCCGACGCGACTGACGCGCCGAACGGTCAATCGCGAGGGATCTCGCGGTTCTCACCCTGGTAGGACCCCTCGTAGGTCCCCTCGTGGTCCGCCTTCGCGAGGACGAGCTGGGCGATGCGCGCGCCGCGTTCGAGTTCGATGTCGTGGTGGACCTCTAGGAGTCCCTCACCCCTCCCCTCGTAGCCGGCGTCCCACACGGCCGTGTCGAGCATACAGCCGTTTCGCAGCAACGACGAGCGCGGGTAGAGAAAGCCGACGTGGCCGTCGGGGATCTCCACCACCTCGTCGTAGCGCACGACGTATCCCCCCGACGAGAGGTAGTACGTTTCGGGTACTTTCCGACCCCGCTCCTCGCTCGTGACGCGCTGGCGTTTACCGATCTCCGTGTCGTTTCGGGTGATCCGCCCGGGTTCGAGCGGCTCGAAGATCGCGTCGAGCGTGAGGTCGACGCCGTTGGGCTGGATCTGTGCCCCGGTCGTCGGCGTGACGTGTTCGCCGACGAAGGCTCCGTCGCGGTACATGGCCTCCGTTTCCGCCGGTCGATTAAACCCCTGACGGACCGTCCGCGTCGAGGGGGCACCGCCCCACCGACGGTCGATTTACAACGATTATCGGGTACACAAACACGCGGGATTTATATCCGTGGGCGGCCGAGTTTCGGGTGATATGGGACAAACACTGACGGAGAAGATCCTCGACGATCACCTCCGGGACGGAGAGCTCGAACCCGGCGAGGAGGTCGGGATCGACATCGATCAGGTGCTCACACAGGACACGACGGGCACCATGGTCTGGCTCCAGTTCGAGGCGCTCGATCTGGACGAGGTGCAGACGGAGACCGCCGCCCAGTACTGTGACCACCAGACCTACCAGTTCGACTTCAAGAACACCGACGACCACCGGTTCCTCAGAAGCGCGGCCGGCAAGTTCGGCGCGCACTTCTCGCGGCCCGGCAACGGCATCTGCCACAACGTCCACAAGGAGAACTTCGCCGCACCCGGCAAGACCCTTCTGGGCAGTGACTCACACACCCCGACGCCCGGCGGGCTCGGCCAGCTCGCGATCGGCGCCGGCGGCCTCGACATCGCCGTCGCGATGGGGGGCGGACCGTACTACATCGAGATGCCCGAGGTCGTCAACGTCCGCCTGGAGGGCGAGCTCCCCGAGTGGGCGACCGCCAAGGACGTCATTCTCGAGATGCTGCGTCGCCTCTCGGTGAAAGGCGGCGTCGGCAAGGTGCTCGAGTACACCGGTCCGGGCGTCGAGACGCTTTCGGCACCCGAGCGCACGACCATCACGAACATGGGCACGGAGCTCGGCGCGACCTCCTCGATCTTCCCGACCGACGAGCGCACCGAGGAGTACCTCGAGGCGCTCGGCCGCGGCGAGGAGTTCGTCGAGATCGGTCCCGACGAGGACGCCGAGTACGACGACGAGATCACGGTCGACCTCTCGGAGCTCGAACCGCTCATCGCCCAGCCGTCGATGCCGGACAACATCGTCCCGGTTCGGGAGGTCGCGGGCACCGAGGTCGATCAGGTCATCATCGGATCCTGTACGAACGGTGGCTACGAGGACATCCTGCCGACCGCGAAGATGCTCGAGGGCCGCGAGATCGACAAGAAGACCGACATGATCGTCGCGCCCGCATCGAAGCAGGCAAGCGAGATGCTCGCCCGTGAGGGCTGGACGGCCGAACTGATGGCCGCCGGCGTCAACTTCTCGGAGTCGACCTGTGGTCCGTGTATCGGTATCGGCCACGTTCCCGGCAGCGATTCGGTCTCGGTGCGGACGTTCAACCGCAACTTCGAGGGGCGTTCGGGCATCGAGGACGACTCGGTGTATCTCTGTTCGCCCGAGGTCGCCACCGCGGCGGCGCTCAAAGGCGAGCTCGTCGATCCGCGCGACCTCGCGGACGAGTTGGGCGATCTGGAGGACCCCGGCTTCGAGATGCCCGACCAGTACACGGGCTCGAAGGCCGACCTCATCGCGCCCGACGAGGCCGTCGACGACGAGCTCATCAAGGGCCCGAACATCGCCGACGTCCCGCTGAAGGACCCGATCTCGGGCCATCTGGAGGGCGAGGCGCTGCTCAAGATGGAGGACAACATCACGACCGACCACATCGTGCCCGCCTCCAGCGACATCCTGATGTACCGCTCGAACATCCCGAAGATCTCGGAGTTCACCCTCTCGCGGGTCGACGACACGTTCCCCGAGCGCGCGATGGAGGCCGACGGCGGCGTGCTGGTCGCCGGCGAGAACTACGGCCAGGGCTCCTCGCGCGAACACGCCGCGCTCTGTCCGATGTATCTGGGCATCGAGGCGGTCTTCGCAGAGAGCTTCGCCCGCATCCACAAGGCGAACCTGTTCAACTTCGGGATCGTTCCCTACACCATCGGTGAGGACACCTACGAGCGCATCGAGCAGGGCGACGACATCGAGGTCGTCGACGACGTCGAGGAGGGCATCGCATCCGGCCAGAACGAGTTCACCATCCGCGTGAACGACGACTGGGAGGCGACCGCTCGCCTCGACGCCTCCGAGCGCGAACGCGAGATCGTCACCGCCGGCGGCAAGCTCTCGCACACGAAACAGCAGTCCGAGAGCAGTTCCGGCGCAAGCCCCGCTGACGACTGATCGCCGCGACGGTCGTTATCGCGATCCCGTTTTCGTTGTCCGTACGACGACCCCGACCCAGTGTACACCCCGTTGAGAAACGCGTAGTATCGTCTCTCGTACCACCACACTCGGTCGATTCGACGGTGTATCGGTAGATCGACGTCGTGGGTTCATGCCACCGACCGAGGGCTCGATCGTCCACACGGTCTTCCGAGGCCACGCGACCGCGTGGGAACGCCCATCCGAACCGCTTTGTGAGTGGGATACCTCTCCGTAGACAGTGACCGCACCGTCGGAACGGGAACGATCGATCGCCGTCCGCGAGGCCGTTCAGGCCGATCTACTGGCGGTGTTTCGCATCGAGAAGGGGTCGTTCCCACAGCCGTGGCCGTTCTCTGCGTTCGAGAGCTTCCTCGGCGAACCCGCCTTTCTGGTCGCCTGCGCGGACGGTCGGGTCATCGGTTACGTCGTCGCCGACAGCGTTCCGAACCACGGACGATCGATCGGACACGTCAAAGACCTCGCCGTATCGCCGAACCGGCGGGGCGAGGGGGTCGCGACGCGACTGCTCTCACGGGCGCTGTCGGCCCTGGCCCGCGAGGGTGTCTGCCGGGTGAAACTCGAGGTTCGGGAGGGAAACGAACCGGCGCTCGCGCTCTATCGGCAGTTCGGGTTCGAACGCCAGCGGCGGATTCCGCGGTACTACGCCGACGGCGAGACCGCGCTCGTGATGGTCCGCTCGATCGAGGCGTAAGTCCGTTATCCCTCGCGCCCGTGGGATCCGTATGGGCTACGCCTGTCCGGTCTGTGAGATCCCCCAGCAGGACGAGACGCACCTCGCGAACCACCTCGCGTTCAGCGCCATGCTCGGACGGGAGGGCCACGAGGAATGGCTCGACGAGTACGTCCCCGACTGGGAGGGAATGGACCCGGAGACCCTCGGAAAGCGGACGGCGGCGTTCGCCGACGAGAAGGAGTTCCCGCAGATGTTCGAGGACACGACCGACGACCACGGCCATGACGGCCCGCCGCGGTTCGAGGAGTCGATCCCCAGCCAGCGTGGCCGGCAGGCCATGGGTGGGACGGCGGGCGACGTCCTCGCAGAAGCCGAAGCGATGACCCGTGAGATGTACGAATCCGAGGAGGAATAAGGCCCGCCGGGGAAGTCGAGGGCATGACGGAAACCGACGGCTGGTTCGCACCCGATTCTCCAGCGGAGGCACGCGAACTGTACGACTCGGTGGGCCCGTGCGCGCAGGTCGTGACGCGGGAGGTCGCGAAGGCGATGGCGTTCGACCGCGAGGAGTACGACGAACGCGTCACCGGCGACGTGGTCGAAGCCGCCCGTGATGCGCTGTTCGCCTCGTTTCTCGAGGTTCACGACGGTACCCGCGAGGAGTTCGAGAAGTGGCACGAGGGGTTCGACGGGGAGGTGACGACGATGGGCAGCGAGAACGTCACGCGCGTCGTCTGGCACGCCTTCGAGGACGAGGCGGTCGCGGCGACCTATCAGAACGAGCCCGAGGCGGCCCGGGGCACCCTTCGCCGGCAGGCCTTCGGGAGGCTGTATCGGCCCCGTTTCGAGTGATCCGATCCGGACGGTGCGAGCGAGGCGGGTCGAAACCGCTTTTCACCCACCGCCCTACCCGCTAGTGTGCGACGAGCGACGCGAATCACGGTGTTGGCGATCGGCCTCTCCCTGCTGGCCCTGCTCGCGTTGGGGGCGCTCCCGCAGTATCTCGGCGGGGGCGAGACCTACTACATGGTGGCGACCGAGACCGACGGGGACCACCCGGCGGTGAATGCCACGGAGATCGATACCCGGCGCTATCCCTACCTCTCGGAGGCGCTCGAAACCGGCCGGTCGGAGGGGTACGACACCGGGCCGAGCGACCTGAAGGAACGGTTCACCCACACGCCGTTCGACGAGCGCGGCGCGGTCGCCCAGCGGAACCCCGACGCCGTCGAGGGCGACACCCTCTACGTGGAGCGAAACGGGACGCTTTATCGGGTGGAGATCACAGAGAACCCATGAGCGAGTCGGATGAATGGGCGGTCCGCGAATCGGTCACCGAGTACGAGACCGGCTGGTACACCGGCGGCTACGACCTGGTCGAACAACCCGACGGCTCGACCAAGCGGTACTACTGGGCCGAACTCGCGCCCGCGGTCGTGATCGTCGCCTCCACGGGCGAGGAGATCGTCTTCGTCGAGCAGTACCGGCCGGCGATCCGCCAGTCACACCTCGAACTGCCCGCGGGGATCGTCGAGGAGGGCGAGTCGTTCACCGAGGCAGGGGCTCGCGAACTCCGCGAGGAGACGGGCTTCGAGGCCGATGGACTCTCGTTGCTCCAGCGGTTCTGGGTCGCGACGGGCGCGATGCGCCACGAGCGGGCGATCGTCTTCGCCGAGGGGCTTACCCCCGCCGAGCGGGAACTCGATGACAACGAGTTCCTCCGGGTCGAAGCCGTCCCGATCGAGGAGGCGATCGCTGCGGGACGCCAGGAACCGACCAACGACGCGACCGTCGAGGGACTGTTGCTGGCCCGGGAGGAGGGGCTGCTCTAGGGGTTTATTCACGCTGAGGCACTAGCCAACGCCATGAGTGATGGAGACGAAATCACGCCCGAGGAACTCAACGAACTGCTCGAAGACGATGCGGAGGTTCGGATCGTTGACATCCGTTCGTCCGCCCAGTTCGAACGTGGATCAATCCCCGGAAGCGAGAACATCCCGTTCCAGTCGCTTTCACAGGAGATCGAGAGCCTCGGGGGCGATCAACGGATCGTCACCGTCTGTCCACACGGGAAGGCAAGCCTCCAGGCGATGCAACTGATCCGCTCGTACGAAGGCACCGAGGGCACCGTCCAGAGCCTCGAAGGGGGACTCGACGCCTGGAGCCGCGACTACGGACTCGATGCCGGTGACGAAGAATCGGAAACCGAAGCCGACGCCGACGCGCCGTTCTAGGCGCTTTTAGGGAAGTACGGACGATCGGATCAGGCGACCGAGTATCCCTTATCGCGGAGGAAGTCCTCCACGCGGCCGCTGTGGTTGCCCTGGAGCTCGATCGACCCGTCCTCGACGGTTCCCCCGCAGGCGAACTTCGATTTCAGGTCCGACGAGAGACTGCTCAAGTCGACGTCGCGGGGATCGAGTCCTTCGATGATCGTTACCTCTTTTCCGTAACGGCGCTCGTCGATGCGGATGTTGACCTGCTGGGACTCTTTGGCGACGTCCTCGCAGACGCAGAGTTCCTGGGGCAGTCCACACGTCGAGCAGACTTCCGACATTACGCTTGAACGTACGAAATCGACCTATTAAACACTGTCGGGGACACGCCTGTAGGGGTTCCGGCGACCCTCGTCCCCGCCACGACGGACTGGCGGAACCCCTCCTCACTCCCGTCTGCCGGAGGGATTGCCGCACCGTCGTCCGACAGAAGCACCGCGGGACCTCGGGCGGCCACCCTCCGGTTGGTCGGAGCCGATTCGGAGTTACTCGTCGTCCACGAGCGTGGGATCGAACAGCACACACAAGTACCCGTCGGCCGAACGCCCCGTATGGTCAACCCGATTCAGGACGGAATCGATCTGGTAGGGTATTTCGGCGATGTCGCACTGAGCGATCCGATCAACGTCGTTCTCATGGCGTTCGGATTCCTGTTCGTCGTCGTTCCCTCGGTGGTCTTCGGTGGGATCGCCGTCGGTGGTCTGCTCGATGCTATCGTTCCCGACGGCCTCGGTCGATCGCCTCCCCAGCAAGGGCGATAGCCGACTCGATGTCCGGTCCCAACGGCGAGCCCGCAACGAAGCTATCGGCGTAGGCGGTGATCTCTCGTACCCGGCGTTCGACCGTCTCAGGCGTGCCGGCGACACAGAGGGCCTCGATCATCTCCTCGGTAACGAGCGAGAACGCCTCCGAGAACGCACCGCGCCCGATGTGCTCGCCGATCTCCTCGGCCAGATCGGCGTCGAGGTCGTGGCGATCCAACACCGGCGGGGCCGCTCCGGCAGCGATGAAGGCCACGGGCGGCCGAGCCGCCTCTCGCGCTTCGTCGCCGTCCTCGGCGACGCTGAGGCTCGCGAAGGCCGCGAAGTCGAACGCGCCACGCGAGTCGGACCGTTCGTCGAGTCCCTTCTCGACTTGCTCGGCCGCCCACGCGAAGTCGTCGGGATGGGCGGCGTTCAGGAGGACGCCGTCGGCGTGTTTCGCGCTCATACGAATCATGTGGGGGCCCTGCGCGCCGACGTAGACGGGGATCTCACCTACCGGGTAGTTCAGGCCCGCGTCGGTCGCCGTGAACGTGCCCTCGTGGGAGACGCGTTCGCCGGACCACATCCCCCGTGCGACCTCGAACGACTCGAGGACGCGACGGAGCGGCCGGTCGCGCTCGTACCCGAGGTTCGAGAGCGTGGAGGCGTCGCCGGCACCGATCCCGAAGGTCACCCGTCCTCCGCTCAGTTCGTCGAGCGTTGCCACCCGTGAGGCGAGCGCTACGGGGTGGGTCTCGTAGGGGTTCGCGACGCCCGGCCCCATCCGAATGGAGTCGGTACGGCGGGCGATCTCCGCGAGCGCGACGAACGGATCGCGATTGTTGTAGTGACAGCTCGCAAACGCGGTGTCGAAGCCCGCTTGCTCGGCGAGCGTACCGAACTTCCCGACCCGCGTTACGGGATGTTCGGGCGTGATCTCGAGACCCTTCATGCGATCACCGCCGGGTCGAAGAGCCGGCCTCCTCCCGTTCGCCCGCTACGCTCGCTCCTGCGACCGGCCCCCGAGCTTCGCACGAGTGTAGCGGCAGTCGCTCGCGCGCGCTCACTCATACGACCACCCTCGGAGCGCCTGGCGGACGTAATCGTCCTCGACCGCCCGGAAGTGTTCGTCGCTTCCGTCCATCGATCCGAACTCGAAGCCCTCGACGACGACGGCGGGTACCCCCCCGTCGCCCTCGCCGGCGACGAGGTTCGCCGCAGCCGCGAGTTCGTCGATCACGTTTTCCACGGTGACCCCGAGTTCCCGGCCGTCCCTGTCTTTCTCGCCGCGCCAGTCGCGGCTCGCGGGGGTCCCCGCCCAGCCGATCGCGACCCCGCGCTGGCCGTGGCGAAAGGGGCGACCGCAGGTGTCGGTGACGATAACAGGGACAGAGAGAGCCTCGCTCAGCCGGGCGGCACTCTCGGAGGGACGTTTCGGCAACAGGAGCAACTCGCCCTCGCCCGTGTTCGAGCGGTCGATCCCGGCGTTGACGCAGACGTGCCCGAAGCGCGTCTCGGTGAGCAGGAAGGGTGCCTCGGTGATGATCTCGGTGCTCTCCTCGAGGACGGCCTGTGCGAACCGGGGGTCCTTCTCCTCGCCGGTGAACTCCTCCAGTCGGGCGGCGATCTCGCGGGCACGGGGACCGGGTGGAAACTCCGCGAGGGCGGCGAACCGTCCTTCTACCTTCGAAACGACGGTGCTCGCGAGACAGAGGACCGAGTCGGGATCGAGGTCGATCCGCTCGGCGACGAGCGAGGCGAGGTCGTCACCGGGACGGATCTCGGGAAGTCCGGGGACGGGTTGCAGTCGCATACCCGGAGTCGGCGTGCGCACGTGAAAAGGTCGCCGACACCGGCGAGGATGGGGAGGGCCGAAGCAGGGGGACGATCAGACGTCGAACAGTTCCGAGGCGGTGACGACTTCGAGGTCGCGGGACTCGATCTCGTCGAGGAGCGTCGCGAACTCGTCCTCGGTGATGTCGTTGAGCTCGCTATCCGTGTTCCCCACACCGTGGACGAGGGTGACGAGGGCCTGGTTGTACTCGGCCGCGAGATCGAGCAGATCCGGGACCTCGTCGAGGGCGTAGCCGTTGACCCGCGAGACCATGTGACCGTCGGTCGGCGGGGCGGCATTGGGCTGACCGCCGTGGAGGAACGACGAGTCGAACACCTCGCGGACGGCTTCGAGGGAGTCGGCGTCCATGCGGTTGTACGGCGCGAAGTAGTGGCGGGCGCCGTCCTCGTCGATGCGGTTCGCGATGAGGTCTCGAGCGTCCTCGAGGTAGTCGACGCGCTCCTCGTGGGAATCCATGTCTGGCAGTGCCGTGTGCGGGTGGGAGGCGACGTCCCATCCGGCATCGCGCAGTTCGCGACACTGATCGGTCGTCAGGCGGTCGGGCTGGTTGAGCGAGTCGGGGATGACCGCCGCGACGCCCGGCCAACCGCGCTCCTCCAGCATCGGCATCGCGGTCGTGTACTGGTTCTGAACCGCGTCGTCGAACGTGAGGACGACGTAGCCCTGGTCGGCTCTCTCAGTGGCGCGCAGGTCGTCGACCCCGAACCGGGTCGAGCCCTCCGCGTCGCTGTGGGGTTGGACGTAGAGTCGAAGCTCCTGGACGTTCCCGAGGTTCGGCTCGCCGCGCTTGCCCGTCCAGCCGGCCTCCATGCGGAACCAGCCGGTGAACTCGCTGGGGATCGACCGGGCGCTCGTCAGCTGATCGCTCCGGCCGGGCGCGCGCGCCTCGAGGACGACGCGAGCGGGTGTGGGCGATTCGATCTTGATCGCGACCGAGAGGTCCTTACCCTCGACGTCGAGCCCGTCCGAAAACACGCGGTACGCGCCGATCGCCTCGGTCGTATCAGCCTCGACGGCCATCGACTGCTCGCCGACGAGCGCGTCGTCGTTCGCCTCGACGGTCGTGTGGTCGTAGATCGGCTGCCACTCGATCTCCTCGAAGTCGTCGATCGACTCACCGTCGGCGATCGCGGGGGCGGTGACGTCCGTCGACGTCGATCCGTTATCGTCGTTTCCGTTGTCGGTGCCGTTGTCGTCGTCGGTACTACCGTCGTCCCCACCCAGCCCGTCGAGGGAGCCGGTACAGCCCGCGAGAGCGGCAGTGCCCAGCCCGACGGTCGTCAGGAACGTTCGGCGGTGTTGCTTGGTCATGTACTCACGAATTTGTACGATTCAGTTATGTATAGTTAATTAGGTCTTAATCTCTCGAATTAGTAGGATACTGGCGAGGCTGAAGTGGGTCCGTCCCGAACGAGCCGTATGGTCCAACGGGTCGCGAGATGCTTCCTCCGACGGGGCGGAACGGTGTTTCTGTACCGGGCCGACGAGCCGTGGACGGTCCCCTCGGCCGAGGTGACCGGTGATCCGGCCGGGACCGCCCGGCGACTCGTCCGCGAGTGGACCCCGTCCGGAGGGGACTGGACGCTCGTCCGAGCGGGTGATCCCGTTCACGCGGGGGCGCGGGTCGTTCACCCGTTCCTCTTCGACTGTGAGACGCCGATCGCGGCGACGGAGGGAATCGAAACGGCGTGGGCCCATGCATCGGAGATCCACCGGCTGGAGACGACCGACGGCCTGTGGCGCGCCTACAGTGCGGTCACGCCCACCGTCGAGAGCGTCCGCGACGATCGAACGCACGGCTCGGCGTACCTCTCGATCCGTGCCCTGGAGGTGCTCCGCGACCGGGCGAGCGCCGGCGAATCCAGGTCCGCGCTGGTCGAGCACGCCACCGACCTCCTCGATGCGCGTCCGAGCATGGCCGTGCTCGAAAACAGGGTCAATCGCGCGATGCACGGTGCGGGCGAAACCGCGAGTGCCGATGCCGTCGAGGCGGCCGCCCGCGAGGGGATCGACCGGGCGATCGACGCGGACGAGCGGGCGTCCGAACGCGCCGCCGAACGCCCCCATGGAACCGTCCTCACCCTCTCGCGGCCGGGGACGGTCCGCGAGGCGCTCCTCTCTGCCGTTCCCGACCGGGTGATCGTCCTCGAGTCACGGCCCGAGAAGGAGGGCGGGGAGGTGGCCGCCGGGCTCGCCGGAGGGACGGACGTGACCCTCACCCTCGACGCCGCCGTCGCGCACGTCATGCGCGAGGTCGACTGCGTGCTCGTGGGAAGCGACACGGTGCTCGGGGACGGGAGCGTCGTCAACAAGGTCGGAACCCGGACGGCGGCGGTCGCCGCGGCCCGCGAGGGCGTGCCCGTCTACGTCGTCGCGGCCGCGGACAAGATCACGTCCGCCGTCGAACCGGCCCTTGAATCCGTCGGACGCGGGGCGCTCGACGCCGGCGAGGGCGTCGCCGTCGAGTGTCCGCTGTTCGATCGGACGCCCGCCGACCTCGTCGCGCTCATCACCGAGGACGGCGAGACGGACGCGAGCGCCATCGAGTCGCGGGCAACGGACTACGAGCGACTAGCCCGTTGGAAGGAGCCGACCCCTGCCGAGGACGCGCGAGACGGACGCCAGTGATCCATCGGCCATCGTCGTCGAAACGAACGTCCTTTCGGGGACGAGTGCCGAGAAGCGGTCGGTGGTGATGACGAGAAGTTACCCCCGCTGAGCCCCTTGTGACGAAGCGGTTACACCGAACCACCTTCGACCGACGCCATCGGACCGGAAGGGACGTCCATGGCTCGTTCGCAACGATGGGACGTTCTCGCAAGATTCAACGCACGGCAAGTGATATCGGTGGCATGGACCTCGATCGACTGGGAATCCACGACTCCGTGAGCGCCGTCTTCCCGCCCGAACGCCTCCGCGAGACGCTTCGGTCGGTCGGGCCGGAGGTGGTCGTGGTCGGCGACGACGCGGCCGACTGCGACGCCGTCGTCACGTTCGCCCACCGCAAGGCGTTTCTCGATCTCGAATGGATCCACTCGATTCAGGCCGGCTACGATCGGTTTCCGCTCGACGAACTGGAGGCGGCCGGGACGGTCCTCACCAACAGCACCGGGATCCACGACGAGAGCGTCGGCGAAACGGTCGCAGGCTACATGCTCGCGTTCGCGCGGCGACTCCACCAGTACGCCCGCCAGCAGGACGGGAAACGCTGGGAGAGGCCCGCCTGGGACGTCCCCTTCACCCTCGCGGGCGAGTCGATCTGCGTGGTTGGGCTGGGCACGCTCGGACGGGGGATCGTCCGGCGGGCCGATGCCATGGGAATGGACGTCACCGGCGTTCGCCGCACCGAGACCCCGGTCGAGGGGGTGCGTCGAGTCTACGCGAGCGACGACCTCCGCGAGGCGATCTCGGAGGCGACCTTCGTCGCGCTTGCGACGCCGCTCACCGGGGAAACGAGGGGGTTGATCGGCGAGGCCGAACTGACCACGATGGACGAGGACGGATACCTGATCAACGTGGCCCGTGGCGGCGTCGTCGATCAGGACGCGCTCGTGGCCGCCCTCGAGACGGGCGCGATCCGCGGGGCGGCACTGGACGTCTTCGAGACCGAACCCCTCCCCGACGAGTCGCCGCTCTGGGGGATGGAGGAGGTGATCGTCACGCCCCACGCGGCAGCCTACACCCGCGACTACTACGAATCGATCGCGGGGCTCGTCGAGACGAACGTCGAGCGACTATCGACGAACGAGCCGTTCGAGAACCGAATCGTCTGAGCGCTGGAGGCGTTCCGAGCGGCCTACTGGACAGTGAAACCCCACTCGTCGTCAGCGATCCGTTGCGTTTCGAGCGTGCCCGTGTCGCCGAGCACACGGATCTCGAAGCCGTCCCCGATGCGCTCAATCTGTAGTCCGAGCCGGAGCGCATCGGTCGTCACCTCCCGTTCGTGTGTCGGCGGCCCGTCGGTCCCTCGGTCCACCGTGATCCCGTGGTCGTCGTAGTCGATCCAGGTGGATTCCTCGATGGTTCCGTCCTCGTTGTACAGATCGACGGTGATCCCTTCGGCGTCCGCGGCCTCCTCGATCCGGAGGGTGTAGGTTTCCGTAGCCATGGTCTAGACCGGAGTTGTCCATTCGTGGATCGATCCGATGAAAGCGGTTGGGCCTGCGCGCGCAAGTCAGACGACGAATCCGAGCAGGTCGTCGCGGTTCTGGGCGTGGAGATGGGTCCTGAGCGCCTCCCGGAGGGGATCGAGCTGTTCGCGTTTGGCCGAGATCGGGGCGATGGTGTCGCGCCACTGCTTCCAGGGCGGAGTGAGCCCGAGACGAGCACAGAGCGAGTCCAGGCGCTCGTCGCGATCATCGACCTTGTCCATCTTGTTGACCGCCACGACCGTCGGGATCCCGACCTCGCGAAGAAAGTGGAACATCTCGACGTCGTGCGGGACCTCGCCGCGCGAGTCGTGGCGGTCGATGATGTCGACGGCGGCCTTGCCGTCGACGACGAGCACGCCGACGAGGATCTTCTCGCTGTGCTTCTCGATGTACCGGACCACGTCGGTCTTGATCGCCTCGCGGGACTCCTCGTCGACCCCCTGCATGAAGCCGAAGCCGGGAAGGTCGGTGAAGACGAAGTCCTCGCCCGCCCAGTCGTAGTGGTTGGGCGAGCGGGTCACGCCGGGTTTCTTCCCCGTATCGAAGCTGTGGCCGGTAAACGTCCGCATCAGCGTCGACTTGCCGACGTTCGACCGGCCGACGAAGGTGATCTCGCTGTCACGGTCGGGTCGCCCCTCGAACATGGGAGGACTACCCGGCGGGACGGTTTATACTGTCGGATACCGCGACCGGCCCGTGATCATGCGGGAGGTATTTGCACGCCCCGCCGCAATCGGAGATGTGCGTCTGGTACAAGTCACGATCCCGGCCGGGAAGCGTGAGACCGTGTTGGGGACGCTCGACGACGAGGGGATCGACTACGTCGTGACCGACGAGACCAGCGGCCGGGAGTACACCGGCGTCGTTTACTTCCCGCTGCCCGACAACGCCGTCGAGCCGGTCCTCGACGAACTGCAGGAACTCGGCCTCGAAGAGCAGTCCTACACCGTCGTCGTCGACGCCCAGACCGTCGTCTCCCGGCAGTTCGACGAGCTGAAGGAGCGATACTCGACCGACGACACCGACGAGGAGCGCATCTCCAGACAGGAGCTTCACACCGAGGCCGACGAGATGACGCCGACGTTCCCGGTCTACGTGACGATGACGCTGATCAGTGCGATCGTCGCGACCGCCGGCCTGTTGCTCGACTCGCCGGCCGTGGTCGTCGGTTCGATGGTGATCGCGCCGCTGATCGGGCCCGCGCTCGCCGCGAGCGTCGGCACCGTCACCGACGACGACGAGATGTTCTGGAACGGGATCAAGTACCAGGCGTTCGGGCTCGGTCTCGCGATCGCGGGTGCCGCGGTGTTCGCGTGGCTGCTCAAGACCGCCAACATCGTCCCGCCGGGGATCGAGCTCTCCTCGATCGGCGAGATCAGCGAACGCTTCACGCCCGACCTGCTCCTGTTGGCCGTCGCCCTCGGGGCCGGCGTCGCGGGCGTGCTCGCGCTCTCGACGGGCATCTCGGTCGCGCTCGTGGGCGTGATGATCGCCGCCGCGCTGATCCCGCCCGCCGCCGCCGCGGGCATCGCCATCGCGTGGGGACTGGTCATGGAGACCGTCGGGGCGACCGTGCTCGTGCTCGTCAACGCCGTCTCGGTCAACCTCGCGGGCGTGGCGACGCTGTGGTACACCGGCTATCGGCCCCGCAACTGGTTCGAGACCGACGACGCCCACCGCAAGATGCTTCGCAACGTCGCGGCCTTCGCGGCGATCGTCCTCGTCCTCTCGGTCTTCCTGGGGAGCGTCACCTACTCGACCTACCAGACCTCGACGGTCCAACAGGAGATCAGAAACGACGTGCAGGACACCCTCGAAGAGGCCCAGTACGAGCAGTTCACGATGCTGGAACTCCAGTCCTCGATCGGCCAGGATGTCACCTACGAACAGGGGACCATCGTGGGGATCAACCAGCAGATCACGCAGGTGACGATCACCGTCGGCTACGAGGGCGACCCCGACCGGGAGACGCTCGCCGACAGCCTCTACGAGCGGATCAACGAGGGCATCCAACACGACGTATCCGTCATGGTCCGGTTCGTCGAGGTCGAACGCCGGCAATCACGATGACGTCGCCGAATCGCCCGAACCCGCCGCGCTCCGGCCGCCGCGAGAACCCGTCGCACAGGGGATCTCAATCCATTTCCGCGTGAGCGCTGTAGGTCGCTCATGGACAGACTGTCGTTGACCGACACGCTACGGGGGCGAACCGGCGAGAGCCGGATCGCGCTCTGGGTCTTCCTCGATGCGAACCGGTGGCTGATCGGGGGGCTGCTCTCGGCGTTCTCCTTCGTGGTGCTGGTCGCCTTCGGAGCGGCGGCGCCGCCGCTCCGGGAGATGATACAGAGTGCGGACCCGGTCGAGACGGCGTTTCAGGCGCTGATCGGCGCGCTCATCACCGGCGTCACGCTCGTCGTCTCCATCAATCAACTCGTTCTCTCCCAGGAGATCGGCCAGCTGGGCGATCACCACGAGTGGATGGACGAGGCCATGGAGTTCCGACAGGAGGTCGAACTGCTGTTCGGATCGATCGGCCCGCCCGACCCCGCACAGTTCCTCCAGGCGCTCGTCCAGACGAGCAGCGACCGGGCCGAGGCGCTTCGGGAGGCGGTCGAGGACAACGACGACGAGGAGCTCCGCGATCGAACCGACCGGCTCGTCGAGAACGTCGTGGAGAACTCCGAGGAGATCTACGAGCAGCTGGAGACGGCGGAGTTCGGGGAGTTCGGCGTGTTGCGCTCGGGACTGAACTACAACTACTCCTGGAAGATCTACGCGGTGCGACGGCTCCGTAACGAACACGAGGACAGCCTCGAGGAGGACGACCTCGAGGCGTTCGACGAGCTGGTCGACATACTGACGCTGTTCGGCCCGGCGCTCGAGCACTTCAAGTCGCTGTACTTCCAGTGGGAGCTCGTCAACCTCACGCGATCGATCCTCTACGTCGCGATCCCGGCGCTGCTGACGTCGATCGCGACGGTGTTGTATCTCGATCCGGGGACGTTCCCGGGTGCGACGCTCGGCGTCGACGACGTGGTGTGGGTCGTGAGCGCCAGCACGACGCTCGCGCTCGTCCCGTTCTTCCTGCTCGCCGCCTACGTGGTGCGGATCGCGACCGTCTCGAAGCGAACCGGCGCGCTGGGGCCGTTCATCCTGCGTCAATCGGAGCGCACGACCGCCATCGACTGGGAGCAGTAACGACCGCTTCGCATCGTCCACAGGGACCCTGCGGGTTCGACGGCGGGATCGCGGCGAGAGGGTTGCCGCTGCCGGGATAGCCTTTTTCGCCCGGCCGCTGTAGTGGACCATCGTGCGCCAGGTTCGGCTCCCCGTCGCCGAGGACGACCGCGGCACGATCGTGGGCGTCCCTCCGGGAAAACGTCGGTCGTGCCATCAGCGGCGAGAGCGCCACTGGCGACGCCGTCGGCGGCGTGCTGGGTTCGCTCGACGAGGCGGGCGACGACGCCTCCACGGTGATCGGTCTGTACCGGACGCCCTGAGACGCCCCCTATCCTTCGTATCAGCTGATCCCCCCAACCCTTTTTGTCCCTTCGGGAAGAACACTGTACTGGAGAGTTTTTCGCATATGATCAACGGACTATCGACACAGCAGAAACAGAGCATCGTAGACCTCGTTACCGAGTTCGGTCGCGAGCCGCTGAAGGAGGTCGTCAAGGAGGCCATCGAGGAGGCCGACGCCGAATCGACCGCGGTCGATTCGAGCGGACGCGGGCCGCTCGGTACCCTGGCGCTGCTCGGGATCGGCGCCGGCATCGGCTACGCACTGCGTGTCCGCCAATCGGAGGGCCTTGGCTCGCTGAACGACGCGAAGGCACGCTTCGCCGAGGCCGACCGCGAGCGCGACGAGCACTTCGACGACGAGGCAAGCGAGGAGATCGACATCGATGCCGAGCCCGAACCCGAGGTCGATCCCGGGGGAGGACGGAGCGTCTCCCCGCTGTTGTTCGTACTCGGCGTGGCCGGCGCGATCGGGTACGCGCTCAAACGTCGGTCCGTGACGCCCGAAGCGCTTCCCGACGAGGCCACCGAAGCGGTCCCCGACGAGGCTGTCGATGGGGCGCGCGAGGCCGCGGAATCGGCCACAGAACGGACCGATGACGTCGCCCAGGAGGCCACCGGCCGCACCGGGACCCTCGCACGGAAGGCATCGGGCATCACTGAGGCGGTGACGGGACTCACGAAGTCGGTCGCGGATCGGGCTCAGGACGCCGACGGGGACGATCCGATCGGGGGCACCGCCGAAAGCACGACGGACGCCATCGACGAGGCCGACGAAGGAGTGGGAGCGGCGGCTGAGGACGTCGAGGACGGGATCGGATCGGACGACGAGGACGAGGACACCGAGGAGTAACGGTCTGCGTCAGCCCTCGAAGGGGAGTTCGGGTTCGTACCCGATCGTTTCGACCGCGATCTCGACGAGTTCCTCGATGCCCTCTCCTGTCTCGACGCTCAGGTAGTGGTCCGCCTCGATCGCGCGCGACCGGTCGGCCTTGCTGCAGACGGTGAGCACCGGGACGTCGAACTGCCGTTCGATCCCGTCGCGCATCGCGATCTGTGCGTCGAGCGGATACCCACAGGCCTCGCTGGCGTCGACGAAGACGAGTACGCAGTCCGCGAGGTGGGTGAGCGCCGAGACGGCCTGCGATTCGATCTCGTTTCGTTCCTCCGCGGGGCGGTCGAGCAATCCGGGAGTATCGACGAGCTGGTAACGGATGTGATCGCGGGTCAGGTGGCCGACCCCGATGCCCTTGGTCGTGAAGGGGTAGGTCGCCGTCTCGTGGCGAGCGTTGGTGACGTGATTGACGAACGTCGATTTCCCGACGTTGGGATAGCCCGCGACGACGATCGCCGGCTCGTCGGGATCGATGTCGGGCAGGATCTTCAGTTGCTCGCGGGCCTCGCCGATCCGAAGCAGGTCGTCCTCGACCTGTTCGACGACGTCGGCGAGCCGGGCGAACGCCTGCTTTCGGTGTTTGCGCGCGAGGTCGGCATCCGCGTGTAGTTTTCCCTGATACTCGCGTCCGATCTCCTTGGTCTTGCGGCTGGCCCACCCCACCTCCGAGAGGCTCTGTCGGAGCGTGTCGACGTCGACCAGGGCGTCGGCCAGCTCGTAGTAGAAGGGGTCGATCAGATCGAAGTCGGGCCAGGAGGTGACGACGTTCTCCAGGTTGTCCGAGAGGATGTTCGAGGCGGTCTGCAGCATCGACTGCTGAGCCTCCACGCCGCTTTTCGCCCGTCCCGACCGGGCCGCCCGCGAGAACGCCTTGTCGATGAGTTCCTCCGATCGCGGGGTCGTCGGAAGGTCCTCGAAAATCATGGTCTCCGATAGGTCGGCGCGCTATAAAAGGCCGTGCTTTGGCCAGGCGTCGCGTTTTTATCGCTTGCCATCCAACAGAAACCCATGACGGACTGGCGCGCGGTCGGATACGGGTTCGTGGTAGCGTTCCTCGTGGGCATGGTCGGCCTCGCCATCCCGGGACTTGGCCAACTCACTGCCGGGCTGATCGGCGGCTTCGTCGCGGGCTACGTCGCCGGCGGCGGTCTCATGCGTGGGTTCTGGCACGGCCTGCTCGCGGGAAGCGTCGGCGGAATCGTCGTCGGATTGTTGCTCTGGATCGCCATCGCGATCGCCGGGCTCGCAGCCGGGCCGGTCGGCGGGGCGGCGGGCGCGTTCACCGGCTTCGGCGTCTTCGCCGTCGCCGGATTGATCGCGCTCGTGATGGCCCTCGAAAGCGCGGTCGCGGGCGCGATCGGTGCGGTGCTGAACGACGAGCCGAGCGCGCGCGATCGGACCGACTACTAACGACGCTCGGCCAGTTTTGCACGTAGGTCCGCGGGATCCATCCCCTTCATCGAGAGCAGGACCAGCAGGTGATAGACGAGATCGGCGGACTCGGCCGCTATCTCCTCCCTATTTTCGTCCTTCGCGGCGAGGATCACCTCGGTGGTCTCCTCGCCGAGTTTCTCCAGAACCTCGTTTTCGCCCTTCTCGTGGGTGAACAGCGAGGCGGTGTACGAGTCCTCCGGGAGGGTCTCCTTTCGGTCCTCGATGACGGCGAAGACCTCGTCGATGACGTCGTCGTGGTCGTGATCGTGGGCGCTCACGGCTCGCCCTCCATGAGCTCGCCGACCTCGCGGATGTCCGCGAGGTCATCGAACTGCTCGCCGTCCTGTCGACCCTGCTCGAAGACCTCGCTCGAGACCTCGATGGGTGCGTTCGTCCGAGCGGCGAGTGCGAGCGAGTCGCTCGGTCGGGCGTCGACCACGATCGAGTCCCGCGGCCCCTCGAGGTGTAGATCCGCGATGTAGGTACCCTCGTCGCTGATCTCGCTGATCTCGACGCGCTCGACCCGCCCGCCGAGTTCCTCCATGACGTCGAGCAGGAGATCGTGGGTGAGCGGTCGACCGATGTCGTAGGCGTCCAGGCCGTGGGCGATGCTGTTGGCCTCCTCGAAACCGATGAAGATCGGGATCACGTCCGTCTCGTCGTCGGGAGCGAGGACGACGACGGGGACCGGTCCCTCGGGCGTGCCAGCGACACGCACCGCGTCGATACTGGCGTTCATACCCGTTCGAGGGTGTCGACGCCTAAAGACCTACTGTGTGACCGACGGCACCTCGAAGAAGGCGAGGCGGTGGACCCGCGCGTCGTCGGTGAGTTCGGGATGGAACGCCGTCCCCACGATCGGACCCTGCCGAACGGCGACCGGCCGGTCCTCGACCGTCGCGAGCACCTCACAGGTCCCGGCGTCGGCGACCGCCGGCGCGCGGATGAAGACCGCCGGGAACGGCTCGTCGAGGTCCGCCACGTCGAGGCGGGCCTCGAAGCTGTCGCGCTGGCGGCCGAAGGCGTTTCGCTCGACGCCGACGTCGAGCAGGCCGAGGGTGTCGAGCCGATCGTCCTCGGATCTCCCGAAGACGATCAGTCCCGCACAGGTCGCGAGCACCGGTTTGCCGTCCTCGACGTGCTCGCGGATCTCGGGGACGATCCCGCCCTCGCGGAGGAGACGGGAGATCGTCGTCGACTCACCGCCGGGAACGAGGAGGAGGTCGCACTCCGGCACCGTTCCGCTCGAACGCACCTCGCGGACCTCGACGTCCTCGTCGTAGGTCTCGCCGGCACGGGTGATGGCACGGGCGTGCTCCGAGACGTCGCCCTGAACGGCGACGACGCCGGCTACGAGCGTCATACTCCCCGTAGAAACGAGACGTGGAAAAACCCCGCGTTACACCAGGACGTTCAGGATCTGGATGAAGACCCCGAAGAGTACGCAGAAGGCCATCACCGTCTTGGGATCGAGGGTGACCGCGTTTCGGTCCTCGGCGTCGAAGTATCGGACGAGTCCGGCACTCGACATCAGCCCGCCGCTGTTCTGTCCGCTGCTCATACGTTACACACGTGGCGCTTCAGTACTAAACGTTTCGACTCGCGTTACCGGCTCGGAAACGCTTATCAGTGACGCGTGGGTAGCCTACGGTGAACGATGGCTGTAACCCTGAAAGACTTTTACGCCGACTGGTGTGGCCCGTGCAAGACCCAGGATCCGATCCTCGAGGAGCTCGAGGAGGACTGGGAGGGTCGCTTCAGCGTCGAGAAGGTGAACGTCGACGAGGACCAGGAGACCGCAAACGAGTACCAGGTCCGTTCGCTTCCCACCCTCATCATCGAGAACGACGACGGCGTCGTCGAGCGGTTCGTCGGCGTCACCCAGCGCGACGACATCGAGACCGCCCTCGAGGACGCGGGCGCGTAGGCCGCGCTTTGCGCCAGTCCGTCGGTCGATGACCGACTGACCGGTCACTCGAATCGAACGCCGACCTGCTGGAACTCCCCGTTGTATTTCGCGAGGTTGATCAACAGCGGCGTCAACGACTCGGCCTCCGCCGCGTTGTCGAGGGGACCGGCGTACAGGGGTCTGAGCCCTTCGATTCCCTCGGCGAGCAGACGGACGGTGTCGATGGCGTCCTCGTCGTCGCCCACCAACAGCGTGTCCTCCTCGAGTTCGAGATCGAGGTTCGCGAGCTTGCCCGCGGAGAGGCTATGGAAGCCGCCGACCACCGCGACGTCCTCGGGGGCGGTTTCCGCGACCATCGCCGTGACGCTGCCCGCCGAGGGGGGGTTGTAATGGAAGCCTGCGTCGTCGCTTTTCATTCCGACGGCGGGGCTGACGAGGATCGTCTCGCCGTCGAGGCGGTCGGCGATCGATTCGACGGTGTCCCGGACGTGATAGGGCGGGACCGCGAGGACGACCACGTCGGCGCGGTCGGCGGCCATCGCGTTCTCGAAGCCCTTGACCGTCCGGTCGATCCCCCGGCTGTCGAGTTCGGTCTCGTACTCCTCGGCGCTCGTCCGGGCCTTCGCGGGATCGCGCGAGCCGATCAGGACCTCGTGATCGGTGTCGTAGGCCCAGCGCAGCGCCAGTCCCTCGCCGATGTCGCCGGTGCCGCCACAGAGTGCGATTCGCATACGGGAACTGACGACGGACGCGCCCTAAGCCTTCCGAGAGGGGCAACCCGGGCGGGGCGGCTCACTCGAACAGCTCCGGTAGGTCGTTGACCGACTCGATCACCGCCGCCGCCCCCGCCGTCTCGTACTTCTCTCGTCCCTCCTCGCCGGTTAGCCCGCCGGTGAGCACGCCGATACCGTAGTACTCGCGGTCGGAATCGGCCTCGGCGGCGTTCCGTGCCGTGCGGACGTCGTCGAGCGTGTCGCCGACGAAGACGACGGAATCGGCGTCGAAGTGCTCCGCGAGCGTGACGAGCGCGCGGGGGTGGGGCTTCCCTTCCTCCCAGTCGTCCATCGTAAAGCGTTCCTCCGCAGGAACATAGAGACCGACCCGCGAGAGGGCGATCTCGGCCTCGGCTGCGGGTCGGCCAGTCAGGATGCCCACCGGGAACCGCTCGGAGAGCCGCTGGCGGGTGTCAGCATCGAGCAACACGGGCTCGTCGTGGATGAACCCGGCGTGGTCGACCGGGACGCCGAGCGGTCTCTCGCCTTCCATCTCCCGATAGAGGTCAGAACCGAGATAGAGCCACTGGAACACCTCGCGCAGGCGCTCCGGATTCCATCGCTCGCGAACCCGATGGATGGCTCCCTCGGGAAGGGCCGCGTCGATGACCGACTCTGCCGCCGCGAGGCCGCCGCCCCGTTCTGCGATACGACCGGTGAACCCCTCGACTGACTCGGGATGGCCCTCCTGGCGAGCCAGCACGTACAGCGCCGCGGCGTAGGTGAGTTCCCAGTCGTTGTTGAACCCGCCGGCGTCCTTGAACGCCTGAATCCGCTCCTTTTCGATCGTATCGTCGTAGACACGCTCGATCGACTCGACGATCGCCCGGCGGTAGGAGTCGGACACGTCCACGAGCACCCCGTCGACGTCGAGGACGACGCAGTCTGCGCGCATACTCGCGTCTGTGGCGGGGACGGGTATGGGCCTATCGCTCCGCGACGAACAGCGTCTCGCCCGGGAGGCTGCGCCGGGCGACCGGGACCTCAGGGCCGTCGCCGCCGAGGGTCGTAAACAGGAACCCGGCGTCGACCCTGCGGGCGAGATCCCTCGTCGGGCGGTGGAGCTCCGGCGGGAGGTTCAGCGCGTAGATCGCCCCCGCGTCGGCGTAGATCGAGCGGTCGGGATCGGTGACGTCGTCGAGAACGAACCCGACGCCGGCAGGCGTTTCACGGGGATGAAGGTCGGTCGCGGTGATCCGGCAACCGCGGTCTGCGAGCGCGCGGGCCACGTCGGTCCGGCGACCGATTCCCACCTCGACGAGGGAACCGTAGGGAGCGAGTTCGTCGGCGAGTGCCGCGCAGGTGCCCGATTTCATGGCCGTGATGCTTATCATTCGGTACGCCATAGCCCTTTCCATGCATGTCGACATCGTGCCGGTGGGGGAGCTCTCCGCGGCGGTCAAACGGGAGGCCTCGTCGGGGCTGCGATCGGTGTATGACTGTAACGTGACGATCCACGACGAGCAGTCGATCCCCTCCGGCGCGTACGACGCGAACAGAAACCAGTACCGCGCCGAGGAGTTCATCGAACTCGCCTCCCGGGTGGGAAGCGGCGAGAAGAACATCGCGGTCACCGCCAAGGACCTCTTCTATCGCCGCCGAAACTACGTCTTCGGGTTGGCCTACCTCGACGGCAACGGCAGCGTCATCTCGACCTATCGTCTACAGACCTCCAGCGACGGCGGCTTCTCCGAGAAGAGCGCGAGCGACATCTTCGGCGACCGCGTCCGCAAGGAGATCGTCCACGAGATCGGCCATACACTGGGGCTCGAACACTGCGACAACAACCGCTGTGTGATGAACTTCTCACCCACGGTGCGGGAGGTCGACATCAAGGAGCAGAACCTGTGCGGTACTTGCCAACGATCCGTCCTTTGAGCCAAGGGTTGATCCGCTCCCATCCCCAACCGACGAGTATGACGCTCCCCGAGGAGACGGTCGACGAGCTGCTATCGGCGTGTCGAACGACGGTTGGCGACGAACTGCGCAGCATGACCTACTTCACCCCCGATGAGTACGATCACCTCTACCTGCGCGAGGACCTCGAACGCGGCGACGAGCCCGAGGCGTTCGTCGAGAACGAGCGCCAGGGCTTCTCCAGCCAGCGGACCTACGAGTGGTCCGAGCTCGGCGATTACGAGTACACGATCCGCGTCTTCGAGTCGGGCCATCTCGTCCGCGTGATCGCCGACGAGGAGGGGATCTACGTCACGACGGGCGACCTGACGATGGACCGCTTCGGCGAGCTCGTCGAGGCGATCCAGAGCATCCTGCGCGGGGAGTGACGGCGACCGCGATCAGCGTGCCGACCAGCCGCCGTCGGCGCTCAGACACGTGCCGGTGACGTAGGAGGCGGCGTCGCTCGCGAGGAAGACGACCGGCGCGGCGATCTCCTCGGGCTCGGCGAACCGTTCTAACGGGGTTCGCGAGAGAAGCGAATCGCGAAGCTCCTCGTTTTCCATCGCCTCCTTCGTCAGCTCGGTCGCGACGTAACCCGGTGCGATCGCGTTCACCCGGGTTTCGGGCGCCCAGTCGAGCGCGGTGCTTTTCGTGATCCCCACGAGCCCGTGTTTCGAGGCGACGTAGGGGTGCTGGCGGGGCAGGCCGACCACGCCGCCGACGCTCGCAACGTTGACGACCGACTCCACCGAGCCCTCGCCGGCGACCTTCGTACAGAGAAACGCCCCCCGGAGGTTGACGTCCAGCGTTCGGTCGTAGCCATCCATCTCGATCGCCTCCGGCTTCCCGAGGGCGTCGTCGGGGTTGATCCCCGCGTTGTTCACGAGGACGTTCGCGGGGCCGAGCTCCGAATCGACCCGCTCGAACAGCTCGCGGACCTCGCCCTCGTCGGTGACGTCGGTGGGCGCCAGGAGGGAGTCGCCGCCCCGATCCTTGATCCCGTCGACGACGGTCTCGAGCGACCCTTCCGATCGGGCGGCGGGCACCACGTCCACGCCCGCCTCAGCGAGCGCGAGCGCGATCGCCCGACCGATTCCCCGGCTCGCTCCGGTGACCACCGCCGTCTTCCCCGAGCAGTCGAACGCGTCGAGAACGGACATACCGGGGCGTGTGTCGGGCGGCGGCTTAAGGGCTCGGGCGGTCCTTAGGGCGCGTAGTAGTACTCGCCCTGCTTTTTCTGCTGGCGGTCGAGTTGGCTGCCGGGCTTGTTGATCCGCGGGCGGCCGGTGCGCTCGTCGCGGCGGAAGGTCACGTCCAGATTGGAGAGGAACTCGTTCATGCCCTCGCGCATTCCCCGGGGCTGGCTCGCGTGGCCGTGGTGGGCGGGCTCGCCGTCGAAGACCAGCAGGCGATCGGCCAGCAGGTCCATCATGTAGATGTCGTGGTCGACGACCATGACGGTCGCGTCCTGGGTCTCGGCGTAGCGCCGTATCGCACGGGTCGCGAGTACCCGCTGTTCGACGTCCAGATGGGCGGAGGGCTCGTCGAGCAAGAAGAGGTCGGCGTCCTTCGAGAGACACGCGGCGATGGCGACGCGCTGGCGTTCGCCCCCCGAGAGGTCGTCGAGGTTCTGCTCCATGATCCGCGAGAGCTGGAGGGGGTTGGCGATCTCGGTGTTCCAGTGCGAGGAGCCGAAATCGTCGGTGATCGACGAGAGGAACACGTCGACGCGCATGGGCTGGTCGATCTCGATGTACTGGGGTTTGTAGGCCACCTCGAGGTCAGTCTCGAACACGCCCTCGTCGGGCTCGAGTTCCCCGGCGACCAGTTTCGCGAACGTCGACTTCCCGATCCCGTTGGGTCCGACGATTCCCAGTACTTCCTCCTCGCGGATGGTCCCCCCCTCGACCGCAAGCGAGAACGCATCGTCGCCGTACGATTTGCTCATCGAGGGGTACTCGATCAGCGGGTCGGCGTGGCTCACGGTGCGGGGTGCGTGCTGTTCGAACCCGATGGCCTCGGGGCGAATCCGCATGTTTTCGTTGTCGAGATAGCCCGAGAGGTACTCGTTGATTCCGTTTCGAACGGATTTGGGCGAGGTGATGACACCGTAGGCGCCGGGTTCACCGTAGGCGACGTGGAGGTTGTCACAGAGCAGATCGAGGATCGCGAGGTCGTGTTCGACCACGAGCATCGAGCGGTCGCCCTCCTCCGCGAGTTCGCGGACGATGCGGGCGACCGTGACCCGCTGGCCGATGTCGAGATACGGCGTGATCTCGTCGAGGAAGTAGAAGTCGGCGTCCCGCGCCAGACAGGCGGCGATCGCCACCCGTTGGAGCTCGCCGCCCGAGAGCTCGTCGATCCCTTGGTCCATCACGGGGGAGATCGAGAGCCGTTCGACCAGTTCGTCGAGCGCGCCGCGCTCGTCGGTGTGTTCCAGCAGCTGGCGGGTGTTGCCGTCGAACTGTTTGGGAATCCCGTCGACGTACTGGGGTTTTCGCGCGACCGAGACGTCCCCGTCGCGTACCTCGCGAATGTAGTCCTGCAGTTCGGTTCCGCGATAGGCGTCGAGAACGCCGTCCCAACCCGGCTCCTCCTTGTACTGTCCGAGGTTCGGGACGAGTTCGCCCGCGAGGATGTTCACCGCGGTGGACTTCCCGATCCCGTTGGGGCCCAGAATGCCGGTCACCTGACCTTCGATCGGAATCGGAAGCCCGTACAGCGAGAAGGCGTTCTCGCCGTACCGGTGGACGGGCTCGTCCTGGAGCTCCTGGGGGAGGTTGATGATCTCGATGGCGTCGAAAGGACACTTCTCGACGCAGATCCCGCAGGTCTCGCCCAGGCAGATCTCCTCGGAGATCCGGATCTGATCGGGCCCACCCTCGTCGGCGTCCTCGCCCCGTTGGGTGATGCACTCCTTGCCGGTGCGATTGGGCGGACAGTAGTTCGCACACTCGTAGCTACAGCGGTCGGGCTGGCACCTGTCGAGATCGACCACGGCGATGCTGTCGTCGGCCATCGTTAGATCGAGGCTCCGGTGGTGAGCAGGATGCCCCAGGTGACGAACCAGAGACAGAAGCTCATGAAGCCGA
>CAYVQH010000003.1:0-49040 GCA_964454105.1 uncultured Halobacteriales archaeon | reverse complement strand
GATCATCCGCGCGAGTTCGACACAGAGCATCCCCGTCGTGATCCGGTAGTCCTCGCCGTGGAGATAGGGGTTGACGTGGGCCGCGAGCAGGTCCTCGACGGCCTCGGGATCGGGGTGGTGGTGGTCGACGGCGGCGATCGGGATGTCGTAGTGGGCGAGCGTCTCGTAGGCCGGCACGTCCTCCTCCGTGCTGCCGTTGTCGAGCATCAACAGCAAGGGGAGCTTCTGGCCGTGGCGTGCCCGGTCGCCGAGCGCGTAGTTCAGATCGCGCGTGGCGTCCTCCATCTCGTAGAATGGAGCCTTGCTCGGCAGGCGCTTCAGCAGGTGCTGGGCGGCGTCGGGATCCTCCTGGGTCTCCTCGACGAACCGCTCGATGGCGAGCGCGACGGGTACCGCGGCACACATCCCGTCGCCGTCGGCGTGATGGCGCATTCGGATGGGGCGGCCTTCGAGCACCGTTCGGCGGATCAGCCGGGCGACCTCCTCGAGGTCCGAAAGGAGGGGATCGAGGGCGTCCCACTCGACCAGCGGTTCGATGTCGTGGGGCTCGGCGCGTTCCTCGAGGGCGGTCTCCAGACGGTTCTCGGCGTCGCTTGCGGCCTCGCCGTCAAGCGTCGTGATCTCCTCGACCTCGACCTGGCGTGCTCCTTCGCGCTGCTCGACGGCTCCCGCGACGTGGACGAGATCGCCGACCTCGATGTCGGGATGTGATCGAACGCCCGCCGCCTCGAAGGCGGTACAGGGGACGATCCCCGTCCCGTCGCGGACCTGGAAGATCGTCGGCCCCCCGGTCTGTTTGATCTGAACGACCTCGCCTTCGAGATGGACCGAATCCCCGACGACGAGGTCTTTGGTCCGGGTGATGTCGTAGCTGTGTTCGACCTCCTCGATGGTCGCCGATTCGGGATCGATATCGGTGGGGGAGAAGGCGATGTCGCCGTTATCCCTGACCTGTTCGAGCCTGACGGCCAGGCGGTCGCCGACCGCGTAGTCGGCATCGAGGGACGATTCGTGGACCAGCCCGGAGACCTCCTCGGAGAGATCGACGAAGACGCCGTACTCGACGACGCCGTTGACGGTCGCGAGATACGTTTCGTCGGGATCGACGTCCTCGAGGGTGCACGCTGCGTGTAACTCGTAAACGACGGGCTCCTCGTCTTCGAGCCCGGGTTCGGCTGTCATTACGCCCCCTTTGGCGGCGCCCGGTTTAACCGTTATCAAGCGGACTCGGACTTTCGCAACCGTTAGTACGCGCCGGGCGCGAGGTGAACGCATGGGACTGTTCCGGTCGCTGTTCCGATCCAGCGAGATCATCGGCATCGCGGCCGACACCCTCGATTTCGCCCTCTCGGCGTCCGAGGAGACCCATCCCAACGAGTACATGGGGATGCTACGGGGCGAGGACGCCCGCGACCTCGGACTGGATCGCGACGGCACCGTCGTCACCGACGTGCTCGTGATTCCCGGGACGGAATCGAACCCGGTGAGCGCGACCGTGAAGACGAACATGATCCCCAACGACACCCGCGGGATCGGTTCGATCCACTCCCATCCCAACGGCGTCCTCGAACCGAGCGATGCCGACCTCCGGACGTTCGGCCGTGGCTCGGTCCACGTCATCATCGGCGCGCCCTACCGGCGCAGCTCCTGGAAGGCGTTCGATTCGAGCGGCGAATCCCGCGACCTGGAGGTGCTCGACGTCTCGTTGCCCGAGGAGCGCTTTTTCGACTTCGACCAGCAGGACATCGACCGCGAGCTCAAGGAGGAGGACCGGCGACGATGGTGAGGACGCTCGCACAGGGCACGTTCGACCTCCTTCACCCGGGCCACGTCCATTATCTCGAAGAAGCAGCCGCGATGGGCGAGGAGTTGTACGTGATCATCGCCCGCAGCACGAACATCACCCACAAACAGGCGCCGGTTCTCGACGGTCGCCAACGCCGGGACATGGTCGCGGCCCTCGGCGTCGTGGACCGTGCAGTGCTCGGTCACGAGTCGGACATCTTCGTCCCCATCGAGGAGATCGATCCCGACGTGATCGTGCTGGGCCACGACCAGCACCACGACGACGCGGGCATCGAGCGAGCGCTCGCCGAGCGCGGGATCGACTGTGAGGTGTGTCGCGCCTCGCCACGCGAACCCGCCTACGGCGGAGAGCTCCTCTCGACGGGCCGGATCATCGATCGGATCCGCGACCGACGGTGTTGATCGTGGCTGGTACGTTGAAGTAGATGGGCGACCTATCCCCACTCATGTTCCGTGCGATCCTACCCGAAGGCGAGTTCGACTGTGCGAGCTACGACCGAACCGAGTACGGGGTCGAACTCTACACCGACGAGGACGAACTGATCGCGTTCGTCCCCTACTCGAACCTCGTCGCGATCCTCAACGAGGAGATCGAGTCGAGCGAGGACCGGTCGATCTTCTAGAGGGACAGACCCCGTATCTCGATCCCGTCACCGTCCCCGACGCGGCCGATCACTCGCCCGTCGGTCTCCTCGGCGAGCGCCTCGGCCGCGTCGACGTCGGGAACGGCGGCGACGAACCCCGTTCCCATGTTGAAGGTCCGGTGCATCTCCGCCTCCGAGACGTTGCCCCGATCCCGGACGAACTCGAAGACGGACGGGGCGGGCCAGGGGTCCTCGATCTCGTATCGGTGCTCGCCGAGGCGTTCGAGGTTGGTCCAGCCGCCGCCGGTGACGTGGGCCGCACCGCGGACGCCGGCCTCACGCATCGGTTCGAGCAGGCCCGTGTAGAGCCGCGTCGGCTCCAGCAGCGCCTCGCCGACCGTCTCGTAGCCCTCGTAAGGGAACTCCTCCTCGTACCCGCCGTCGCGCGTCGCGGCCTCGCGGGCCAGCGTCAGCCCGTTCGAGTGGATCCCCGACGAACGCCACCCCACGAGCGCGTCGCCCGATCGGGCCTGCCCCTCGAAGACCGCGTCCTTGGGCGCGAGTCCTGCGCAGGTCCCCGCCAGATCGAGCCCGGAGATCACCTCGGGCATCACCGCCGTCTCGCCGCCGACCAGCGCGAGACCCGCCTCCTCGGCCCCGGTCGAGAGCCCCTCGCCGACCTGCTCGGCGACCTCCTCGTCCGGCTGTTCGACCGCGAGGTAGTCGACGAACGCGACCGGCTCCACCCCGGCGGCCACCAGATCGTTCGCGTTCATCGCGATGCAGTCGATGCCGATGGTCGAGTAGTCCCCCAGCGCCTCGGCGACCAGCAGTTTGGTGCCGACCCCGTCGGTCGCGAGCGCCAGATACCGCTCGCCGATGTCCAGGAGGCCGGCGTAATCGCCCTCCGACTGACCGACCGCCGAGACGAGCGCCGCCGTCGCGGCCTCGCTGTCGGCGATGTCCACGCCCGCCTTCGAATAGGTGAGTTCCTCGTCGCTGTCGCCCATGGCTGTGTGCCCGCGCGATGGGGCAAAAAGGACTCCGCTTCGCTCGCCGACAGGCGTTTCGGTGATCGTCTCCTATCCTCGCCATGGGACGGCGCACGCTCGCCACGCTGATCGGGCTGGCCGTGTTGGCGGGCTATCTGAGCGTCGCCTATCTCGGCTACCGGTTGCTGGTCGCGGTCGTGGCCGCCCGGCCGTCCCCTGGAATCCTGTTCGGGGCCCTGCTCGTGAGCACGCTCGTTTCGGGCTATCTGAGTTATCGCTTCGGCACCGTCGGCCTGCTTCGGGGTCTCGACGCCCGACAGCTCGACCGCGAGCGCGCACCCCGGATCAACCGTCGGATCGACCGGCTCGCCGAGCGGATGGACGTCGACCGACCGGAACTGCTCGTGGCGTCGCTCGGCGCGCCCAACGCCCTCGCGCTCGGCAGTTCCCGTCGGGGGGCGCTCGTGCTCGACGTCGGGCTCTTTCGGCTGCTCGATGCCGAGGAACTGACCGCGATCGTCGCCCACGAGCTCGCCCACCTCGAGAGCGACGACGGACTCGCACGAGCGATGGTCTCGGCGGCGATCCGAACCCTCGCCGGCGTCGCCCTCGTCGTCGCGGCCCCGTTCGCGCTCGCGCTGACCGGCATCGGGGTGGGTCTGGCGTGGATCGGCGGCCGACCCGATAACGTCGCGCTTCAGGTACGTCGGGCGCTGGGGGCGGGTATCGGGGTCGTCGTCCTCGTCGTGACCGCGTTCCTGCGTGCGCTTGCACGCCGCCGGGAGTTCGCGGCCGACGACCGCGCCGCGGAGGTGACCGGCGATCCTCTCGCACTCGCGCGGGCGCTGCGACGGATCGAACGCGCCTCCCAGCCCCGGCTCGGACCGTTCCGAATCCAGGTCAGGCGCGAGGAACACCCCCTCGAACGGGTGCTCTCGACACATCCTCCGACCGACGAGCGGGTCGAACGGCTGATCGAACGCGCGAAGGGGCAACGGGTGCCGATCGAGTGAGCTCCCTCCGGCCCGGTCTGCCCGCTGCCCGCTGTCCGATCGAATCCGTGACGGCCTACAGGAAGAGAACGGCCGCCCCGAGCGCGAGGCCGGCGCTCACGGCGAACGACAGCGCGAAGACCGGCAGGCTCCACGAGAGGACCGTCTTCCCGTCGAGCGGCCCGAACGGGATCATGTTGAACGCCGCGAGCAGGAGGTTGATCCCGACGCCGTACAGCCCCAGACGGCCGACGAACGCGCTCGGGACCAGAAGGAGCGGCGCGAACGCCAGCGCGAGCACGAGGTTCGTCGCCGGGCCGGCGAGCGCGATCAGACCGTTCTGGCGTTTCGTGATCCGCCCCCGGTGGTAGACCGCGCCGGGGGCGGCAAAGATGAACCCGGCCAGTGCGCTCACGACCGCAAGCCCGAGCATGCTGTAATCGGCCTTGAACGCCGCGCGTTGGCCGAACCGCGTCGCCACCACCTTATGGGCGAGTTCGTGCAACAGGAACCCGACGCCGGCGGTGAGCATGCTGATCACCAGAAGCGAGAGGAAGTCCCCGCGTTGGACGCCGGCCGCGCCGCCGGCGAAAAACAGTGCGAAGGCGACCCCGAGCGCGATCCACGCGACCAGCAGGTCCCTGAGTTCGCCCGTCGAGAACCGAATCCCGGCGATCGCGCTCACGTCAGAACCCTCCAGACGAGGGCGGCACTGTTTCGCGCGCCCTCGATCATGAGATCGGCGATCGCGCCCACCCCGCCGACGTCCGTCGCGAGCCAGGGCAACACGACGATTGGAAAGAGCAGCGTCGCGATCACGCTGCCGATGTTGGTCGCGGCGACGACCGCGATCAGCCGGAAGAGCGGTACATCGAGCAGTCGGCCCAAGAGAGTGGTGATCGGGCTCTCCTCGTCGGCGAGGATCTCGTTGAGCCGACCGATGTCGGTGACGTTGACCGCCTGATAGCGCAACTCGACGTAGCCGGCGAACCAGCCCGGCGCCAGAAGCGGGTTGACGCTGGTCATCCACGCGATCGCGCCGCCGATGGTCGCGCTGGGCCAGTGAGCGCCCGCGAGCTTCGCGAGCGTGAACGCGAAGACGCCGTTGAAGAGGAACCACGCCGCGAACAGTCGAAGCAGGAAGTCGTTCTGAACGCCGGCCATCACCAGCAGGGAGAAGAAGGCGAGAAACGCCAGCGCGATCAGGTAGCCGACCGCCTTGTAGATCGAGAACCGCCGTCCCTTCTGGGTGCCGACGAGCGACTCCATCGGCGGCAGGCTCTCGGAGTCCTCGAGGTAGCGCTCGATCCCTTTCCGGTGGCCCGCACCGACGACGGCGAGCACGTCGTGGCCCCCGTCGCGGAGCGCGAGCAGCTTGTGGGCGATGTAGGCGTCGCGTTCGTCGATCAGCGCCTCGGCCCCGCCCGGTGAGAAACGCCGGAACTCGGCCATCATCGCCGTCACGACGTCGGCGTCGGTCAGCTCCTCCATGTCTATCTCCTCCTCGCTCCCGTAGCCGAACATCCCGACGAAGAGCCCGCCGACGAGCTTGAACTTCTCGACCAGCGTCATCCGCGCCCAGAAGCGCTGGATGGTGGTCTGGATCTCCCGGTCGACGAGCGCGACGCCCAGCCCGAGGTCCTCTGCGGTCTCGACGGCCGCACGCATGTCCGCGCCGGGCTCGATGTCGAAGCGCTCGCCCAGCCGGGTCTGGACGTACGAGAGCATCCAGTAGGCCAGAAACTGGAAGACGGTGTTGCCCCGAAGCAGGTCCCCGGCATCGAGGTCGTCGGGGAGTTCGCCTTTCATCTGCCGGTATCGTCCCTCGTCGAGTTCGACGGCGACGATCTCGGGACGCTCGCGCTCGATGGTCTCCTCGACTTCGGTGACGCTGTCCGCTGAGATGTGGGCGGTGCCGACGAGGCGAACCGACCCCGCGTTCGTCCCGGACGGCACCTGCCGATCGGTCATCACCGTTCCTTGTACGTCCCCGCTTTTATACTGACGGTTGTCCATACGAGCCGGTTCGGCGGGAGGTTCGAGAGGTATCGACGGCGTTCGCGTCGGTTTCCCGTGTCAACGAAGCGGTCGTTCCGCGTGATCGGATAGATACGTGGGTTCATACGCTTCCGTACGAAGCTACCGGTACGAACATGGTTTCACCAGGCGAGCTACGGATGCTGATCGAGCTGTCGGAGGGTGACGGTGAGTTCACGCCGGAGACGGGACCGGGCGGAGCGATCGAGTACCCGACGGCCACACGGACCCTCGACGAGCGCGACGGCCAGGTCCTCGACGTGCTCCAACGCTTCGGCGCGCGCGGTATCCTCGAGGGCGAGTTCGTCTCGAAGGTCTACAGCTGTCCGGAGTGCTCGGAACAGGGGATGCAGTACACCACGGCGTGTCCGAACTGTGAGTCGGCCCACACGATCGAGACCACCGTCGCGGAGCACCGCGCCTGCGGACTCGCCGCCCCCGAATCGGAGTTCGAACACGAGGAGGGACTCTTCTGTCCCGAGTGCGAGACGAGGATTCGCTCCGACGATCTCGAACGCACCGACCAGTACGTCTGCAACGAGTGCAGCGAGGTGTTCGAGACGCCCGAACACCGCCTGTGGTGTCGGGACTGTCTGTACATGTTCCCGCCCGAGGAGACGATCGAACGGGCGCTCTATCGCTACCGGATCACCGACGACGGCCGCGAGTGGACCGAGCGCCACCGCATGGCCCGCGAGGCCGTCGCCGACACCCTCGAGGAACGGCGCTTCGAGGTCGAGATCGACACGACCGTCGAGGACGAAACGGGCAACAGGACCTTCCCGGTCCACGTCTTCGCCCAGGACGTGCTCCTCGGCGAGCGCCGTATCGTCTCGGTCGCGGAACGACCCACCGCCGAGCGGGTCGACGCCTTCTGTGACATGGCTCGCGAGGTCGACGCCCATCCGATCGTCGTGACCACCACCGGGGCGGTCTCGGAGGACGTCGCCGCGCGTGCGAATACCTCGGAACTGACGCTGCTCTCGGCGCGTCCCGACGGCACCATCGACAGCGATTACGAGGTCGCGGAGGGCACTCCTCGCGGCCAGTCGCTGTTCCAGCGGCTCACCTCGGCGATGGACGTCCCCGCCTGGAAGAGCCAGTAGACCGGATGATCAGCGCCCGCCGTTTTCGCCCTCGGTCGCCTCCTCGTGCAGGCGCTCGCCGCGCTCGCTCTCGACGGTGAGGTCGGGCACCGACGTCGGCTGGTGGTCCTCGTCGATCGCCACGTAGACGAAGTACGACTCGGTCGTCTTCTCCTTCTCCCCGGTGCGGAGGTCCTCGCGGAACGTCTGGAGGCGAACTCTGACGCTCGTGGTGCCGGCCCCGTAGACGTAGGCCCTTATGAGCGCGACGTCGCCGACCTGGATCGGGCGCTCGAAGTTCACCTGGTTGATCCGTGCCGTCACGCAGGACTGGCCCGCGAACCGCATCGCGCTCATCGCGCCGATCTCGTCCATCCACTTCAGGACGTTCCCGCCGTGGGCGGTCTGGAGGTTGTTCGCGTGATTGGGCTGGACCATCTCGCGGTTCTCGATGTAGGTCTCGAGCAGATCCATACGCCGCGTTTCGGCGGTGGAAAGATGAGCCTGCTGGCTTGCGCCGAGGGCCACGCTTATCGGCGTACCCGTTCTCTGTCGAGCCATGAGCCTCGCCGTCGAAACCCCCGACCCGCCGGAGCTCGGTGCACAGAACCCCGCGGAGTACGACGACGTCGATGGGATCGGCGTCGAGGACTACCGCCGCGAGGAGCTCGAACAGTTCCTCGCGGACGGCGCGTGGGCCGACGCCTTCGAGGAGTGGGCCGCTCATACCGACCTCACCGAGGAGGAGTACGCGGTCGCACAGGAGCTGGGACTCCTTCGGGAGTTCGACTTCTTCTGGGACGACTTCGCTGACCGCGTGGGCTATCACGCCCCCGGCCTCCCGGAGGACTGGCGCGAGCGTGACCTGCATCCCGAACTGGACTCATGGAGCACGGTCTCGTCGATCAACGCCTCGCTCACCGAGCTGGGACAGATCGTGAGCGACGTACTCAAGGAGGAGTACGTCGACTGGGAGGCCAGTTACGAGGCGCCCGACGACCTGCCCGACTTCTGAGTCCGCTCGTTCACTCGCGCGTGACCGCCAGGTTGCGGACCCGCTCGCCACACTCCGGACAGCTCCCGAGGTGGTCGGAGCTCCTGGTGCGGTTCTGACAGCTCACGCATTCGTAGTACGATTCCTCGGCCGTGTACGGATCCCGACTGACCATGTTCCGTGATATCTCTCGACGGTTATAACGTTTTTCCTGATATTACACTATAATCGTCTAACTATACTAGTATATACTAGCAATTTTCGAATAGAAATCGCACGTTTGCAATTAAGATGGGAAGTAAAACGACGAACGTCAAATATCAATTCGAAGTCGACGTCAAGGGGGATTTCCGGGATCGTGATCGACCGCCGGCGTTCAGGCTCGCAACTCCCGGTAACCCGCCCGAACGAGCGCGCGCGGGTACAGCCGAGCGGGATCGATCCCGAGCGCCCGCGAGAGGGCGTTGGGAACGACGTACGGGCCGATTCTGGCGATCACAATCCCGGCGACCTCGACGTCCGCCGAGAGTTTCGCGGCGACGAAGCGTGATCCGAACGGTTCGACCGACTCCGAGAGCGGACCGAGGCTCCGCAGGACGGTGATCGCACCCTCGATGGTGGGTGTGGTGACCGTGAGGTGCGTACCCGAGCCGGCGATCCCGACCGGGTTGCCCTCGACGGTGAGATCGAGATCGGCCTCGACCACGAGCGCCGGGGCCATCACTCGCGTTCCTTCGTCCGGACCCGCAGCGTACCGTCGACCCGCCAATGGGCGTAATCGGCGTCGTCACCCGTCTTGCTGGGGACGTCGACTTCCATGTCCTCGAACTCGTAGGTGATCTCCGCACCACGACCGGTCAGCCTATCGTAGAGGTCGATCGCGAGTTCCGGCCACGTCTGGGTCTCCTCAGTTCGTTCGCTTGGGTCGTCAGTACTCATGAGCCACCGTCCCTACGGATGAAACTCACCTTATAGTTCGGGTCTACTGCATCCGTTGACACGACGGGGGCGGAGTCCGTTTCATACGATGCCGTCGCCCGGACGACGCGATCGTCGTAGAGCAGCCGTTGGTCCTATCCGTTTTCGCTACGGTTATCAGTGTGGGCTTCATTCACATGCCTATGTTGACACGCACCGAACTCAGAACGCCACAGCAACGCGAGTGCGAACGCTGCGGCCGCCACGAGATATGGGATTCGAGCGACGACTGCTGGCGGATCGCCACCGAGGACGGCGAACGCCTGTCGGGAAACCTCCACTGTATCCACGAGTGGGACATCGACGGCGCGTTCCGCCCCTACGAGTAGCGCTGGCCGCCCACCTGCGAGACCGTGACGCCTATCGTAGCGCCGAAAGCACGGACAACGCACCCGCAGCATACCGCTCCTCGGTGATCTCGTCGGCGGCCGCGAGCGCCGTCTCGTCCGCGTTGGCTACCGCGAACGACCGCCCGACGACCGCGAACGTCGAGACGTCGTTCTCCGAGTCTCCGATGGCGACGAACTCCTCGACCGGACGGTCGAGGGCGGCACAGATCGCCTTCAGACCTTCGCCCTTCGTGATCGCGGGATCCTTGACGTGATAGGCGTAGCCGGTGTCGACCACCTCCAGGCCGTGGTCCTCGGCGAGCGCTTCGAGCGGGGCCAGCGGCGAGGCGCGGTTGACCGCGACCTCGGTCTCGCGCCAGCGGTTCACGAGATCGCTCCCGCCCCACCCCAGATCGTATCCCGCCTCGCGGTACTCCCGGGCGACCTCGCGGGGCGCGCTCGCGTCGCCCGTCACCCGGATCTCGTCGTCCGCAAGGACGATCCCGCCGTTCTCCGCGATGACTCTGGGGGAGATCCCGACGAACTGACAGAGCGCGACAGGGTAGGGGAACGCCTTGCCGGTGGCGACCACGACGGGTGCGGGCCAGTCGCGCAGCGTCTCGAAGACCTGCGGGTCGATCGAACTCGATCCGTCCCCGCGGGTGATCGTGCCGTCGATGTCGACGACGATCGGTGGAGCCATACACCTTCTCGAATGCGGACGAATATACTGGCGGCGATCCGTCGCGGTTCCCATATTAACATCAATAATTATGGTCCTCCACCATGTCGTGGGGACAGATGGCACGAAACACGATCATGCTGGCGATCGCGGGACTGTCGGTAGCGTTGCTGGTTGCCGCGGCGATCGGGGCCTATCGGGTGTTCTCGTACCTCGCCGCGCTGTTCATCCTGACGACCGTCGCGTCGGCCGCGATCGAGCGTGCCGACGACGAGTTCGATATCGCACCGTACACGGGGCTGGTCGCCGGTCTCGGGGTGCTGTTTCTGATCGGATTGACCGGGATCTGGCTGACGTGGTCGCCGGGGACGACCGAGTTCACCTACGTGTTCGGCCTCCCGCTGTCGACGTTCCTGTACGTCCTGTTCCTCTGGGGGCTGCCGCTTCTTGGGGCGATCTACTACTCGGTGATCTTCGATCGGATCGGCGGCGACGAGGTCGTCGAGGGGATCAGGTCCGACGCCCGCGAGGCCCAGTCGGACCGGTCGTTCCCGCTGGCCCCGCGGACGGTCGAATCCACCACCGAACCGGCCGAGCGGGGTGAGCCCACCGATGACTGAGTTCCTCCCGCTTCAGGAGGGGATCCCCGTTGCCGACGATCCCGTGATCCTCGCGTTCGGGGCAGTCTACCTGCTGGTGGTCGTCCTGATCGGCGTCTGGGGCTACCTGCGGACGAAGACGACGGGCGACTTCCTCATCACCGGCAAGAGCGTGGGGACGTGGGTGCTCGCGATGACCGCCTTCTCGGTGATCCAATCGGGATTCGGCTTCGTCGGCGGTCCCGAGCTCGTCTACGAGTTCGGCATGACCGGCATGTGGATCTTCTTCAGCGCGCCGCTCGGCTTCCTCATCACGTGGGTCCTGCTCGCAAAGCGGATGCGGCTTCTGGCTGACATCAGGAACGTCCTCACGCTGGCCGACGGAATGTACGTCCGCTACGAGAGCGACGCGGTCCGGGGGCTGACCGGTCTCGCAGTCGCCGTCGGCGTGGTCGCGTATCTCGCGACCAACCTCGCGGCCCTGCAGTACGTGATGCGAGCGATCTTCGGCGTCCCCGTCATCTGGGGGCTACTCGGCGGGGCGGCGATCCTGCTCGCCTACAGCATGCTCGGCGGGATGATCGCGGGCGTCTGGACGGACTTCCTCCAGGCCATCACGATGATCATCGGCGCGGGGTTCGTCCTCGCGTACGCGCTGTCCTTCGGCGGCGGCATGGAGGGAATCTCGCGGAACCTCGCGAGTGCGGACCCCGACCTGATCTCGCCCTTCGGCACGCTCGGCGGGGAGACGGCGGCGGTCTTCGCCGCGATCGCCTGGTGGGTGCTATTCTCGGTCGGCGCGGCCGGCCAGCCCCACCTCGTGACGAAGTTCTACATGAGCAAGAGCCTGAAGATCCTCAAATGGGGCGCACCCATCGCCGCGATCTCCTATGCGATCTCCAGCATGATCGCCTTCTCGGCGGGCCTCTCGATGCGTGCGCAGGTCGAGGGCGGCGCGATTCAGGAGACCTTCAGCGCAAGCGAGGTCGCACCCGTCTTCGTTCTCGAATACACCCCGAGCGTTGTCGCCGGGCTGATCCTCGCGGCGCTGCTCGCGGCGATCATGTCCACGAGCGACTCCTTCCTGAACATCGGCGCGGCGGCCATCTCGCGGGACATCCCCCGGGCGCTCGGCCGGCCGATCGCGGACGATAAGACCGAACTTCGCGTCACGCAGGGCGCGCTCGCGGGACTGACCGTCCTCTCGACGGGCGTCGTCTACTTCTCGGACGCCCTCGTGGGAATTCTGGGCACCATCGGCTGGGGCTTCTTCGCCGCCGCGTTCGTCCCGATGGTCGTGTTGGGGATGAACTGGAAGGGCGCGACTGCGGAGGGGGCGATCGTCGCCACCGTCGCGGGACTCGCGATCAACGTCGTCTACAGCGCCGTCCCGATGGCCGCCGGTGTCGCCGGCCTCGCGGGACTGGCCGACGCCATCAACGCGGCCTATCCATTCCCCGAGGCGTTCCCCGTCGGCACGGTCGCGATGCTCGTCGCCGTCGCGCTGTTCGTCGGCGTCTCGCTGGCCACCCAGGAACGCAGCTACGTCCCGGCGGACCTCCGGGCGCTCATCGAGCGATGAGCGAGAAACGCCTCGCACACTTCACCGAGTGGGCCCGCAAACGTCCCAACTCGATCGAGTTCTGGGAGATATTCCTCACGACCGAGCGCGTCGTCTGCTGTTTCGCCGGCGAGTCCTTCTCCTCGGCGCTGTTGCGCGCCGACATGGGCGGGCGCACTCGCGAGGAACTCGTCGAGCTCGCTCCCGAGGACCTCCTCGCCCACAACGAACGCAACGTCGAGATACCCCTCTCGGATCTCGAATCGATCACCCTCGTCCGGGGAACGCGCTTTCGGCGCGCCCGCCTGACCCTCGTGTGGGACGGCGGGGAACTGGCGCTGTACGACACCAAGGCCGGCGATTCTCAGGAACCGGTCCTCGAATCGCTCGCCGAAGATCCCCACATCGACGCCACCATCGAAATCACCGATCCCTCCTCGCTCTTCGACAGATCATGACACGAACTGGCACTGACCCCTGGTACTGCGACGTAGAGTACGACAGCTATGAGGAAGCCCGCGAGACGTTCGAGTGGGACATCCCCGAGGACTACAACCTCGCGTACGACCTGCTCCGGAAACACCCCGATCCCGACCGGCCGGCGCTCTATCAGGCCTCCTCCGACGGTCGCCGTGAGACCTACTCCTTCGCGGACCTCGATCGGCTCTCGAACCGTCTCGCCAATGCGCTCGAAGCCCGTGGGATCGAACGCGGCGACCGGGTGGGGGTGGTCGTCCCGCAGAAACCCGAAAACGCCCTCACACACCTCGCCTGTTGGAAGGTCGGCGCGATCTCGCTTCCGCTCTCGGTACTGTTCGGTCCCGAGGCGCTGGGCCACCGCCTGCGGGACAGCGGGGCGAAAGCGGTCGTCACCGACGCGTCGGTTCGCGACACCGTTCGGGAAGTCGAGGACGACTGTCCCGCGCTCGAACACGCCGTCGTCGTCGACGGCTCCGAGGACGACTCCGTCGAATCGTTCGACTCGCTGCTTGACGAGGGATCCGACGAGTATGCCATCACCGACACGGACGCCGAAACGCCCGCGATCGTCATGTATACGAGCGGGTCGACGGGCCCGCCCAAGGGCGTGCTTCACACCCACGGCGTGTGGGTGGGCCACTGTCCGGCGTTCTCGATGTACTTCGAACTCGATGTCGATGGAACGTACTGGACGCCCGCCGACTGGGCGTGGATCGGCGCGCTGGGCGACCTCCTCTTTCCGGCGTGGCACTACGGTCAACCGGTCGTGGGCAAGGCGATGGGGACGTTCGACTCGGAGGAGGCGTTCTCGATCATGGAGGAGTTCGACGTCGCCGGGGCGTTCCTCCCGCCGACCGCGATCCGCATGATGATGGACGTGGACTCGAATAGATATGACCTCTCGATCGAGGCGATCTGCTCGGGCGGCGAACCGCTGACCCCCGAGATTCTGGAGTGGGCCGACGAGGAGTTGGGCGGCGTGCCCGTCAACGAGCTGTACGGCCAGACGGAGGCCAACCTGCTGGTGACCAACTGCCGCGAGTGGTTCCCCGCGCGGGCCGGCAGCATGGGCAAGCCGGTACCGGGCCACGACGTTCGGGTGGTCGATTCGGAGACCGGCGAGGAGTTACCTGTAGGGGAGGTCGGCGAAATAGCGGTCCGCCGGGAGGGCGATCCGGTCGTCTTCTCGGAGTACTGGAACCGGCCCGAGAAGACGGACGAGGCGCGCGTCGGTCCGTGGCACTGCACGGGCGATCTCGCGTACGACGACGAGGAGGGGTACCTGTGGTTCAAATCGCGCGACGACGACCTGATCATCACCAGCGGCTACCGCGTCGGTCCCCGCGAGGTCGAGGAGGTGCTGTTGGATCACGAGGGGGTTGCGCAGGTCGGCGTCGTCGGTGTCCCCGACGAGACCCGCGGCGAGATCGTGAAAGCGTTCGTCCAACCGGTCGACGAGGGGTCGGAGGCGCTGCGCGAGGAGCTACAGGACCTCGTGCGCGATCGCCTCGCCAAGTACGAGTACCCCCGCGAGATCGAGTTCCGCGACGAACTCCCACAGACCACGACCGGCAAGATCAGGCGGAAGGACCTGACCGACTGACTCAGCCGTTTCCGAGGGTGTTGTCGAGCAGTTCCCGGATCTCCTGGACCTCGGCGGCGTCGAACCCGAACTCGCCGCGGTCGGGGCCGACGAGGTAGTAGTCGAACGGTTCGTTTCCGTCCTCGGAACTCCTGATACCCATCTCCTCGGGATCGCCGACGAGGAGGTCGTCGTCTCGCGTGCTCATGGGTATCGTGTCGCTCCCGCTGCTCATCAACTTGCGGGCTGCAAAAAGGGAGTCGGAGCGGTGAAATAGAGAATTACAGCCCGAGGTACGCCGCGTTGGGCAGGAGTCCGAGCAGGTAGAGGACGCCGATCAGCAGCGTCATGATCGTGATCGCCATCGCCGGCGGGTCGACGTGGGTCCCCGAGTGGGCGTAGAAGACCCGCTGGGTGACCTCGCCGAACAGGCCGCTGAGACACCCGAACAGCGCGGCGACGATCAGGACGACGGGCTCGCTGCCCACCGCGGAAGCCGCGATCATCGCGCCCGACGATCCGAGCAGCGTCATGTGGTGGGTGACGGGGATCTTCTCGACGCCGAGGTTCAAGAACAGGAGGCTCGCCGCCGAGATCCCGTAGGCCATGAACATGCTTCCGGTCAGAAGCCAGGTCCACCCGCCGAGAACGCCGCCGACGAGGCCGATCGTCGCGACGCCGGACCATTTGTACTGGTGGGGAAGCCACGGTTCGGTCGTCAGCCGGTCGCTGTCGGCGCGCGTCTCGCCCCGCTCGAACGGCGACATGTCGAGGTAGCCGTCCCCCGCGGGAGTACCGATGACCGGATAGCCGAAGGCGACGCGTGCGACGACCGCCGTGAGAAAGACCGACAGCGCGATCGTGTCCAGCGGGAGCCCGATGCCCGCGCCGATCTGGTTGACGAGCATTCCGAGGACGCCGAACAGCGCTCCCACCAGCAGGACGTCGGGCTTGGTCCCGAACGCATACAGGATGTCCTTCCCGAAGTGGTAGTCCCAGCCCGCCGGCTCCATCTCGGGGTATCGCTTCCCGGCGTAGGCGCTCGCCGCGACCCCGCCCGCGAAGGCGATGTGCGGGCCGACGACCGGTCCGAAGCCGATCGTGCCGGTGATGTCGAGCGCCAGCGGGATGGCCCCGGCCTCGCCGAGTTCCGTCTGGAGCGCCCCCACTCCCTCTCCGAGCAGGACGACGAACCCCGTGAAGACGAACGAGGGCAGCGCCCCGAGTGCCGCGCCGAACGCGCCGCCCGCGAGCGCGGCGATGAGCAAGGCGGCGAACCGCTCGTACTCCAGACCGAGGAGCGGCACCTGGAGAACGGTGGTTTCGATCATCCTACTCGTCCCTCGCCCAGCCTCGCGAGCGCTCGACGGCCTCCTTCCAGCGCCCGTACTTGCGGTCGGCTTCGTCACTGCTCATCCCCGGCTCGAACTCCCGGTCGACCTGCCAGTTGTCCCGCAGTTCGTCGACGGTCTCCCAGTAGCCCACGGCGAGCCCGGCGGCGTACGCCGATCCCAGCGCCGTCGTCTCGTCGACCTCGGGCCGAACGATCTTCGAGCCGATAATGTCGGCCTGGAGCTGACAGAGGAAGTTGTTCTTGACCGCGCCGCCGTCGACCTTCATGTCCGTCATCTCTATCTCCGAGTCGGCCTCCATCGCCTCGGCGACGTCCCGTGTCTGGTAGGCGATCGACTCCAGGGTCGCGCGGACGATGTGCTCTTTTTTCGTCCCGCGGGTCATCCCGACGATCGTTCCGCGGGCCCGGCCGTCCCAATGGGGCGCGCCCAGTCCCGTGAACGCGGGAACGAGGTAGACGTCGTCGGTCGAGTCGACGCTGCGGGCGAGCGACTCGGTCTCGGCGGGGTCCTCGATCAACTCGACGTCGGAGAGCCACTCGATGGCCGCGCCGGTGACGAAGATCGACCCCTCCAGCGCGTACTGGACGGGCTCGCCCGAGCGCTGGAAGCCGATGGTCGTGAGCAGGCCGTGATCGCTCTCGACGGCCTCGCTGCCGGTGTTCATCAGGAAGAAGCTCCCGGTGCCGTAGGTGTTCTTCGCGTCGCCGGCGTCGAAACAGGTCTGGCCGAACAGCGCGGCCTGCTGGTCGCCCAGCGCCCCCGCGACCGGCACCTCGGCACCGAGGAAGCCGTCCGGATCGGTCGTCCCGTAGAACTCCTCGTCGCTGGAGGGTCGTACCTCCGGCAGCATCTCGCGAGGGATGCCGAACTCCTCTACGAGTTCGTCGTCCCACTCGCCCTCGTGGATGTCGTAGAGCATCGTCCGCGAGGCGTTGGTCACGTCGGTGATGTGATTGCCCGTCAGGTTCTCGATGAGCCAGGTGTCGATGGTGCCGAACTTGATCTCGCCGTCGGCGGCTCGATCCCGGAGGTCCGCGGGCCGGGCACGCTGGGTCTTGATGGGATCGGCGTTGTCGAGGATCCACTCGGCCTTCGTCGCCGAGAAGTACGCGTCGACCTCCAGTCCCGTCTTCTTGCGGATGGTCTCAGCCATCCCCGCGTCCTGGAGCTCCTCGACGCGGTCGGTGGTCCGGCGGTCCTGCCAGACGAGCGCGTTGTGGATCGGCTGGCCCGTATCGGCGTCCCAGAGGAGCGTCGTCTCGCGCTGGTTGGTGACGCCGATCGCCTCCAGTTGCTCGGCCTCCAATCCCGCGTTCGAGAGCGCGTCGGTCATCACCGACTCGGTGTTGCGCCAGATCTCGTTGGGATCGTGTTCGACCCAACCCGGCTCGGGGTAGATCTGTTCGTGTCTCCGGTAGGCGTTTGCGACCACCTGTCCGCCGTGGTCGAACACCATGAACCGCGTTCCGGTCGTCCCTTGGTCGATCGCACCGACGAAGTGTTCGGTTGTCATAGTTGTGAGTCTCGTTCCCGGTGGATCCGGTCCGACGGTACCGTCTTCTTTATCGTCTAGTACCGTACTATCGGTAACCAATACTGTCGTTCATGATAAACGTTTCCTACCGCTCGCCGGAACGACCGTAGGCGGCGTCGAACACCCGTCGAAAGACGAGAGCGGGGAATCGTGGTTCGACGCGGCTCGGAGGACGTCCGAGTCCCGCCGTGCGCTCCGAAGTCACTCTGCGAAGGACGTCCGCCTCGGCCAGTTCGTAGAGGAAGCGCTTGACCGTCGCCGCCGAGAGGTCGAGTCCCTCCGAACGGGCGATCGCTTCGGCGGTCGCCTCGATCGACTCACAGTCGGCGAGGTCGGGTTCGATGAGCCGTCTGAGAACCCGTTGTCTGTTCTCGGGGAGCGCGAGCACGCGTCCGATCGGGGCGGTCGGCTGTGGAACCGCGTCCATCCCCTTCGTGACGGTCGCGGGTTCGATCGTCTGCTCATCCGCCTCGCTCGCCAGCACCGCCGCGCCGAACAGCGCGGCCAGCGCGTCGTGGGCGTCGCCTGCCGCCCACCCGGCGATCCGACGGAACTGTTCGTGTGAGATCGCGTGGTGTGCGAGTCCTCGCGAACTTCGGCTCGTCAGGATGTCGACGAGGACGTACTCCTGGTAGACCGGAAGATGTACCGCCGTATCGATCGGACTCCCGAGTTTCTCGGGCGGGATTCGGCCGACAGCGAGCCACGAGACCGAACCGGCGGCGTGACCGGGAAACGATTCGACGGTGGCCAGCGGATAGGTTCTGGCCGCGCCGAGGTGGTCGACCGCCACGACCGCCCGGCGGCCGGTCGTCGCGAACCGATCGTCGAGCAGCGCCCGAAGATGGTCGCTTCCCACCCCCTGTTTCGGGACGTGCTCGTCGAGCAACGCGTCGAGAATCGCGTGCTGGAGGCCGAACTCGCTGCCGGCGTTTCTTGCGTCGACGTAGGCGAACTCGATCGTTCCGGCGTCGTTCACGCGGGTCGTGGTGTGGATGCCGGATCGAGCGCCCCGGCTCACTCGCCCGAGTTCGGAGAACAGCGCCGTGACGAGCGCCGATTTGCCGGATCCCTTGGGCCCCCAGACGTACGTGTTTCCCGGCAGATCGCCGTCGAAGGCGGGTTCGAGCCGATCGAGCAGCTGCTCCAGAATCGAACCCCGGCCGTCGGGATCGCGCACGTGCGCGGCCGGACTGAGCGCGTCGTAATCCCGCACCAACGATGGGCCGCTGTCCAACTGCCGTCGTCTCGCGACGCGTTCTTCGATGTTCATCGCTCACGGCGGAGGTCGCTGCCAGCCGGCGACGTACGGCGGAACTCATCAGGTGGCTTTCGCATGGGGCAGTCCGACATAGGCAGTATGAACCTAGCAATCAGCCATGTATAAAATAGTTTACTCCTAGAGTCGGATGAGAGGTAAAGTAAAGTAGACGGCCACGAACGAGGATACGATGGCAGAAACAGTCGACGCCCTCGTCGTCGGCGGCGGCTCGACGGGCTGTGGCATCGCCAGGGATCTGGCGATGCGCGGCCTGTCGGTGGCGCTCGTCGAGCAGGGCAACCTCACGCACGGCACGACGGGGCGGATGCACGGGCTGCTCCACAGCGGCGGCCGGTACGCCGTCTCCGACCAGTCGAGCGCGCGCGAGTGCATCGAGGAGAACCGCGTGCTGCGTGACATCGCGGACCACTGCGTCGAGACCACCGGCGGGATGTTCGTCCAACTGGAGGACGATCCTGACGAGTACTTCGAGCAGAAACTGGAGGGCTGTCGGGAGTGCGGCATCCCGGCTGAGGTCCTCTCGGCCGAGGAGGCCCGCGAGCGCGAGCCGTACCTCACCCGCGAGGTCAAACGCGCGATCGCGGTGCCCGACGGCGCGGTCGATCCCTTCAGACTCTGCGTCGCGAACGCCGCCGACGCGATCGAGCACGGCGCGCGCGTCGAGACCCACGCGCCGGTGACCGACGTGCTGGTCGAGGACGGCGAGGTCGTCGGCGTGGAGGTCGAACACGAGTCGGGACCCGGAAAGCGCGTTCACGAAGAGCCGGGTACGACGGAGGAGATCCGAGCGGATCACGTGATCAACGCGACGGGCGCGTGGGCCGGACGCGTCGGCGAGATGGCCGGCGTCGACGTGGAGGTCCGGCCCTCGAAGGGCGTGATGGTGATCATGAACGCCCGGCAGGTCGACACCGTGATCAACCGCTGTCGGAAGAAGGGCGACGCCGACATCATCGTCCCCCACGAGACGACCGCCATTCTGGGGACGACGGACGTCGAGGTCGACGACCCCGAGGACTACCCCGAGGAGCGCTGGGAGGTCGACATGATGATCGAGGAGCTCTCGGGGCTGGTGCCGATCCTCGAGGACGCGCGGACCATTCGCTCCTTCTGGGGCGTCCGACCGCTGTACGAACCCCCCGGAACCGGGACCACGGACCCCACCGACATCACGCGCGACTTCTTCCTGTTGGACCACGAGGAGCGGGACTCCCTGCCGGGGATGACCAGCATCGTCGGCGGGAAGTTCACCACCTACCGACTGATGGCCGAGAAGATCTCCAACCACGTCTGTGAGAAACTCGACGTCACGGCCGAGTGTCGCACCGCCGAGGAGCCGCTGCCGGGCAGCGAGGACTTCTCCGTGCTTCGCGAGTACATGGACGAGTTCGGGCTTCGCTCCCCGATCGGCCGGCGAAGCGTCCAGCGTCTCGGCTCGCGGGCCGACGAGGTGCTTAAAACTACGGACCCGAACCCGGTCGTCTGTGACTGCGAGGCGGTGACCCGCGCCGAGATCCAGGACGCCATCAAGGGCGCCGGCAGCGACCTCAACGCCGTGCGGATCAGGACGCGCGCTTCAATGGGCAACTGTCAAGGGGGGTTTTGCTGTCACCGGATGGCGAGCGAGCTCCATCCGGAATACGACGAGGGGACCGTCAGCGCGGCGTGGGACGAATTAGTGCAAGAACGCTGGAAGGGCGAGCGCCACGCGCTGTGGGGCGAAGGGCTCTCGCAGGCCGCCTTGAACTACCAGCTTCACGGCACGACCATGAGCCTCGACCGCGAGCCCGATGTGTCGGAGTTCGCGGCGTTCGATTCGGGTGCCGAGACCGCGGCCGACGGGGGTGAGAGCGATGGCGATTGAGTCGGACGTGCTGGTGATCGGAGGCGGGCTCGCGGGCGCGACCGCGGCCATCGTCGCCGCCCGCGGCGGGGCCCGGACTCGGTTGGTGACCCACAAGGAGAACACGCTTCGAAACGCCAGCGGGCTGATCGACGTGCTGGGGTATCACGGGAGCGACGAGCCCATCGCGGAGCCGTTCGAGGCGATTCCGGAGCTTCCCGACGACCATCCGTACCGAAAAGTGGGTGCCGACGCGGTCCGCGAGTCGCTCGCGCTGTTCGACGAGATCACCGAGGGCCTATACGAGGGGGACCACACCGAGACGAACGCCCTCTGTCCGACCTACGGCGGTAGGGTGAAGCCGACGAGCCGGTATCCCGAAAGCGCCGCGGCAGGGTTAGCGAGCAGGACAGGAGACGCGCTCCTTGTGGGCTTCGAGACGGTCACCACGTTCGACGCGCCGCTCGCGGCCGAGCGTCTCGATTCCTCGGTTCCGTTCGACGCTCGGGGCGTCACGCTTCGATTTCCCGGCGAGTTCCGGGCCGACGCCCGGATCACCCGGCTGGCCGGGGCGCTCGACGCCGACGAACTGCTCGACCGCGAGAACCGTGTAGGCACCCGCGAGGCGCTCGCCGCGCAAGTGAAAGAGCACCTCGCGGACGCCGAGCGCGTGGGCTTTCCCGCGATCCTCGGCGACGACGATCACCGAGCGGTCCGGGAATCCCTCGAGGACGAACTCGGCGTGCCGGTCTTCGAGGTACCGATGGGGCCGCCGAGCCTGCCGGGGATGCGCCTCGAGGACCGACTCGAGCGAGCGCTCGCAACCGAGGGCGTGCACGTCGAGTCGGGCAACCCGGTCGTCGACTACGACGAGGACGAGGGTCGGATCGCGGCCGTCCACGTGGACCGTGGCCGCCGGCGGGTGCCGTACCACGCCGAACAGGTCGTGCTCGCGACCGGGGGCCTCGTCGGCAAGGGGATCGACTCCTCCCGCGAGGGCGTCGCGGAGCCGATCTTCGACTGTCACGTCCCCCAGCCCGAGGACCGCTACGACTGGTTTCACGACGGGGTCTTCGACGACCAGCCGTACGCCCGCTTCGGGGTGCGGGTCGACGACGATCTCCGGCCGCTCGGTTCGAACGGAAATCCGGAGTTCGAGAACCTCCGGGCGGCGGGCGCGGTGCTGGGTGGATACGACTTGGCGCGGGAGAAGTCGGGAAGCGGCGTCTCGCTTTCGACCGGGTTGGTGGCGGGCAGACAGGCAAGCGAGGATCTACAATACAATGAGTGACGCAGAAACATCCGACGAGTTCGAACCGGTAGAAGTGTTCCCCGAGGCCGAGTCCGGGGGGATGGACCTCCGGAGCGGGGCCGACGACTGCTACAAGTGCTCGACCTGCGACAGCGAGTGTCCGGTCGCGGCGGTCGACGACGACTTCCCCGGCCCGAAGTTCCAGGGGCCCGAACAGTGGCGCCTGAAGCGCAAGAGCGATCAGGACATCGACGACTCGGTGATGAACTGCTCGAACTGCATGCGCTGTGACTCGGCGTGTCCGTCGGACGTGCCGCTCAGCCAGATGCACAACACGGCACGGGGGACCTTCGTCGAGAACCAGATGGCAAAGCTCTCGCGCGAATACGTCCGGAACCGGATCCTCTCGAACTACGGCACGCTCGCCTGGTTCGGCTCGAAGGTCCCCAGGCTAACCAACGCCGTGATGGGCAACTCGCTGGTCCAGACGGTCAACGAGAAGGTGATGGGGATCACTGCAGAACGGGAGTTCCCCGAGTTCGCCGAACAGACCTTCCGAGAGTGGTGGAAAGCGCGAGGCGGAGCCAACGTAGAGAGCGACGAGAAGCGCGTCGCGTACTTCCACGGCTGTTACTCGAACTACAACACCCCCGAGGTCGGCAAGGCGATGGTGCGGGTCTTCGAGTCCTTCGGCTACGAGGTCATGGTGCCACCGCAAAAGTGCTCGGGCACGCCGATGTTCGCGAACGGGATGCTACCCGACGCCCGACGCGCTGCCGAGACCAACGTCGCCGAACTCTCGGCGGCCATCGCCGAGGGCGCCGACGTCATCGCCTCCTGTACCTCCTGTTCGCTCTCCTTGCGCCAGGAGTACCCCGAACTGTTCGACTTGGACGGTATTACGGACGTCTCGGCGCACACCTACGAGGCCTTAGAGTACCTGCGGATCCACGAGGACCTCTCGGGCGCGCTCGACGAGGGCGAGATCGAGCCCGAGCGATTCGCGTACCACGCGCCGTGTCATGCGCGCAATCAGGGCCTCGCCGGGCAGGCGATCGAACTGCTCGACCGGGTCGAGGGTGCCCATGCCGAGGACGTGGGCGATTCGTGTTCGGGCATCTCGGGGACCTACGGCTGGAAGGAGGAGAAGTACGACACCTCGATGAAGATCGGCGCGGAGATGTTCCACCACATGGAGGACGCGGAGCCCGACGCGGGGATGACCGAGTGTCCCACGTGTGCGATGCAGATGGAACACGGCACCGGCTACGAGATCCGCCATCCCCTCGAGGTCGTCGAGGACGCGCTGGTCGGATAGCGCTGGCTCACTCGCGCTCGTCCCACCAGTCGAGCCACGCGAACAGCGGGCCCGACAGCCCCTCGGAGCTGATCCGGACGGTGCCGTTGAAGCGTACGGTTGCCGGCGGATTCTCCCCGAATTCCGTCGGAACGTCGATGGCGAGGTCCTCGGCGGTGAACTCGATCGTTTCGTCGCGCGCGAGGTTCCGGTCGATCACCGAATCCGCGGTGTCGAGCCACGTGGTCGACCGTTCCCTGCGGTCCGAATCGGTATCGCTCATAGCCGGTGTACGGAACCGAAGCCTCCTGTAGTTTCCTGCGGACGATCAGACCACGGTGTCCTCGGTGTAGTCGAGCGAGTCGGTGTAGTGATCGAACCCGAGGACGACCGCGGCACCGACGAGCGTCGCGGCCGCGATCGCCACCAGTAGTCCGGGCGTCCATGTCTCGGTCGCGTCGGCGGCCTCCCTGACCGGCATCCGAAGCGCCCCGACCATCAACCCGACGAGGAATCCCAGCGTCGCCATCCGGTTGCGTTCGAGCGCGTGCTTGACGACGCGGGCCATGGTGAGCAGCCCGATCGTCGCCCCCGTCAGAAAGACCGCGATCGGAACGCCGGGGATGAGGACGGCACCGAGGGAACCGCCCCCCGGAAGCGCGATCAGCGCGTCGGTGAAATCGCCGAGAATGCCGATCAGGAACTGGTATATCCCGAGGATGTAGAGGAACGCCGATCCCGAAATTCCAGGTAGGATCATCGCCGAGATGGCGACCATGCCGGCGACGAACAGGAGCGCCAGGCTCGTTCGGCCGCCGGTTTCGGAGACGCCGGTGACGAGAAACGCGATGAGCGCACCCGCCACGAGCGCCCCGATCCGACCGGGCGTGTCCACGTCGGTGATCCGGTAGATCACCACGGCGGAGGCGGCGATCAACCCGAAGAAAAAGCCGTTGAGAACGGCCGGATAGGCCTCGAAGGCGGCCTCGATGACCTGCGCCATGAGGACGACGGCGGTCCCAATCCCGGCTCCGAGGACGAGCAGGAACGGAACGTCCATCTCGAAGAGTTCGTCGCGAAACCGGGTCCGGCCGTCGGCGCTCGCGAGCGCGGGGATCGTCGCGAGGATCCGGGGATCAAGCGCGGCGATGGCGGCGATCAGCCGGTCGTAGATCCCCGCGATGAGCGCGATCGTTCCCCCCGATACGCCGGGGACGATGTCGGCCGCGCCCATACAGATGCCCTTCAGATAGATCGAGAGCCACTCGCGCATTGGCGTTGGTTTCCCATCGGGAGACAAAACCGCACCGATCATTCGCCGGGCTCGACCGCGACGGTCTCGCCCTCATAGATCGCCTCCTCGGGCACTTCGGCGGTCGTCGTCCCCCCGCCGGTGGTGATCTCGTAGTTCCCCTCGGCGACCACGTCGCTGTCGGTGTAGCCCGCCTCGACTCCGAGCCCCTCATCGGTCGCGTAGGGCACCGTCATCTCGTAGTTGCCCTCGGCGTCGGCGGTCGTCTCCTGGGTGTAGGTGAACGTTCGGTCCGAGGACCGGGCGGTGAGTTCGAGGGAGGCGGTGACGGTCTCGCCGGGATCGGCCGTGCCAGTGAGGGTCGCACCCTCGACGCGTTCGTAGGTCTTGACGGCCTGACCCTCGCGCTGCTCGTAGACCCGGACGTCGACGTCGGGGTTCCGCTGGAGTTGTGCGATCCGCCACTGGAGGTTTGGCGTGTACTCCTGGTTCACGACGAGGGGCTGCCACCTGCCGTCGTCGACACGGTAGGCCGCGCTCACGAACCGGGTGGTCTCGGGGCTCTCGTGGACCAATCGGTAGTGTTCCATTCCGGTGGCGTCTCCGTGGTACAACCGTGAGAGAACGGTCTCGTCGTAGTTCTCGTCGAGCCGCTGGACGGTCGCCGTCCCGTCGTCGGTCCCGACCGTCACCGGTTCGAGATACGAGCCGTATCCCGGTCCGGCCCACGTCGCGATCGCGGAGAATTTCGCGCCGGCCATCTCGTCGTCGATCATCACGTAGCGGATCCCCTCGCCGTCCTCGTTCTCAGGGCGGTCGTCGGCCATCGCCGCGAGCTCCTCGTTCGAGCGATCGTCGAGCGACCCTCCCGAATCGGCTGGCAGCGCATCCAGGATCAACTCGGCGCGCCGTTCGGAGTCGGCCGTCAGGAACGCCGCCGCGCTCCGGGCGTTCTGCTGGAAGGGGTTGGCGTGCGGGATCCGCTCGCCCTGAACGGTGATCAGGTGGCCGTAGTCCCACCACGACAGCACCCCGTAGCTCCCCTTGGGATACGCGAAGTCGCCGTCGGGCGGGCGCTCGTAGGTGCCGTAGTGGTCGAGCGACCCGTCGGCGCCGCCGTACTGGCCCTCCTCGGGAGTGTTGTTCGCGAGCCACTCGTTCGAGCCCTCCCAGGTGGCGGCATCCGAGCTAGGCTGGGCGCTCGCACCGACCCCGACGGCCGTCGCCCCGACGGCGGGGATCACCAGCGGGACAAACAACAGCAGCGCCACGGCGGCGACGATCAGAGTCTGATAGAACTGCATGTCGCCGAGTCGGAGGCGGTCGTCGGGGCCGGAGCCAGTGGAGCCGAGCCAGTCGACGAACGTCCCGACCAGCGCCGCGTTGCAGACGGCCACCGCGACCGCGAGATAGTAGTTGAAACGGATCTGCGTGAATGCCATGCTCGTCACGAACAGCGCCCACACCGCGACCAGCAGGTACTCCGAGCGGTACTCGCGCCCGAACAGCGGCCGAGCGACGAGCGTCACCAGCCCCAGTGCCCCGGTGTAGAAGGCGAGGCGATACTCCGAGAAGGCCTTCCCGAGCGGGTTCTCGGGGGGCTGGGCCTCCACGATCGTCAGGGTCGTGTTCGTCTGGCCGAACAGGAGGCGCTGGCGGACGTTGCTCGCGATCGTCCCGAACAGGTCGGGCAGGACGAGGGCCGTGATCGCCGTGAGAAGGGCGATCAGCCCGAGGACGGCCAAGGGATACCCCGGCGTCGGGAACCCGCGGGCGTCCCACTGTCTGGCGAGCCACGCCATGAAGACACAGCCCGCGGCGACCCCGAACGCGAGAACCGGTTGGAGGTAGCCGAACGTCGTCGCGCTTGCCGACCACTGGTCGATGACCGCGGCGGTGAGGACCCCCGTGACCGAGAGCGCGACCGCGCCGACGAACGCGGCGTGGTCGGGGCTCACGCCGCGACAGTAATCGACGGTCAGCGAGATCGCGAAGAAGACGCCGAGGATCCCGATCAGGATGACGCCGGGCGGCCACGTCCAGACGTACAGCGCGAGCGCGACGCCCGCGAGCGCGCCGTAGGCGAGCGGGCGCTTGAGCCCCGCGATATCGCGGTCGGCGAGCTGTTCGTAGACCGGCCGTTCGCGTCTGGCGACCCCGAGGGCGACCACCATCGCGAGGACGGCGATCGACATGAACAGCACCTCCCCGACGTGGTGATCGAGCGTGCCGACCGTGCTGCGCCGCAGGAACGTTCCGGGGAACAGCGCGAGCAACGCCACCCCGACCACCCCGCCGAGGCGCCCGCCGAGACGCCGTCCGATGGCGTAGGTCGGGAGCGCGACCAGCGCGGCCATCACCGGTACCGCGAGCAACGCGACCCGGTAGATCGTCGCCTGCGAGGGATCGCCGAGGCCGACGATCAGCGCGGCGGTGGCGATGAGCTGGTCGAACAGGGTGCCGAACTGGCCGACGTACGCGCCCGAGGGGTAACCGGTCCAGACGTCGTACGACAGCGCCGACGGCCAGTTCTCGACCGAGTAGACGACCGTCCGCCAGTGATACCACGGGTCGACCGCGCTGAAGGCGACCCCCTCCCGGTCCGCAAACCGCCCGTAGGCCCGGACCCGCACCCACAGCATGAACGCCACGAGAGCGCCAAGCACCGGAACGTGATACCACCGCCGCAGTCCGTCGACAGTCGCGTTCGTGTCGGAGTTCTCGTATCCTCGTCCCGTGCGCTCTCCCATCGTGCTACGGACCGCCCAACGCGCGCATAAACCTTGTGTTCCCCCTGCCGGTGTCCGAACACAAATGACTTATCGGCGCGCTCGGTAGGTGACGACGATGATTCATCCGGCCGCCCTCGCGACTGCCGAGGGGCGGAACGAACCTCCCCTCGGACCCGCCACCCGAACGACCGAACGCAGGCGGCCGGAGACATGAGACGGCGGTTTCTCGCCCCGGTCGCGGGGCTGCTTTCGCTCACGGGACTGCCGTATCTCGCCTACCTCGGGGCGTACTGTCTGAAGCGGCCGCACGGGTCGCCGGCCGCAAAGCGCCCCGCCGAGCCCACCGTCAGCATCGTGCTGCCCACCTACAACGAGGAGCGGATCGTCCGGAGCAAGCTCGATGACCTCCTCGCGCTCGACTATCCCACGGAGAAGGTCGAGATCGTCGTCGTCGATTCGAGCGACGACCGCACTCCCAAATTCGTCGAGGAGTTCTTCGACGACCGGGAGGCGCCGGATCTCACGCTGATCCGCGAGGACGAACGGCGGGGACTGGCCCCCGCGCTGAACGAGGCGTACGCGGCGGCGGACAACGAGATGGTCGTCAAGACCGACTGCGACTCCCGGATCGCCGCCGACGCGCTGCGTGAGGCGGCCGCGAATCTCGCCGATCCGGACGTGGGTGCCGTCACCGGCCGCAACGCCGAAGTGCTCGGCGGCAGCGGCGTCGAGCGGGGCTACCGGGACGTCCAAGCCGTCGTCCAGACCCTCGAATCCCACCTCGACTCGACGCTCATCTTCCACGGCCCGTTCTGTGCGTTCGACCGCGAGGCGATCGTGCCCATCGACGAGGACTCGATCGCCGACGACTCGGAGCTCGCGTTGAAGATCAGAAAGGGAGGCAAGCGTGCGGTGTTCGATCCCGGAATCGAGTACAAGGAGGCGGCCCACTCGGGGTTTACGAAGCGACGCAAGCAGAAGGACCGACGCGCGATGGGGTTGGTTCGCCTGCTCTGGCGCCAGCGGGACATGCTCGGGGGCTACGGGGCCTACGGGCGCGTCGTGTTGCCGTTCAACTGGTGGTTCATGGTCGTCTCGCCGTGGCTCACGGTCGCGATCCTCGGAGTGGTGGTCGCCGGCGGCCTGCTGGCCGGCCTCCTGCCGGGGCTCGCCCTCCTTGCCGGCGGCCTCCTGACGGTCCTGTTGGGATCGCACGACGCGCTCGGCCCGCTCCAACCGCTCTACGCGGTCTTCGACACGCAGGTGTCGCTGTTTCAGGCGGGCCTCCGGCTTCTGGGCGGCGAGGGCGACGGGACATGGGACGTCGATACCGAACTCAGGGAGGTCTACGATGACTGAGCGAGACGAGAGCGCGCACAGGAACCCCGGTTCGTCCCGGGTGGCGATACTGCACGATCGCTTTCCGGGGATCGGCGGCGGGGAGGCCTTCGCGATCGAGGCCGCCCGCGTGCTCGACGCCCCGATATACACGGCGTACATCGCCGACGGAACCGAGATCCCCGCTGACGTCACCGTGATCCCGTTTCGCCAATCGAAGTACACGTCCCTGCCGTGGCGGCCGTTTCTGGAGTGGAAAAACGAGGGCATGAACCCTCTCGAAACGCTCAACGTCTCCCTCGACATGACCGACGCCCACGACGAACTGGGCGAGTACGACGTGATCCTCGAGAGCGCCCCGCTTTCGAAGTACTACGTCCCGGACGTGGACCAGCGGATCGTCCACTACCCCCACAGCCCGCCCCGATGGCTCTACGACCTCTATCGGGACCGCCTGTCGTCGTTTCGCCGACCCGGCGTCGAGGCCGCAGTGAAAGGGTATGCCAAACTGTGGCGTGCGCTCGACAAGGAAGCCAACGACTACGTCGACCGGTTCGTCGCGAACAGCGAACTAGTCCGCGATCGCATCCGGCGGTACTACGACGAGGACGCGACGGTCGTCTACCCTCCGGTGACCGGCGACTGGCGCAACGAGGGCGACGACGGCTACTTCCTCACCTGGTCGCGCCTCGCCCCCGAAAAGCGGATCGACCTGATCGCGGAAGCCTTTGCGGGGCTGGACGAACGGCTCGTGATCGCGGGCGACGGCCAGCAGCGCGGGGCCATCGAGCGCATCGCTGAGGGCCACGACAACATCGAGGTCAGGGGCTACGTCGAGGACATCGAGTCGCTGGTGGCGCACTGTAGAGCGGTCGTCTACGCGCCCAAACGGGAGGACTTCGGGCTCGTCGGGGCCGAGGCCATGTCGGCGGGCAAACCCCTGCTCGGCGTGAACGAGGGCTTTACGAGGTATCAGGTCGAGCCGGGGCGGACGGGGCTGCGCTTCGAGCCGACCGTCGCGTCGATCCGGGCGGCCGTCCGCCGGTTCGATCCCGACGACTTCGATGCCGAGGAGATCCAGGAGATCGCGCGACGCTACGCGTACGATCGGTTCGAGCGCGACCTCCGGGGAGTCGTCGAGGAGGTCGCACCCGGGGACCTCTCCGAGCCGGTTTCGCGTCCGATCTCCCACCCAGACCCCGACGTCAGCGTGGTCGTCCCCACGATGCCCGCGAACGACCACGACGCGGTCGTTTCGTCGCTCGCGGACCAGACCGCGGACGGTTTCGAGGTCTTCATCGTCGACGACCCCGACGTCGGCGTCTGTGGGGCTCGAAACCGGGGGCTACGGCGCGCAGCGGGCGATATCGTCGCCTTCACCGACGACGACTGCCGGCCGCCGGCCGACTGGATCGCCTCGATCCGCCGGGCGTTCGCGGAGACCGACGGGCTCGTCGTCCTCGAGGGACCGGTCGAGGGAGGGATGAGCTACGAGGGGCGGCGCAAGTACCCCACCTGCAACCTCGCCGTCGATCGCGAGGCGGCCCTCTCGGTCGGCGGGTTCGACGAGCGCTTCGAATACTGGCGCGAGGACACCGAGTTCGGCTGGCGCCTTGAGGAGTACGGCGCGGCGGCCTACGACAATCGCGTCAGAATGGTTCATCCCGACCCGCCCCGGTCGTCGATCGTCGAGGAAAACGAGGCGCTGCTCCGGCGGACCTACCCCGAGAAGTACGAGGAGCTCATCGTTCCCGACACGCTCGGCGGCCGGGTCAACGACTGGCTCTGGCGGCGGGGCGTCTGGGACGCGATCGACGAGGTACGCAACCATGGATAATGTACTCATGCTCCATCAGTTCCACGAACCACACCACGCACACCGGGTGTTCGGCGACGCGGTCGGCGCCGACTACCGACACTTCGAGACCGGCGACCCGATCGGCGGCCCCGAGGCCAACCTGAACTCGATGCTCGCACGGCTCCGGACCGCCGTCGACCTGGACGCTTACGACGTCGTCGTCGGCGAGGGGACGACGCCGATCTACACCCTGTCGTTCTACAAACTGTTCAACCAGTGGGACGCCGACGTCGTCCCGCTGATCGCGGACGAGACGTTCCTGAAGATCCGCGATCAGCGCACCCATCACGTCTGGCGCCACGTCCTCTCGCCGGTGATGAACCGGACGATCGCCGGCGCCATCGCGGTCGGCGACCTCGCGCGTTCGTGGGCGCGGCAATACCTCTCGGTCCCGATCAGGACCGTCCACCCGCCGATCGCCCGGTCGAAGTACGACGTGCTCGAGCCGATCGGGCGACGAGAAGCGGACGTCTCCGGCGACGCCGACGGCGGGCGAGACGACGACGCCGTTCGGATCCTCCACGCCGGGACGGTGAGCGACCGCGCGGCCGTCGCGAAGAAGAACGTCGATCTGCTCGCCGAGATCGTCGCCGGGCGCCCGGACTGGTCGCTCCGGCTGCTGGGGGCCGGCCACGACGAGTTCGATTACAGCGACCTCCGCGGCGTCGAGGCGCTCGGGTTCGTCGACCTCGAGGACTTCGCCGCGGAGTTCGCCGCGGCGGACGTCTACGTCCAGCCGAGCGCGGGGGACGCGTTCCCGGTCGCGAGCCTCGAGGCGATGCTCGCGGGGCTCGTGACCGTCGTCTCGACGGCCACCGGCACGCGCGAACTCGTCGAGCCCGTCGATCCGGCGCTCGTCCGCTCGCCGACCGCGGCGGACGTCGAGCGCGGCATCGAGTACGCGCTCTCGCTGTCTCCCGACGAGCGCCGCGAGCGGGGCCAGGCGCTTCGAAATCGTGTACAGGGGCTCACCGAGGACGAGCAGGGGGAGGCGTTCCGGACGGCCCTCGAGGGGGTGGTGGCGTGACCCGAAACGTCGTGTTGATCTGTCTGGACACGGTCCGCAAGGACTACTTCGAGGAGTACGCGCCGCGCCTCCAGGAGCTCGCGAGCGTCTCCTTCGAGCAGTGTCGCGCCGCGAGCGCCTGGAGCACGCCGAGCCACGCGAGCATGCTGACCGGTCGGCTGCCCCACCAACACGGGATCCACACCCACAACTGGGACTTCTCGAGATTGGCGCGGTCGGAGACGTTCCTCGGCGACATGCCCGACCACGTCGCGTTAGGGGCGAGCGCGAACGTCTACGCCAGTTCGACGTTCGGGTTCGATACCGTCTTCGACCGCTACTCCGACATCGCGCCCCACCGTCGGTTCTCCGATGGGATGGACATGGAGAAGTTCATCCATGACCGCGAGGGGGACGGGATCGGGCGGTTCGTCGAGTTCGGTCGAGCGGCGCTCGGCCACGACCACCCACTCGAAAGCCTCGCAAACGGCGCGCTGTTCAAGGCGAACGACCTCTTCCGCCGGGCGCCGCTCCCGAAGCTGCTCGACGACGGCGCCTCGATCGTCGCGAGCGAGGGGCTCTCGATGGTCCGGGCAACCGACGAGCCGTTCTTCCTCTTTACGAACTTCATGGACGCCCACGGGCCGGTCCATCACGTCCTCGGCTACGACCGGGACCTCCACTCGGCGCCGAACACGTGGACCTCCTTCGAGTTCGACGACTGGGAGATCAACACTGGGGGCGTTCAGGACCACCACGAGCAGGACCTCCAGTACCACCGCGAGCTCTACGGCGCGGCGATCGACTACCTCGATCGGAAGGTGGCGTCGTTCGTCGAGCAGCTCCGGGAGGAGACGGACCGCGAGACGACCGTGGTGATCACCGCAGACCACGGCGAGAACCTGGCGTTTCCCGCCGACGAGGAGATCTTCGGCCACACGAGCAGCCTGACCGAGGGGCTGTTACATGTTCCCTGTTACCTGATCGACCCGCCCGCGGGCTACGAGTCGGTCGAACGCGAGTACGTCAGCCACCTCGAGCTTGGAACGCTCATCGCCGGGCTCGCAGCCGAGGAGACCCCCGACGTGTTCGCCGAACGCATCCCCGCCGAACTCGTCGGCATCGGCGTCGGCGGGGCGCCGAACGACCCCGAGGAGCACCGCTACTGGGACCGGATGCTACGATGTGTGTACGACGGCGAGAGGAAGTACGTCTGGGACTCCCTCGGCGGAAGCACGGAGTACGCACTCGACCCCGAGCGCCCCTGCTGGCAGGAGACGGCCGCCGAGGACGTCGAGATCCCCTCGTGGGCAGGGGAGTTCTTCGACGTCGAGATCGGCGAGTACAAAGAGCGCGCCCAGGAGTCCGAATCGCACCGGGAGGTCGACCCCGAGGTCGAGCGCCGCCTCGAGGAGTTGGGGTATCGATGAGGAAGCTCAACGTCGGCGCGGGCGAACGGGGCGAGGGCGACGTCACGCTCGATCTGCTCTCGGCCGTCAAACCGGACGTCCAGGGGACCGCAACGGCCCTCCCGTTCGCCGAGGAGAGCTTCGACGTCATCGAGATGGATCAGGTCCTCGAGCACATCCCCCCGGCGGAGCTCGGGGCCGTCTTCGAGGAGTGCTACCGCGTGCTCCGGCCGGGCGGACGCCTCGAGGCGTGGGTTCCCCACGCCGCGTCGCGGCTCAACGACCAGGACCCCACCCACCGACCGACCTGGACGTACGGCACGCCCGAGTACTTCGCCGACGGGAACTTCTCATGGTACTACGACGACCACGAGTTCGAGTTCGACCTCGTTCACCGCGAGGTGTCCGTCTGGGTGCTCGAAACCGCGCCGGCCAGCGGCCTCCGGTCGGCGCTGCTGCAGACCGTCCACCGACTGTTCGACTGGAACGACGGCATCGTCTACCGTCCCTCGGTCTCCGGCTCCGTCCATTTCGTACTGCAAAAGGTATAATCGATTCATGTCAAACGAACACGCCCCCGATCGAACGCTGCTCGTGACCGTCGACTCGCTTCGCCACGACCGCTTCGAGCACATGCCCCGAACGCGGGACTTCCTCGACCGAACCCACGACCGTGCCTTTGCGACCAGCACAGCGACGCTGGGGAGCTTTCCTGCCATTATCGGCGGCGACTACGCATCCGGCGGCGGTTTCGAACGCGAGCGCAGCGTCGCACACGAGTTCGACGCGTACAGCGCCGGAATCACCACCAACCACCTGCTCTCGGCGGAGTACGGCTACGACACCGGGTTCGACTCGTTCGTCTCGCCGAAGGGCGGCGGCGAGAGCCTCAAGGACAAGGGTGCGATCCACCTCACGAGGGGGACGCTGCCCTACGAGATCGCGACGTGGGGGTGGAACCGCTACCAAAAACTCCGGAGTCTCGTCGCCGAGGTGGACAAATCGTTCCGGCCAGCTGAGGACGTAATCGAGCAGTTCCTGACCGAAACGGAACCCCACGAGGAATGGTTCGGCTGGCTTCACTTCATGGAGCCACACCACCCCTACGACCCCGACGGCGCGTCGGTCGGTCGGGACGAGGCCCAGCGGGTTACCCGTCGTGTTCTCGCGGGGAAGGGGTCGGGCGCCGACGAGGAGTTGGTCCGCAAGCTCTATGAACAGGAAATCGCCGAGTTGGACGAGAAGCTCGAAGTACTCTGGGAAACGATCCCCAACGACACGCGGATCGTCTTCTGTGCGGACCACGGGGAGCTGCTCGGCGAGGACGGGCTGTGGGGACATCCCGGCGAGATGCGGTCGGAGCTCCTCCGGGTGCCCTTCGGGACGCACAACGCGCCCGATCTCGGGGAAGTCGTCTCACTGATCGACGTGCCCACGGTCCTGCGGGGTGAGGACCACGGACTCGGAACGCTCGACCGGGAGGTCGCCTTCGCGGCCTACGGCGACCGGAAGGCCGCGATGAACGCCGAGCACACCGCCACGGCGGAGGGGACCCGCCGGCTGACCGACGGCGAGCCGGCGAGCGACTCGAACCTCGAAGGCTCCCTCGAACGGTTCGACCCCGAGTACGTCGTCAAGGAGGACGCGTTACGGGAGGACCTGGAGGATCTCGGATACGTATGACCCTGATCGTTCTCGCGCTCGACGCGCTCGATCGCGGGCTGGTCGAGTACTTCGACATCGAAGCCTTCCGGTTGGGGTCCGAGGGTGGGATCGAGACGTTCGCCCACACCCAATCCACCCCCTACACCCCCGAAGTCTGGGCGACCGTCGCGACCGGCCGGCCGCCCGAGGACCACGGCATCACCGGATCAGGCACCAGCGAGTGGGAGAACCCGCTTCTCTCGGTGCTGTCGCGGGCCACCGGACGGCTCAACGAGTCCACCCGCGGGACGCTCGGCGGACTCGTCCGTCAGCATACGGGCGAGCGCGAACGGATCGGCGAGACCGACGCCGACTCGGTGTTCGACCTCGACGGTGCGGTCGTCCACAACTGGCCCGGCGTCCACGACGGCGCCCCCCTTCAGCGCGCCTGGGACCTGATGAACGCGGCCTCGGAGGGAATGCCCCGCCACGAGTTCGAGCGCGACCTCTTCGGGCTCTGTGCCGAGCAGTTCGGCTGGGCGCGCGAGATGCTCAACCACCCGGTCTCGCTGGCCGGCGTCCACGTCCATACGCTCGACGCCGCGGGCCACGCCTACGCCGACGACGAGGCAGCCCTTCGGCGGGCCTACGAGCGCGTCGGGGCGTTCGTCGAGGGGATCGAGGCAATCCTCGACGAGGACGACGACCTCCTGATCCTGAGTGACCACGGGATGCGCACGGCCTTTTATCCGGCCGACGAGGACGAGAACCCGGCCGGCCATTCGTGGCGCGCCTACGCGAGCACGACGGCCGACGATCACCCGAGGTCGGTCTACGACGTCCGCGAGTGGATCGAGTCTCGGATCACCGACACGCACGTGGAACGCGAGGGAATCGATATGCCGACGGAGCGACTGCGGGAACTCGGCTATCTCGAATGACGGGAACCGACGCGTCGAGCGTCAGCCTCGGGGGTGAGACGGCGAAGGCGACGCTCGCGAAGTTCACGATGGCGGCCATCGGATTCGTCGGGACGATCGTCTTCGCTCGCGTCCTTGGTCCGACCGGTTTCGGCGGGTACTACCTCCTGTTCTCGCTGGTCAAGCTCGTCGATCGGGCCGTCTCCGGGTGGGGGTCGGCCTCGAAGAAGCGCTATTCGGAGGCCACGACCGACGGCGACGAGATCCTCGGGGGACAGCTCGCGTTCACCGTCGTCTGGGTCGCGCTCTCGGGGATCGCCCTCCTGATCGGGTCGAACTGGCTGGTCGACTACACGGGTCTCCCGGAGGCACCGGTCATGTTCGCAGTGTTGCTGGTCGCGGTCACGCTGTACGAGCCGACCGAGCAGGTGGTCCAGGCCCGGGGGCTCGTCGGCGCGGCCACGTGGATCGACGCCGTCAGATCGATGCTCACGTTCCCGCTTCAGCTCGTGTTCGTCCTCCTGGGGTTCGGGGCCGCCGGGATGGCCTACGGGCTGTCGGTCGCGACGCTGCTGGTGGTGCCGCTGCTCTGGCGGTTCATCGATGGTCGTCCGACGCTACCCTCTCGGGATACCCTTCGGAGTCTGTGGGCGTACGCCAGATACAGCATCGCGAACTCCTTCCTCGGGAAGGCCTACGACCGGTTCGACGTCCTGCTGTTGGGGTTTCTCCTGACGCCCGCCGCCGCCGGCTACTACGAGGTCGCGTTCAAGCTGACGCTTCCCGCGGCGTTCGTGATGATGGCCGCCTCCAGCGGGTTGATGGCCCGCGTGAGCCTCAAACACAGTCGGAACGAGCCCTTCGCCGAGGACGTCTCGAACACGCTCGCGTTCACGAGCGTGGTGGCCATCCCGATATTCTTCGGAGCCATTGCACTTTCAGAGCGCCTCGTCGTCACGCTCTACGGACCCGCGTACGCTGATGCGGCTGGGCTTCTGGTCGGTCTCGCGTTCTATCAGGTGGTCACGACGCAGCGGGGGCCACTGTCCCGGACGATCGACGGTATCGACCGGCCCGACGTCAACACCGTTCTCTCCGCTCTCACGCTCGTTTCGAACGTCGTGCTGGGCATCGGTCTCACGCTGGAGTTCGGTGCGATCGGAGTCGTCATCGCGACCGTACTGGCCGAGTCGGCTCGCTACGTCGCGTCGGGACTGTACGTCCGTCGAACGCTCCCCTCCGTCGTAGTGTTACCGGGAACGCTTCTCGAACAAACGGGTGCTGGGATGGCGATGTTCGGCGTCGTTGTCCTCCTCCGACGTCTGATCCCCGTTCAGCGATGGTTCCACCTGGTCTTCATCGTCGGGATCGGCGCTGTCGTGTACGGCATCGCCCTCCTACTGGTGAGTCGAAAGCTCCGAGTGACAATCGGGGGGGTCGTTCGGGGATCGAGCGTTGAGCGCTACACGCCGAATTTCGTGCGGAGGTGGTGACTGCCTTCACCGACCACGATCTCACGAACCGACGTCAGCGGGCGTTCTCGGAACGGGTCGGGGCGCTGAGGTGATCGACCGAAACCACCTGCCCGCACTTCTCCACGTCACGATAGCGTCATCGTCCGTCGTCCGATCGAAAACACAACAGAAGGCATTTAGTCGATACCGGAATCTGAATACACGTGTACCGTCGTCGGAATCACACCCGCCGTGCGTGCCGGAACTGGAAAAACAGGCTCGTCGAGTGCTGACGCCATGCAATCGCTCGCCCAATCCACCGAGACGTTGCCACCCGACTACGGTGACGTCTCCGTGTTGCTTCCGACCCTCAACGAGGCCGAAACGATCGGCGACGTCATCGCCGGTTTTCGCGAACAGGGGTTCTCCGACGTCCTCGTCGTCGACGGCAATTCCAGCGACGCCACACGGGAGATCGCTGCCGAACACGGCGCGCGAGTCGTCACCCAATCGAGGAACGGGAAAGGACAGGCCGTTCGAGAGGCCCTCTCACACGTCGATAGGCCCTACGTACTGATGGCCGACGGCGACGGCACCTACCGACCCGAGGACGCACAAGCCATGCTCGAACCACTTCGGACGGGCGAGGCGGAACACGTCATCGGAGATCGGTTCGCGGACATGCGTCCCGACGCGATGAGCCGACTCAACCGCGTCGGCAACGGTCTGATAAACCGTACCTTCGCCTACGTGCACGGTCGCGACTTGGGCGACATCCTGAGCGGCTATCGTGCCTTCACCCGCGAATCCGCCGAACGGATGGCGCTCGCGGAGGACGGGTTCGGCATCGAGACTGAACTCTCGGTCGAGTGCATGCGCCAGAACGTCTCGACGACCGTGGTGCCGATCCGCTACGAGCCCCGCCCCGAGAGCTCCGACACCAACCTCCGCCCGCTCCGTGACGGAAGCCTCATACTCCTCACCTTGTATCGCCTGGCTCGGACGCACAACCCGCTGTTTTACTTCGGGAGCGTCGGCATCTCGGCGATGCTCGTCGGAATGGCGGTCGCGGGCTGGGTCGGCTACGAGTGGTTCGTCCGCAGCATCGGTCACGAGGTGCTCGCGCTCTTCGCCGCCTCGTCGTTCCTCTTCGGGATGCAGCTCGTGGTGTTCGGGCTCCTCTCGGATCTGATCGTCACGCTGCATCGCGAGCAGATGCGTCGGCTCGACGAGGAGTGACACAACGGCTTTCAGCCTTCGACGCCACCGCCCGGACATGACGGAGTACACCACCGTCTCAATCCCGAAGGACCTCGCCGAACGCGTCGAGGAGACCATCGAGGGAACGAGTTTCCAGAGCACGAGCGATCTCGTGCGCTTTCTCCTGCGGAGCATCGTCATCCAACACCAGAAACGGGGTGAACTGACCGAGGCGGAGTTCGAGGAGATCGCGGACCAGCTCAGGGATCTGGGATACCTCCAGTAGCTACAGCGTTTCGACCGGCGGTTCGGCGTCGATCAGTTCGAGCGACTGGCGCCGGCTCCGTCGTCCGAAGGCCGCCAGTTGGTTCGGGCCCCAGGGGGGCACCGCGACGAAGATCGTCGCGTGCAGGTCGTCCGTGATCTCGACCTTTAGCTCGCCCTGGGGATGCGAGACGAACCGTCCCTCCGTTCGTCCCGCCGGCGTCGAGAAGTCCATTCCGAAGACCGCCCGCACCGACTGGCCCGCGTCGGGATGATAGAAATGCGTGAACACCGGCGTCTCTGCCGGAAGCCCCAGCTCCGCCTCGAACTCGCCCGCTGGCGTCGTTCCGAGGCCGGCGCTGAACGACTCGGGCTCGGCCTCCTCGGCGAACTCCAGCAGGGCCGTCGCCAACCCGCGCGTGATGTAGGTCACTCGGCAGTCCGTACTCACCGCACAATCATAAATATTCTGTCACCTATAGGGGGAGAAAGGTCTTGAGGCCCTTTTTGTAGACCCGTAGCGCGTTGCGCCGCGAGCCGGCGAGCGCCTCCCGGAGCGCCCCCGATGCGTCCTCGGTGATCCCCTCGCCGTGGCCGACGAGTATCCGGTCGGGCAGAAAGCCCCGCAGGGCGGTCGGCGGGAACAGCCGCCGGGCGGGATGGACGCCGAGGCGCTCGCCCGGCGCGCGGAAGAAATCGGCGGTGCCGACGCTCTCGGCGACGACCAGGATGTCGTTCCCGTCGTCGTACAGTCCGACCTCCGTCCAGACCGGCGTATCGAGGACGGTGAACGAGCGGTAGCCGGTACCGGGCAGGCCCTCGTCGAACGTCTCGACGGGCGCGTCGACCTTTCGCCGGACGTCGGCGAACGCCTCCGGGAGATAGACCGATACTCCGTGGCGGTTCGCGACCTCGGCGGCGTCGCGAGTATGGCGATCCAGCAGGACGACGACGCCCGCGAGTTCGCCCGCCTCGGCGATCCAGTCGTCGAGCTCGGGCGTATCGACCGGGTCGACCAGCCAAACCTCCCCATCGGAGACGAGCGCGTGGCTCGCGCGTTTCATGTCCTCCTCCGGATAGGCGATCCAGCTGAATCCCCCGTCGAACCCGACGACCCTGCGTGCGTCCCTCGCCTCGCCGCCCTGTTTCATCGGCATGGACGTGGATAGGAGCTCCGGACCGATAAAACCCGCCTCAGAAGGGGTACTCGCGCTCCTCGCGCTGAACGGAGATCCACTTGGTCGTCGTCAGTTCGTCCTTGATCGCGTCGCCGTTGTACCGGCCGATTCCCGAGGCCCCGACGCCGCCGAAGGGGATGTGGGGCTCGTCGTTGATCGGCTGGTCGTTGATGTGGACCATCCCCGTATCCACGCGGTCGGCGACCCGCTCGGCGCGCTCGCGGTCGCCCGAGTGCACCGACCCGGAGAGGCCGTATTCGGTGGCGTTCGCGAGCGAAATCGCCTCCTCGTCGTCCGAGAAGGGGATCACGGGCGCGACGGGGCCGAAGTGCTCGTTGCACGCGGCGGCCATGTCGTTTTCCACTCCCGAGAGCACCGTCGGCTCCACCACCAGCCCGTCGAATTCGCCACCGGCCTCCAGGGTCGCGCCCTGATCGACCGTCTCCTCGATGTACTCGACCATCTGATCGCGCTGGCTCTCGTTGATGATCGGCCCGACGACGGTGTCCTCGTCTTTGGGATCGCCGACGGGAAGCGACTGTGCCTTGTCCGCGAGCGCCGCGACGTAGTCGTCGTACAGCGACTCGTGGACCAGATGACGGTTGATCGAGATGCAGACCTGGCCCTGGTGGACGAAGCTGCCGAAGGCACCGGCGTCCACGGCCCGGTCGAGGTCCGCGTCCTCGAGGACGATGTGGGCGTTGTTGCCACCGAGCTCCATCGCGGGCTCCGAGAGGGCTTCTGCGGCCTGGCTCGCGACCCCCCGCCCGACCGGTGTCGAACCGGTAAAGGCGATCACGCGGGGGATCTCGTGGCCCGCGACGCGGTCGCCGATCTCCGAGCCCCGGCCGGGAACGACGTTGAGAAGACCGTCGGGAAGGCCGGCCTCCTCGAAGATCCGCGCGAGCGCCAGCCCGCCGGTGATTGGGGTGTCGGAGGCGGGTTTCAACACGACTGCATTGCCGAGCGCCAGCGCCGGCGCGACCGCGCGCATCGAGAGATGGAACGGGAAGTTCCACGGCGAGATCACGCCGACGACGCCGACTGGCTCGCGTTTCACGATGTTTTCTTTGCCCGGCGTCACCGAGCGGTCGTGCTGGCCCGGCGAGGAAAGCGGGAAGCCCGCCGCGAGTTCCATCATCCCCGTCGCGGTGTCGAGTTCAACCTCGGCCTTCAGGCGCGTGCCGCCGGCCTCGCGGGCCAGCAGCTCGACCAGCCCGTCGTGGCGCTCCTCGATGACCGCGAGCGCGTTCTGGATCACCTCGGCGCGCCGTTGTGGCGGGGTTTCCTCCCATTCGCGTTGCGCCTCGGCGGCAACCTCGTAAGCCTCGTCGACCGTTTCCTCGCTTGCCGCCGACACCGAGGCGATTTCCTCGCGCGTGTACGGGTCCTCGACCGCGAGGCGATCCTCGCAGGTCTCCCATTCTCCATCGAGATGGAGCGATTCCCACCCGTCGCCGCCCAGTTGCGGTAGCTCGGGCATGATAGGAGGAAGGGTCGTGCACCTCAAATACTGCCGCCCATCCCTCGGAATTGCCGGCTCACGACTTATGATGGTCCGTGAGTATACCCAACCATGCTCGATTCCCTTCGGTGGCTCGCCCTCGAGGTCAAATATCTCGATCGCGCCCGCGAGTTCTACACGACCCACCTCGACCTGCCGGTCGAGCGAGAGAGCGACACCGAGGTCGTCCTCGGAGCGGGCGAGACGAGTCTGGCGTTGCGCCGGCCCACAGGGGTGCCCCGCGGCGGTCTACACACCCACTACGCCTTCTCGACCCCGCCCGCGGAGTACGACGACTGGTTCGAGCAACTCTCGCGCGGGTTCGATCTCGACGAACACACGTTCGGGTCCTCGCGCTCTCTGTACCTCGATGACCCCGACGACCACTGCGTGGAGATCGGGGAGGGTAGCGACGAGGGCTCGGGAATCACCGGGATCTTCGAAGTGGTATTGGAAGTCGCGGACCTCGATCGCGCCGAGGGCTTCTACACCGATCTCGGCTTCGAGGTCACGGACCGGGGGAGCGACCGGCGTCGAGTCCGTCTCTCGGGGCCGATGGACCTGGAGCTATGGGAGCCCCAGTTGGGACTCGCGGACGCCCGCGGCGGCGTCCACGTCGATCTGGGTTTCGAAACTGCCGATCCCGAGGCGGTCGCCGGTCGCGTCGCCGACCGGGCCTGTGCGGTCGAACCGGTCGACGTCGGGATCCGTCTCCTCGACCCCGACTGTCACTTCCTGACGCTCGCATAGACGGTTCAGTCGTCCGCGATCGGCGTGTCGGGCTCGATCGGGTTCGTGTCGTAGCCCTCGGCCTCGAGCGCGGCGCCGAGCGCCGACAGCAGATAGCTGACGTTCTTCTCGCGCGCGGAGTGACCCATGCAGCCGATCCGCCAGATCTCGCCCTCCAAGTCCCCGAGTCCGGAGGCGATCTCGACGTCGTACTCCGCGAGGAGGTGATCGATCACCGCGCCGTCGTCGACGCCGTCGGGCACCCGGACGGCGTTCAGGCTCGGAAGCCAGTACTCCTCGTTGGCGTTCATCTCGAGGCCCATCTCCTCGACGCCCGTTTTGAGAACGCCCGCGACCTCCCGGTGGCGCTGCCAGCGGTTCTCGATCCCCTCCTCGGCGACCAGCCGAAGCGCCTCGCGCAGCGCGTAGACGTTCGTGATCGGGGCGGTGTGGTGGTACGATCGTTCCTCACCCCAATACCCCTCCAACAGGGAGAGATCGAGATACCAGGACCGGGGCTCCTCCTCGCGGGAGAGGACCGTCTCCATCGCGCGATCGTTCAGGGTGAGGGGGCTCGCGCCGGGCGGACAGGAGAGGCACTTCTGGGGACCCGCGTAGGCGGCGTCGATCCCCCACTCGTCCACTCTGAGCTCGACCCCGCCCAGCGAGGTGACGCAGTCGGCGATCACCAGCGCGTCGTTCTCGTGGGCGATCCGAGCCAGCTCCGGCACGTCGGTCTGGAGGGCACCCGTCGAGGTCTCGGCGTGGACGAACGCGAACACGTCCGGCGAGTGCTCGTCGAAGGCGCTCTCGACGTCCGCGGGATCGAGGGGTTCGCCCCACGGCGCGCTCACTCGGCGAACGTCGCCGCCGGCGCGTTCGGCCATCGAAGCCATGCGCCCGCCGAAGTAGCCGTTGTCGGGGACGAGGACGGTGTCGTCGGGTTCGACGAGGTTCGCGAAGGCGGCCTCCATCGCGGCCGATCCGGTCCCGGAGACGGGGATCGTCCACTCGTTGTCGGTGCGAAAGGCGTACCGCAGGAGGTCCTGCGTCTCGTCCATGATCTCGACGAACGAGGGGTCGAGATGGCCGACGAGGGGCGTGCTCATCGCACGGAGGACACGCGGGTGGACGTCACTCGGACCGGGCCCCATCAGCGTCCTCTCCGGCGGTGCGAGCTCCGAGACATCGGGTCGCTCCATATCGAACGGAGACGACCGGCGCGTAAAAACGCCTCCGTTTAGAGACGGTTCGTGTCGACGTTCACGCCTGCGGGGGTGACGACGAGGAACTCGCGGAAATGGACGAGTTCTCCCCCGTTCTCGCTGATCTCGCGTGCGAACCCGTTCGCGAGTTCGTTCAGGTCGCCGTCGACCGCGAGTACGAGGACCTCACCGCGCTCGGTGGCGGCGACCCACTCCTCGGCCGGCGTCGTCCCGTCGAGCACGCCGAGGGTGATCCGGTCGGGGCCCTCCCCCTCCTCGTCGTCGATGTGTTCCTCGACCGATCTGAGATCGAGGTTGAAGTCGGCCATACCCGGGGGTGGTTCCCACTCGCAAAAAACCTAGCGTCGTCCGACGCTCAGTCCTTGTACTCCCGCCGGAACCCGCGGAACTCCGCACGGTGGGCTTCCTCGTCGCTGAGGAGCTCGACTGCTAAATCCTCAGTCACGGGGTCGTCTGCCTCCTCGGCAGCGTTGATCAGCGACCGATAGGTCGAGATGGCGTCGTCCTCCGCCTCGATCACGCCGTCGATCACGGTGAGGATGTCCGTGCTGTCCTCGGGGGGCTGGAGCCCCTCCTGGGCGGCGTCGAAGTCCATGGATGCCGGCGGGCGGGCGTCGAGCTGTTTCAGTCGCTGGCCGAGCATCCGGGCGTGGTTGAGCTCCTCGTCGACGTCCAGATCGAGGCTGTCCTTGATCCCCTCGGCGTGAACCCCCTCGAGAATGATCGAGTTCGTCAAATAGTTCATCACCGTTTCGAGTTCGTCGTTGTACGCCTCCTGCAGGAGGTCGATCACCTGATCGTTCGTCATACACTCGCCGTTCGAGCGCCAGTCCCTTCAGTGTACACGCTGCAACGACAGGCGTCCAATTATGGGGTGCGCGCGCACACACTGCCTATACATTTCACAACTATATCGATGGAACATTTCCCCGTCACTCGTCAGCACCGTCGTCGACCTCCCTATCGTCCCAAGACGACTAATGAGAATAAGGTCATTATATGCGCCTCCCGTCATGCGATTTCGCGAGACGTGATTGCTAACTGAACGATACGCCGAACGACGACGGGTCGCACAGCGGCAGGTTTATATACTCCGGCGGCTCTGGACCTGAATACCATGTCCAATAACAACATGGACGCCTCCGACACCAGTCGGGGGGGTCGAGTTCTTCCAGGGCACATTAGCCTCCAGTAACGAGATCGAGACGGTACGAGTTTTCGACACCACGCTGCGCGATGGTGAACAGACGCCACGCACGTCGTTCAGTTACGACGACAAGCGCGAGATAGCGGCGGTACTCGACGAGATGGGGACCCACGTCATTGAGGCGGGCTTCCCGGTCAACAGCGAGGCGGAGTTCGAGGCCGTCCGCGACATCGCCGGATCGACGGGGACGACCGTCTGTGGGCTCGCCCGCGTGGTCGAGAAGGACGTCGAGAGCGCGATCGACTCGGGCGTGGGGATGATCCACGTGTTCGTCTCGACCAGCGACGTCCAGATCGAGGATTCGATGCACGCCACCCGCGAGGACGTCAAGGAGCGGGCGGTCGAATCGATCCGGCGAGCCAACGAGGCGGGCGTCGAGGTGATGTTCTCGCCGATGGACGCCACGCGCACCGACAGCGAGTTCCTGATCGAGATCGTCGAGGCCGTCGACGAGGTCGGCGTCGACTGGATCAACCTCCCCGACACCTGTGGGGTCGCGACCCCGAGTCGGATGGCCGCGTTGGTCCGAGCGGTCAAGGAGCATACCGATGCACGCATCGACGTCCACGCGCACGACGACTTCGGGATGGCGAGCGCGAACGCCATCGCCGGCTTCGAGGCCGGCGCCGAGCAGGCCCAGGTGAGCGTGAACGGAATCGGGGAGCGAGCGGGCAACGCGGCCTACGAGGAGGTCGTGATGGCCGCCGAGTCCATCTACGGGGTCGACACCGGAATCGACACCACCCGGATCACCGAGCTCTCGCGGATGATCGAGGAGAAAAGCGATGTTCCGGTGCCGGCGAACAAGCCGATCGTCGGGGCCAACGCCTTCTCCCACGAGAGCGGGATCCACGCCGCCGGCGTCATCGAGAACAGCGACACGTTCGAGCCCGGGATCATGACCCCCGAGATGGTCGGTGCAACGCGCGAGCTCGTCCTGGGCAAACACACCGGCACCCACTCGGTCCGGGAGTTCCTGACCGAGGCCGGGTTCGACCCCACCGACGGCGAGGTCAGGGAGATCACCCGGCGGGTCAAGGACTACGGCGCGGAGAAGAACCGCGTCACCCGGGCGGACGTCGAGCGTTTCGCCCGCGACATCGGGGTTTCGCGCCACGAGGAGGTCAGCGCGTAGATGGTCGTCCGTACGCTCGCCGACCAGCGACGGCGCAGCGACGCCCGTCGGATCCGGAAGGGTTATTGCGATCGCCTGCACACCCAGCAGGTAGATGCGAACGACCACCGCACCCGGGAGCACGCTACCCGACAGCGGCGCGGTCGTGGCGCGCGCGTTCGTCATTGTAGGGGTTTAGCCCCTACACCACCCACTCTTCCTGACCCGTTCGAACCGCCATCGAGACCTCCAGCACGCGCGCTACCCATGACACGTACCACCACCCGTCGCAGTCGACCGCCGCATCGCCCGCAAACCACCCACACATCGAATCACCGATGAGCGAACAACCACCCGCCACGTTCGAAGACGCGGAGAGCGAACCGATCGAGGGGGACGAACCGACCCAAGCGCCGGTTACGACCGGCGCCCAGTCGGTGATCCGCGCACTCGAGGGCGCGGGCGTCGAGACCTGTTTCGGCGTGCAGGGCGGGGCGATCATGCCCGTCTACGACGCGCTGTACGACTCGACGATCCGTCACGTCACGATGGCCCACGAGCAGGGCGCGGCCCACGCCGCCGACGCCTTCGGCATCGTCTCCGGAGACCCGGGCGTCTGTTTCGCGACCTCGGGGCCGGGAGCGACGAACCTCGTGACGGGGCTCGCGGACGCCTCGATGGACTCGGATCCGGTGGTCGCGCTGACCGGGCAGGTCCCCACGGCGTTCGTCGGCAACGACGCGTTCCAGGAGACCGACACCACCGGCATCACCGCACCGATCACGAAGACGAACTACTTCGCGACCGACTCCGACAGCGTCGGTGACCTCGTCGGCGAGGCGTTCGCACTGTCGGGAACGGGCCGACCGGGACCGACCGTCGTGGACCTGCCGAAGGACGTCACCAACGGCGAGACCGACCGCGTCCCGGGCGCGCCGCGCACGCCCGAGACGTACGACCCGCAGATGGCGGCCGACGACGAGGCGGTCGAGGCCGCCGCCCGAACGCTCGAGGCCGCGGAGAAGCCCGTCATCCTCGCCGGCGGCGGCGTGATCAAGGGCGACGCCACCGAACAGCTCCGCGACTTCGCGACCGAGTACGAGATCCCCGTCGTGACGACGATGCCCGCGCTCGGGGCGTTCCCCGAGGACCACGAACTGTCGATGGAGATGGCCGGCATGCACGGCACCGGCTACGCCAACATGGCGATCACCCTCTGCGATACGATGCTCGCGGTGGGCTGTCGGTTCGACGACCGGCTCACCGGCGGCGTCGAGACGTTCGCGCCCGACGCGCAGATCCTCCACGTCGACATCGACCCCGCGGAGATCTCGAAGAACATCACCGCGGACGTCGCCGCGATCGGCGACGCCGCGACGGTGCTCGAGCAGCTCGACGCGGAGCTGCAGCACGCGCCCGACGCACGCGAGTGGCGCGAGCAGTGTCAGACGTGGAAGGAGGAGTACCCGATGGACTACGCCGCGCCCGAGGACGAACTGCTGCGTCCGGAGTTCGTCGTCGAGACGATGGACGAGGCGACGCCAGATGACGCCATCGTCACGACGGGCGTCGGCCAGCACCAGATGTGGGCGTGTCAGTACTGGACCTACCGCCACCCCCGGACGTGGGTCTCCTCCCATGGCCTGGGGACGATGGGCTACGGCCTGCCCGCCGCGATCGGCGCGAAGGTCGCCGCGCCCGACACCGAGGTCGTCTGCTTCGAGGGCGACGGCTCCTTTTTGATGACGTGCCAGGAGCTGGCCGTCGCGGTCAGGGAGAACCTCGACATCACCGTCGCGGTGCTCAACAACTCCTCGGTGGGGATGGTCCGCCAGTGGCAGGACGCCTTCTTCGAGGGTCGCCACTCCGCGTCGCAGTACCCGTGGGTTCCGGCCTTCGACAAGCTCGCCGAGGCGTTCGGCGCGCAGGGCTTCTCGGTCCACGAGTACGACGAGGTCGCAGAGACAGTGGAGGCCGCGCTGGCCCACGACGGCCCGTCGGTGATCGACTTCCACATCGACCCCGGTGCGAACGTCTACCCGATGGTTCCCAGCGGCGGGGACAACGGGCAGTTCGCCCTCTCGGAGGAACAGCTATGAGCGGTGAGAGCGATCCACAGCAGGTCAACGGACTGCAGGGGCCCGCCCCGGAGGACCGACCCCGGCCGTCGGGCCGGCGAAACAGCCAGGGGATGCGGATCGATCCCGAGGTCGAGGCCGAGCCGACTCCCCGAAGAACGGTCATCTCGGCACTGGTCGAGAACGAGCCCGGCGTGCTGGCGAAGGCGTCGGGACTCGTCTCCCGGCGGCAGTTCAACATCGAGAGCCTCACCGTGGGGACGACGACCAACCCCGAGACCTCCCGGATCACCCTCGTCATCGAGGAGCCCGAGCCGGGGGTCCGGCAGGTCGAGAAACAGCTCCAGAAGCTGCTGCCGGTGATCTCGGTTCAGGAGCTGAGCGACGACGCCATCCGCCGCGAGCTGGTTGTGTTGAAGGTCCACGGCGACGAGCCCGACAAGGTCCAGGCGGTCACGGAGATGTACGACGGGACCGTGCTCGACGCCGGGCCGCGAACCATCTCGATCGAGATCACCGGCGACGAGGACAAGATCGACGACGCGATCGACGCGTTCCAGCAGTTCGGCATCCGCGAACTCGCCCGCACGGGCCAGACGGCCATCGCCCGCGGCGACGTCTGGACGACGGACGTCGAGGAGGAACGCTACGAACGAATGCACGAGAGCTGGCAGACCACGACGAACAATGATTGAGGAAGCCACAATCTACTACGACGACGACGCACAGCGCAGCCAGATCGAGGACAAGACCGTAGCCGTGCTGGGCTACGGCAGTCAGGGCCACGCCCACGCACAGAACCTCGCCGACAGCGGAGTCGACGTGGTCGTCGGCCTCAAGGAAGGCTCGTCCTCCCGGGACGCCGCCCAGGAGGACGGGCTCTCCGTGGGGACGCCAAAGGAGGCCGCCGCCCAGGCGGAGATCGTGAGCGTGCTGGTACCCGACACGGTCCAGCCCGCGGTCTACGACGACATCGCCGAGGAGCTGGAGGCGGGCGACACGCTGCAGTTCGCCCACGGCTTTAACATCCACTACAACCAGATCAACCCGCCCGAAGACGTGGACGTGACGATGATCGCGCCCAAGACCCCCGGGCACCTGCTGCGGCGCAACTACGAGAACGACGAGGGCACTCCCGCCCTGCTGGCGGTCTATCAGGACGCGACCGGCGAGGCCAAGGAGGAGGCGCTCGCGTACGCCCAGGCGATCGGCTGTACCCGCGCGGGCGTCGTCGAGACCACCTTCAGGGAGGAGACCGAGACCGACCTCTTCGGCGAGCAGGCGGTGCTGTGTGGCGGAATCGCAAGCCTGATCAAGCAAGGGTATGAAACGCTCGTCGACGCGGGCTACAGCCCGCAGATGGCCTACTTCGAGTGTCTCAACGAGATGAAGCTGATCGTCGACCTGATGTACGAGGACGGGCTCGGCGGGATGTGGGACTCGGTGAGCGACACCGCCGAGTACGGCGGCCTGACGAAGGGCGACGTCGTCGTCGACGACCACGCCCGCGAGAACATGGAGGAGGTCCTTCGGGGCGTTCAGGACGGCACGTTCGCCCGCGAGTGGATCGCGGAGAACCAGGCGGGCCGGCCGAGCTACACCCAGCTGCGCCAGGCCGAGAAGGACCACGAGATCGAGGCGGTCGGCGCGGAGCTGCGAAGCC
>CAYVQH010000002.1:0-54925 GCA_964454105.1 uncultured Halobacteriales archaeon | reverse complement strand
GCGTCTCCGTGGCCATCGCGTTCCGAGCCGGCGTGTTCAACATCGGCGTGCAGGGCCAGTTCGTCGTCGGCGGATTCGCGACAGTTCTCTCGATTCTCTGGCTCGCTCCGGTCCTCCCCGCGGGCCCGATTGGTGGTATCGGACTCATGCTGTGTGGTACCCTCGCGGCCGTCATCTCTGGCGGTGCCTACGCCGCAATACCTGGCGTCTTGAAGGCCTACGGCGGTGCAAACGAGATCATCACCACGATCATGCTGAACTTCATCGCCGTCGGGGTCGTCGGTTGGCTCGTTGAGGGACCGTTACGCGGCGAGGGCAACAGGGCACCTAACACCGAACGGATCCCGGAGTACGTTGCGCTCCCGCAGATCGTCTACGACAACCCCGACTTTTCGGTGATCGGACTCGGCGTCGCGCTGGCCGCCGTCGTGATCGTTACCATCGTCATGGTCCGGACCAGCTTCGGCTACGACATGGTGACGAGCGGGCATCAGGAATCCGCAGCGGCGTACTCGGGTGTCGATGCCAAACGGACGATCGTCGCAACCATGACCTTCTCCGGCATGGTCGCCGGCGTCGCGGGCGCGATCTTCGCGATCATGATCCAAGGCTACTATAGCGATCCGGGCGGCATCGGGACCTACGGATTCGACGCCATCGCCGTCAGCCTGCTTGCGGCGAACAACCCCCTCGGTGTCATCCCGGCAGGACTGTTGTTCGGCGGACTCGAGTCTGCCGGGTCGTACATCGGCATTAGTAGCGACGTGCCGGTCCAGCTTATCGACGGGATCAGTGGCCTCGTGGTTCTGTTCGTCGCCGTACCGGAACTGTTCCGTATAGCGGCTCAACGAACCGGATTAGGAGGTGATGCACCATGAGCGTCGTCGGGTACGCTGCCCGAAATCGAGTCCGAATCGGGAGCGCCGCCGTGGTCGTTCTGGCGGTCTTGTTCACGGTTTGGAGGGACCTGCCGCTTGCGGACATCGTGACAGTCGGGTTCGTCAGCCGATCGCTTCAGGCGGCGACGCCGATTGCGCTTGCGGCCATCGGCGGGTTGTATGCCGAGAAAAGTGGAGTATTCAACATCGGTATTGAAGGGTTCATGATCTTTGGAGCGGTCAACACGGCAGCCATCGCGTGGATTATCAGCGGTGGCTCACCTACCCAGGGAGACATCTGGCTCGCCATGGCCGCGTCGGTCCTGCTCACCCTGCTGTATGCCGTGCTGTTTGCCGTGTTGATGATCCGGTACAAGGCCGACCAGATCGTGGCGGGCTTGGCAGTCTGGTTCATCGGTCTCGGATTCGGTCCGTTCACGGCCGTGCTCCTCTGGGGCAGCAGGAACAGTCCAGGTCTGGAGAGCATCAGCAACGTGACGATCCCGCTGCTGTCGGAGATCCCGGTGCTCGGGCCGATCCTCTTCGACACCTCGCCGCTGGTGTTGCTCACCGCTCTCCTGGCGGTGGGAGCCTGGGGATTCCTCTATCATACCCGATATGGCTACTGGTTACAGGCCGCCGGCGAGAACCCCGAAGCGCTGGACACGGCGGGCATCAGTGTTACCCGTGTCCGGTACGCAGCAGTGATCTTCTCCGGAGCGATGGCTGGGCTGGGTGGTGCTGTGTTGCTCGCACATGCAGGGTCGTTCACCGGTACCGGCGATACGATGGTCAACGGTCGAGGCTGGATCGCCATCGTGGCCTATCTGTTCGGCAACTACAACCCGATCGGTGCGGCCGGTGCGGCGCTCCTGTTCGGGGGATTGGACATGTTACAGATTCAGTTCCAGACGGTCGGTATCAACCTACCGAACAGGCTCGTCAACCTCTTCCCGTATCTGGCAGTGATCGTCGTACTCACGATCTGGGGCTCAACGCGGGTGCCGTCAGCCGTCGGCGAGTCCTACGAGAGTGAGGAGTAGGAGGAGCCGTCTTTGCAACGACTCTCTCTTCGAATCTGAGGAAACAGCGACATTCCGCCGTCGATACGGCCGGCGCTGGCGGATCGAAAACGAACACACGAGCATCAAGAACGACTTCCTTGCGAAAACATCCTCCAAGGATTACCAGATCCGGTTGTGCTACTTCGTGTTTGGGTCCCACCCTACCACATCCGGCGTCTTACCGATTTTCCGTTGAAAACAGGTGTCGATGATGAGATTGACTGCGCGCCAGTTCTCACAGCCGGTGAGTGTCTTGAGTCGGTTTCTCCTGTGCTGTTTTATCTGACTTAGGTCTCCTACATTTACCCAGTTCGTCTTAGTGAGTGGAAACGCTATCCGTGGATGAGAATTTGGTCCTGTTCTCTCATGTCTTGAAACTGAATCTCTCACTTCGTGCAGCTCTTTGAAAACACCCACTTCGATTTGAAAGTAGCTTTAGATTCCTAGTTAAGGTAGAGTGTTGAACTGACTAAGAGGGCAGGGAACTCACCGAGTGAGAGCAGCTACGCAGTCCACGCCGCTGACAGTGTCTTCTTCAATAGCTATATTAATTAAGTAATTGATCGCTCAAAGGACTCACCTATGAATGGGCTCGAGGAGAAGACGGCGGTAGTAACGGGCGCCGGATCGGGGATCGGACGCGCATCAGCACAACGCTTTGCCGAGGAAGGGGCTGATGTCATCGTCGCGGATGTCGTCGAAGAAACCGGCCGTGAGACGGTGGAGTTGATCGGGGCTGCCGGCGGTAACGCGACCTTTGTCGACGTGGATGTTTCCGATACGGAATCAGTCGAACATATGGTCGATGTCGCGGTCGACACCTACGGAAGCTTAGACTTCGCACACAATAACGCCGGCATTCTTACTGACTTCGTAGAAGTGACCGGCATCAGGGAAGAACAGTGGGACAGACTTCTCGATATCAATCTAAAGGGAATCTGGGCGTGCATGAAGGCCGAGCTTCCTGTTATGAACGAGCAGGGAAGTGGTGCAATTGTCAATACGGCTTCTGAATCTGGCTTGGTCGGCATGGGAGGACTCTCCAGTTATTCGGCAAGTAAGCACGGCGTCGTCGGCTTGACGAAATCAGTTGCGCTTGAGTACGCCAATCAAGGCATCCGAGTCAACGCGATCGCACCCGGCCCGACGAGGACGAACATCCAGTCCGGGTTGCTGGACAGGGTTGGTGGTTCATCGTCGCCGTCAATCCTGGACCGGGTCCGGACGGCTGTCAAGCTGATTCGAACCGCAATGCGGACGACCCGGGCCGATTTCGATACGTCGGCCATGCGGAACGTGCCGATGGACCGTATCGCCGATCCGGAGGAGATGGCCGGCGCAGTCGCGTTCCTCTGTTCGTCCGACGCGTCGTACATCACCGGCCACACACTCCCTGTCGACGGCGGTCAAGCGGCCGACTGAGAATCAATTACCCGATGCTCCCGGACGTCAGTCCTCGTTGAGTGCATCCGCGAGATCGTCGGCGACGTCCGCGATAGCCTCGCGAGCCCGATCAACGTCGCGGAACGTCATGAACCCGTGAACCATGTCATCGTAGTTCCTGTAGCGAGTGGAGACACCGTCGCGGACGAGTTGTTCAGCATACGCTTTTCCACCGTCGCGAAGTGGGTCGAATCCGGCTGTGACGACCGTGGCGGGGGCGACGCCGGAGACGTCGGCGGCGTTCGCCGGGTCGGCATATGGGTTTCGAGTGTGGATCTCGTTCACATAATAACAGTCCTGGAACCACTGCATATCGGCCTCGTCAAGGATGATACCGGTGTGTTCACGGACGGACGGCTGCTCTTCCTTGATGCCGATACCCGGATAGAGAAGCGCTTGGTAGGTGATCTCGGGCCCATCGCGCTCGGCCGCCATAAGCGCAGCAACGGCAGCGAGGGTCCCACCAGCGGAGTCGCCCGCGACCGCGATGTTCCCGGTTCCGTTGACTGCAGACGGATTTGCGGCCGTCCACCTGACGGCGGTGTATGCGTCCTCGACCGCCGCGGGAAAGGGGTGTTCGGGAGCGAGCCGGTAGTCGACCGAGAGAACGCCACAGCCGCTCTCCCGCGTGAGGTGTCGACAGAGCCAGTCGTGCGTGTCGATGCTCCCGAAAACGAACCCACCGCCGTGGAAGAACACGATCGTGGGGACCGGCTCGCTCGTCTCCGGCAGATAGAGACGCACGTCAAGTTCGCCTGCGGGGCCGGGAATCTGCCGGTCGACGGTCGTGCCGACATGTGGCGGGTTGCGGTTTTGTATCCACATCGCCGGCCGAGTGATGAGGCGGAGGAACTTCACCCCGCGGCGACTATGCGGAAGCGAAAGACGGTTTTGCCGGTCGACCGCCGCCCGTGCCTGCTGGTTGATTTCGTCAGCCTGCATGTCGATCGTTTGGACGAACGACGCCAAAAACCTCCTCGTGTCTAGTGGCCTCCTCCTTTGTCTCGGGATAGTAGTCTTATCAGCTCCACATTGTGTATCAGAACACCGAATCGGCCTTCTCGTGGTAGGTAACGCTTCGTCCTGAAATGAGGTTCACCACGCTAGAACTAACCCGAAAGACCTACGATCTTAATTAACTGATTAATCAATATGGGTCAACAAAACCCCGGGCCAGACATACGGCCACCGGATGAACTCACCGCGGAAGAACGACTGATGGATCCGTTCCCCTGGTACGGGACGATGCGCGAGACCGAACCAGTTCGGTACGACGAGAGTCGCGACTGCTGGGACGTCTTTCGCTACGAGGACGTCAAGCGGGCACTCTCCGATCACGAGACGTTCACCTCGAGGGGCGCGTCGGACTTCGATCCGAACGGGAACCTAGGGACGCTCCTCATCGACGAGGACCCGCCGGAACACGACCGGCTTCGGGGCGCCGTCGAGGAGTACTTCCAGCCGGGAAACCTCGAGGAGCTTCGCCCGTCGATTCGATCGATCGTCGACGGCCGCCTCGACCGGGCGTTCGACGACGAAAGGGAGATCGACGCTATCGGCGAACTGACCGCCCCGGTGACCGTCTCGACCATCTCTCGGCTCCTGGGCGTTCCCGAGGACGACTGGGATCTGGTCAGGCAGTGGTCTAGCGCGATGACTGGCGACGAGGGTGGACGCGATGCCATCATGGAAGGAGTAGGGAGGATGTACGAGTACTTCGGCGACCTCCTCAATGAGCGTCGCCAGAACCCGGAAAGCGACCTGATCTCGGTTATCGCGGGTTCGGAGTCTGACGGTGAACCGGCTCTCTCGCGATCCGAGCAGCGGGCGTTCTGTGTCTTCCTCTTTCTCGCCGGTCACTCGACGACGACACACGCCGTCGGGAGTACCCTTTGGACGCTCGAAGAGACCGGGGAGTACGAGCGGCTTCGTGACGGTGATCTCGACCGACGGACGGTGTTCAACGAGATACTCCGGTATCGGGGGCCCGTACAATCGATTTCCGGGCGACGAACAACCGAAGCGGTCGAACTCAGCGGAACGGTGATCCCTGAAGGCGAACGGGTCGTCTCCTGGATCGGGTCGGCCAATCGAGACCCGGCCGTCTTCGACGATCCGGATCAGTTCCAGCCCGACCGGACACCGAATCGCCACATTGCGTTCGGGTTCGGTCCTCACTATTGCCTCGGCGCACCGCTCGCGCAGCTGGAGAGTGACGTCATTCTCGATGCCGTCACCGATCGGGTCGAACGGCTCGATACCGATGAAGGCCCTTCAGAGCCCGTTGAGCTAGCGACCAGCTACGGGTTCGATCGACTCCCGATGACGTTCCATCCGCGTAGATAGCTCTGATCGCGTCTGCTCGCCGGATCCCACGACCGGTAGATGTCGCGTTGACTATCGCGAACCTCGAATGCGGTCGCCATTCACTCCGCCCCTCAACCGCCATCGACGGGTAGTGTGAGGCCGGTGATGTACGAGGCCTTGGACGACCGGAGGAACGTGACGTCACCGCCATTTCTTCGGGTTCCACACTGTATCCTATCGGGACGTCCACTATCGCCGACGTATCGAACGGCCTCACCCTCGGGTCACTGCCTCCGTCTCCGGCATTTGTCTGAACGTTCGTGCCCGTCGGACCGGGAGCGATCACGTTGACCCGAATGTCCCGCTCACGATAGTCGGTGCTCACCCTGTCGTAAGCGTCTGCGACCTCTGTATAGTGGCTCGGGGGTTCTTTCGTTCGGCCAATAGCCCAGCAACAGCAGTGACGGTCTCCATCGATGAGTATACTGAAGTCTTCTCGTGGTTTCATCTCCCAGCAACGACATACGATGAGCAGCTATCCGGAGACCGAACAGCGGATCAGAGAAGCCGCGTTTCGCGCACTCGCCGAGCATGGGTACGCCGATCTTTCGATCAAGGACATCGGTGAAGAGTTGGATCAGAATCCGTCGATAATATACCACTATTTTGATAGCAAAGACGATCTTCTCCTCTCGATGTTGGACGTCTTCGTCAAGATCTTCATCGGCCAACGGACCGAACCGCCGATTACTGATGCGAAAGCGGAACTCAACCAGTTCGTCGTTCAGGTATTGCATCCGTCATCAGCACAAGTCCAGCGGGTCATGTACTCTCCCCCGGCCCATATCGAGACGGCAGTCTCACGAGTCTACGTCGAGTTGTGGGCTCACGCGACGTGGGACGACGACTTCCGCAGTGAAACGACACGAGTAGAGGAGCGGTTGAAAACAGCCATCTCCCAGCTAATCCGCGCCGGGATCGAAAACGATCAGTTCCGCTCTGGAGACACGGAACTGATAGCGGATCATATATTCTTTCTGCTCAAACAAGGGATTCATACCCGCACGACCACGAATCGGAATGACGCTACCGAGCGAGTTCAAACGCTCATTGACGGAGTTCTCGCAGACATCTCCCTTTCACCCTGACCGCTAATCGACTTACGTCGGCGCGGATCGTTCTCACGTGTTCTCCGTTCAAACCACCCTGCACCGGCGTGCCATATAGTCACCAGATCTGTTGCTTCCGCGAGAGTTAACGATGGTATTCGCGATGAATGCCGGTGTAACTCGGAACGAGCAGAGCATTCTACCGACAATATAACGGCTGCTGGCGGATCGGGAACGAGTACAAGCCGATCAGGTACGATGTTCTGGCGAGGACATGTTCAATGGACCATCGAGTCCGAGTGTTCTGCTTCTCTTCGCGACGCTGCTCACGACATCTGGCAGTTCACCGACCTTTCTCTCAAAGCTGGTGTGAAACAAGAGGTGGCATACTCTCCGGTGGTGATCGCTGGAGAAGCGACGAACCAGCTCTCGTCGTCCCAGTTCTTCCTGCTTGAGTAGTGTCGGAGCTGTTTGGTTCGGTCTCCACGAGTGGCAATACTGTGGTAAGATGGGTACCTCTCGTGAAACCGGCGTTCTATGGTGGTTCTTGACCGTTCGTGACCAGTTCCGAGTCGAATTGCTCATGTAGCCATCCAGAGAAATAGTTGCCCATCGGTGATCGTCCTCTGAGGTTATGGAAACCCATGTCGGAATATTTTATATCGCGTCATATGATTTAGTACTAGCTGAAGAAGAACTCAAACGAAATTTCAGTCGGCTTCTCCTGTCGGTAACGGGATCGGAACATAGACAACAACTCACATGCCTAGAGCACAATCACAAATGGATGAAAAGCCCGACATCCTAGTTCTCCGGCAGGGAACGCATGGTCTTCCGGCGGAGGACTACACGGACGCACTTCGCGAACGCTTGCCCAACCGCCGCATCGAACTGGCCCGAACCCCGCGCCAGGAGCGCGACCTCATTTCGCACGCGTCGATCGTCTCGACCGTCAAAATCGATGAGGAACTTCTCTCTCACGCCGAGGAACTCGAGTTGTTCGCCGGTGTCGCCGCCGGATACGGCCATCTCCCGCTCGAGACGTTTGAGGAGATGGGCGTCACAGTTACGACTGCATCGGGGATCCACGCCCCGAACATTGCCGAACAGGTCCTCGGATACATTCTGACGATGACTCGTCGACTTCGCGAAGGATGGCGACGCGAACAGCGCCATGAATGGCGCCACTACCAGGCCGGCGAACTCCAAGGCAGTACCGTCACCGTCGTGGGACTTGGTTCGATCGGCTCGGCGATCGTCCAACGCCTCTCCGGGTTCGAGGTCGAGACGATCGGGGTTCGGTACTCCCCGGAGAAGGGCGGACCGACCGACGAGGTCATCGGCTTCGAGACGGACGCCCTCCACGATGCGCTTGCCCGCACGGACCACCTGATCATCGCATCGCCACTCACCGAGACGACGCGAGGTTTGATCGACGCCGAGGCGTTCGAAACGCTTCCGCCGAATGCAACGCTGACGAACGTCGGTCGGGGCCCGATCGTCGAGACGGAGGCACTGATCCAGGCCGTCCAGAAGAATCAGATCGGAGACGTAGCACTCGACGTCACGGATCCCGAACCTCTTCCGCCAGATCACGTCCTCTGGGAGTTTGAGAACGTCATGATCACGCCCCACAACGCAGGCCACAGCCCGGAACACTGGCCACGTCTCGCGGAGATCGTCGCAAACAACGTTCGCGCTCTTGCCAACGGGGATCCGCTCCAGAACGTGATCCAGTCGTGATCTCTCAGAACGGTGGATGTCGCTTCGACCTCGATCACGCTCCATCGTTCGTCTCGGATGGACCTAACCGACTGGTCTTGTCGTCGCCGTCGAACGTTCGTGGAACCCCCCCTGTTCCGTACTGATACTCGCAATCACTGGGTTTCCGTGTACATCCATCCGGCTTCATGTCATCATAATTGAACCTACACGATGTGTAGTCAATCGAGTCTTATGCGATAGTGGTTCCGACGAGTTCGGCCATCTACAGTAGATATAACGATTGCTCGTCATATCGTTGATTGGCTACCTATATCAGCCCACCCAGAGTGACTGCAGCACACAGATTCAACGATGGTGTGTTCTCTGACACCAATTATGAGACACGAATCCGTCCGCTGTCCTCGAAATAACAAGACTGAACACCATGACTGAGAACGCATATGTAGGTGACATTCCCCGGCTGTGCGCTACATTTCGACCTCGAAACAGGTGATTGTGGACCTCTGGAGCGGCGGACGCGGGAAGATGCTCCTCGCCATTGCCTTTGGCTGGTTTCTATCGATCAGTGTCCGGATGATCTACCCGGCATTGTTACCCCATCTTCGCGGCGGATACGACCTCACGCTCACGACCGCCGGCCTCCTGTTGACCGTTCTCTGGATCGCGTATGCAGGCGGACAACTTCCTGGCGGAATCCTCGCTGACTGGGCCGGAGAACGCCCGCTGTTGATCATCAGCTCCGTTCTTGCGGCGACGATGCTTGCACTCGTCATCATCTCGAACTCACCGATCGTCCTGTTCTCAGCAACGGCCCTGTTTGGCGTGGGAACGGCGTTATACGGCGTCTCGCGGTTCACGATCCTCGATAAGATCTATCCCGACCAGATCGGCACGGCAACGGGTGTGACGATGGCCGCTGGTGACTTCGGGAACGCGGTGATGCCGCCCACTGCCGGGTTCATCGCAGCCGCGGTAGCCTGGCAGTACGGCTTCGGGTTCGCCGTTCCGCTGTTCGTGCTCGCTGCAGTTGGTCTCTGGGCAACGCTTCCACGACAGACGTCAGCAGCGACACCCCTGAGCGAGACACTCGCACTTGATGACATTGCCCCGACGTTGTCTCAGCCTATCGTGCTACGTGGAACCATGTTGCTCGTGCTGTGGAGCGTAATCATGCAGGCGTTCATCGGGTTCTACCCGACATACCTGATCGATACAAAGGGGATCTCAGTACAGGTTGCGACCGTGCTATTTGGCCTCTTTTTCGCGCTCGGCATCCTTTTGAAGCCGGTCGCAGGCCGAGCCTATGACCGTATTGGCGTGCGATTCCCGCTGTTGGTGATCATGAGTACAGCCAGCCTGGCGCTCGTCGCTCTCCCGCTCGCCGGAGAGGTATGGCTGTTCGTCCTTCTGACCGTACTCGCAAGTAGCCTCCTGGGGTTCGAAACGATCGTGATCTCGGATCTCACTCGTCGACTTCCGGACGGGACAGAGGGGACGAATCTGGGAGCCCTCCGGACGGTCTACATCGGGCTCGGTGCGTTGAGCCCGGTCCTCTTCGGGTCGGTCGCCGACCGAGGATACTTCGACGAAGCGTTCTTCGGCGTCGCTGTGCTCGCCAGTGTGGTCGTCCTCGTCGTGTTCATCTCGATCGATTATTGACCCGGCGAGCGAGACGGTAGTACCCCGAGTCTGGACCGGAAACGGTCACAGCATCTTTGACATCCTCCCGCCGTGAACGGCGGGGTTTTAGCATTTGCAACTCACATAAACTGCTATGGGTGATTCACCGGACAGTGGCGTTCGTATGTGGCTCGTTGAGCGAACGTACTCTGATGATGAGCAGAATCTGATCATTCTCACCTATGCTACGATGGACGGCAAACAGTATTTCCGGAAGGAGCGAGCACTCACCTCATTCACCGAGACTCGTGGTACGACGGCTGCCGTCGATGCTAAGCCGGCCAATATCGGTCCTGTCGATGATCCCGACCTCCAAGCGCAGTACGCTGCTGAAGCCCAGCGAATGGCAGACAACCACGATCCTGATGATACCATCTAACGTCGTCCGTGAATAGAGGTTGAATGCAAACCCACGTGTTATCTTCTACCGATCCATAGGAAAAACGGTATGCGCGAACTCGTGTTTGCTCTCGAATATGAACCGGGATGTAATAGAGTGGCAGACACGCTCGCCACGTACTCCGGCGCCCGGATTCGTTCGCTCTCACTACATGCTACGGCTGAGCGCCTCTGGCGGGTCGATCACGCCACGGGAACGCCCGATGCGCTCGCCGCCATCGAGGACGCGTTTCTCACGAGCGATTACTATGCGGACTGCCTCGCCACTGACGCCTGCGGTGCCACGCAAACCACTCAGGTTCTCGACCAGACGGCAGACACGCTCGTCCTCTACTCCACTTGGAAACGTACTCCGCGCTGTGCGTCCATCCCGCATATCGCACGTGACCATCTCGGCAACGGCGTCCTCTTCGAGACACGCCACGAGGGCCGTCACTACACGTGGCGCATCATCCATTCCGGCAGAGGAGACGTAAGTGCATTCTTCGACGATCTGGATGATGCAGTTACTACCTGTGCACGAATGGAGATACTCCGGACGGCAGATGTTTCAGTATCAACACGCGATGCGGATCACGAACCGAATGGACTGTCGCCGGATCAAGAGGCTGCAGTTCAAGCCGCCATCGAACATGGGTACTACAAGACGCCACGAGAGATCGATGTGAGTGAACTCGCCAAGCATCTCGATCTTCCACGGTCAACGCTCACCTACCGCCTTCGCCGAGCGGAAGAACACATCATGACGGCATACAGCAACCACGATCGATCGAATGGAACTCGGTCACCATCGATCTAACTGCTGATTCAGAGGTCTTGGAATATTCCAATCAAGAGTCATGCAACTGCCGTTCGTCTCTCGTGTATGGACGATTCAGACGACGCAAACGACGAACAGACGACATCGGGTGGCTCGTGGTACACGTTTCCACCGATTCGAAATGCGCTCCTCGCGGCCGTCATTGCCGGCCTCACGTTCGGTCTCAGCCTCATCGACGCCCTCCCGACGGGACTAGAGATCGGACTGTACGTCCTCGCAATGGGACTTGGCGGGTTTTACTGGGTACGCGAAGGACTTGAAGAACTCGTCGACGAGCATAAGATCGATATCGAGATCCTGATGCTTGCTGCGACTGGGGGTGCCGCCGCACTCGGTCTCTGGTCGGAGGCGGCATTCCTCGTGGTTCTCTATGGGGCTGCGGAGGGCGTCGAGGAGTACACGTTTGCGCGAACGCGAGCGTCGATTCGAAACCTCCTCGATCTCGCTCCCGAGGAAGCCCGCCTCGCCACGGATGATGACATGGAGATGATTCCCGCACGCGACCTCGCGGTCGGGGACGTGTTCCGCGTCAAACCCGGTGAATCAGTCCCGACTGACGGTCGGGTCATCAACGGTCGGTCAACCGTCGACGAAGCGGCGGTCACCGGCGAATCCGCCGCCGTCGACAAACGGGAGGGAGAGCAGGTGTTTGCAGGAACGGTCAATCAGGAGGGCGTTCTCGACGTCGAGGCGACGACCACGTTCGAGGAGAACACGCTCTCGCGAATGATCCACCTGGTCGAGGAAGCCCAAGCGCAAAAGGGGAATGCCCAGCTGTTCATCGAGAAGTTTGGACGTATCTACTCGCCGATCATCCTCTTGGCCGGGGCCGGACTCCTCGTCGCGCCGTTCGTCCTTGGCATTCAACCGGAGTGGACGCGCCGCGCGATCGTCTTTCTCATTGCAGCCGCACCGTGTGCCCTGGTCATGTCGACGCCAGTCGCAGTCGCGTCGGGAATCGGCCGCGCGGGGCGCAACGGCGTCCTCGTCAAGGGCGGCGTTCACCTCGAGAATCTGGGACGGGTCGAAGCGATCGCGTTCGACAAGACGGGGACGCTCACGCGCGGCGAACCAGTTGTAACCGATGTCATTGCGCTGGAGGGAACTGAAGACGAGGTGCTTTCGCGGGCGGCAAGCGTCGAACAGTATTCCGAACACCATCTCGGGGACGCGATCATGAACGCAGCGGACGATCGCGGCCTCGAAGGGACGGACGGTTCGGAATTCAGTTCGATCACGGGCTACGGCGCACGAGCACAGCTCGTCGAGGAGACGGTGTACGTCGGCAAGCCGGATCTCTTCGAGCGCTTCGATCTCAATGTCGAAGGGATCTCTGTGGTCGACGACCTGCGATCGGACGGGAAGACCGTCGTGCTCGTCGGTACCGAAGAGCGGATCACGGGCGTGATCGCCCTTCGTGACGAACCACGCCCGGAGACGACGGAAGTAATTCGCGACCTCCGGCGCCACGGCGTCGAAATCAGTATGCTCACAGGGGATAACGAAGAGACGGCGCAAGCGATCGCGGCGGAACTCGGAATCGATGACATCCGTGCGGATCTCACACCGGAGGAGAAAGTCGAGGCGGTTCGAGAACTGACCGAGAAATACGAGTCGGTCGCAATGGTGGGCGACGGAATCAACGATGCGCCGGCGCTGGCTACTGCGACGGTCGGGATCGCGATGGGGACCGCTGGCACGGATGCTGCAATCGAGGCCGCAGACGTTGCACTGATGGCTGACGATCTGACGAAGGTCCAAGAGGCAATCACGCTCGGGAAGCGAGCGCAGGGAATCAGCCGCCAGAACATCGTATTCTCGCTACTGGTGTTAGCGGTACTTATCCCCGGTGCGTTGCTCGGTGTTCTCGGAATTGCCGCTGCTGTGATCGCCCACGAGGGCTCTGAGCTGTTGGCGATCGGAAACGGCCTCCGCGTTCGCCACGGGTGATCGATGATGGACTCCCACTCGAACGGAGTGCTACTCCCGTCCCATGACATCCCCCACGAAACTGCGACCTGGTCGGGGTTACCCCTCAGCGATCGGCTGGCCATCTGGATGATCTCGCGATGCTCAACGTTAACCGGAAGGTGTCACTCACGGATTCGGTGCATAGAGCGCATACAGGATGGAAAGCATCCCGGCCGCTACGACGAGTGCCGCGATGAAGCCTGCCTGGAAGATAGTCACCCGAAATAGCTCGAACAGGACTCCTTCGAGGAGACCACCGAGGCCGATTAGTGCGAATCCGAGTGCGACGTACACCATCAGCTGGGTTCCGTGGCGCTGGTAGCCGCGGTACGACTGATACGCGATGACTAACGCCAGCGCGGTCGTGAACAGCTTGGCGATGACGAACAGCGTGTGTTCCATTGATCAGTCCTCTCGCAGGTTTCGAAAGATCGACGTGAGCCGGTCCGCCGGATCCGGTCGGACGTCGATTCGGACATCGAATCCCGCCGCTTGGAGGAGGACTTCGATGCGTTCGAGGCGCGCCTCGTACTCTCGGTAGTGTCGACCGGCGGGATCGATGTGCGTGTACTCCTCGAGGAGTCCCTGCTCAACGAGCATGTTGACGCGGCGGGAAACGGTCGGACGTGACATGTCGCATTCCTCGCTGAGTTCCTTCGCTGACAGCCGTTCCGTCTTCGTCGCTACCAGGATGTCACGGGCGTACTCGTCGTCGAGCGTGGCGAAGACGTCCGGGGGACTCGGCTCCTCCGTCACAGGTGCATACTCGTTCCAGGGGAGTAAAAGAGCCTCCCGGTTTTCCGACTCGGAACACCAGCTCGCTGTTATATGGTCTTTGCTCGCCTCTGAGTAATTGAAGGTGAACTAAGCATGTCTACAATCAACCCTGGCATCAACCAACTAGAGAGCAAGGTCGGCGGATTGACCGTTGGTGGACGCGTCCACAGCCTCAGCGCGTGGTTCGTGCTCGCGCTCCGACTCATGATGGGCTACGCGTTCGTGTACTCCGGGTTCACGAAGATCGTCGCCGCCGAACCGTTCTCGGCCGGTGGCTACCTGGCGAATGTCGCGGCGACCAACGGCAACCCGCTGGCGGGCGTCTTCGCGTGGATGGGCTCGACCCCGTGGTTCGTTGAGGTCGCAAACGTCGCGGTCCCGTGGGGCGAGTTGCTCATCGGCCTCGGGCTGCTCGTCGGCGCGTTCGTCCGCCTCGCGGCGTTCTTCGGCGCGCTCATGATGCTCATGTTCTACTTCGGGAACTGGGACATGGCTCACGGGTTCATCAACGGCGACTTCGCGTACATGCTCGTGTTCCTCGCGGTCGCGGCGTTCGGTGCCGGCCGCATCCTCGGACTCGACAAGTACATCGAACAGTACGAGATCGACGGCACGCCGCTCGTCGAGCGCCACCCGGTCTTCGAATACGTTCTCGGCTAACCACGCCGAACCACTCGCACAAACAGACTCATGCAAAACCCACTTCGAACACACGGAACCCGATCTCTGGTAGTCGTCATCGTCGGAGCGCTTGCCCTGGCGATCGTCGCCGGAACGGCTCTGACCCACGCGACCGTGCCAACGGTCGGGATGTGGAACGGCGGTCACATGGTCAGCTGGAGCATGGGAGGCTGGGGAACGATGCTGCTCGGTCTCCTCTGGATGGCTCTGATCCTTGGACTTCCCATCTACGTCGCTTATCGGCTGGTGATCCCCTCCCAGAGTACCGGCCATACCGAAGACAGTGCGCTCACCATCCTCCGTGAGCAGTACGCTCGTGGTGAAATCGACGACGAAGAATTCGAACATCGACGGTCGCGTCTCGTATCGAGCCGATGACGTGCAAGCCGACTGATACGGTTCGTTCAGAACGTCGGTGATCCACTACCAGGCTGCCATCTTTTGGCCGTCTAATGTGCTGCGAACGGACTGTACGCTCTTCTCGCTGAATCCGTCCGCTATTTCATCTCGTCATTTGCCAATGCAGTATCAGCGCTCTCCGTTCGACATGTGGACGAGCAAGCGATCCGGTTTGCTGATGATCCACGGGCCGACGTTATTCGGGTTCATGACGCCCAGCGACGTCATGCCGTGGGTGGCTGGCTGAAGATACCATCTATTGAGAAAACGCTCAGCGATTTCGACTTCCAAAACCTGACGCCGTCGACGGTTCTCGTGGTGCTGTGAACTCGATCAGTGACTCGGTTCTGACCGGGACTGTTATATAACATGATAGATAACCGCTTATCCACGACTATGAGTGGTTTGATACCAAACGGCGATATCGGTCGGCGGAAATACCTTACCGCGTTGGGTGGCGCCGGAATGGGTAGTCTCGCGGGCTGTGCCGGCCAGCTCGGAGATGGCGAGGGGGAGGGGGAGGACTTTCCGAGCCAGGACATCGAGATGATCTGTCCATGGGCGGCCGGAGGGGGTACCGATCTGACCGGACGGCGCATAGCGGAACTCGCACAAGACCCCCTTGGCGTATCGCTGTACGTCACCAACCAAACGGGCGGCAGCGGCAGCGCCGGGTTCAACGCCATCGCGAACTCGGAAGCCAACGGGTACACCGTCGGGATCACCACCGTCGAGATCTGTACGATCTCGCATCTCGGGATCGCCGACGTCACGCCCGAGGACCTCGGCGCGGTCATCCAGTACAACTTCGATCCAGCCGCGCTCACCGTTCCCGAGGACGCCCCCTACGGCACCCTCGAGGAGTTCGTCACCTACGCCGAGGAGAACCCCGGCGAGATCAGGGTCTCTAACTCCGGCATCGGTGCGATCTGGCACCTCTCGGCGGCCGGCTTCGCACAACAGGCGAACATCGAGCTCGATCACGTGGGATACGACGGCGGGTCGCCCGCGACCCAAGCCGTCGTCAGCGGCGAGGTCGAGGCGACGGCAGCGAGCGCACCGGAGGTTGCCGGCCAGGTCCAGGACGGCCCCCTACAGATCCTCGCCGTGTTCGGCGAGGAACGCCTCGATATGTTCCCCGAAGTCCCGACGCTCCAGGAGTTGGGCTACGACTTCACCATGGGCGCGTGGCGTGGACTGACGGTACCTCAAGGAACCGACGCGGAGCGCATCGGCACCCTCGAGGAGGGCTTTACCAGCGTGTATGAGTCCGACGAGTTCCAGTCGTTCATGGAAGAACAGGGGTTCGGCCTCGTCTATCGTGATGCCGAGGAGTTCGGCCAGTTCATGCAGTCGGAGTACGAGCGATTCGGGCAGATCATCGACGGGCTCGGACTGGAACAATCGGGTTGATCGCCGAGAATGGTATACCGCGTCTTTCGTTCCGACGTCATCGCCGCCGGACTGCTGATCGCGCTCTCTGCGGCCGTCTTCGTCGTCAGCGCCGACTTCCCGGGAGGACGCGGTGGCGATCCTGGGGCGGCCTTTTTCCCACGACTCATCGCCGGGACGATCGCGGTCCTCGCATTCGGACTGCTCGTCAAGGACGTCACTAGGAGCGAGCGGGACGCCCACGAGATCGATTTGGCCATCGTGCGCCGTCTGGCAGTCGTCACGGCGTTTCCGATGTTCTACATCTTCGTCATGCCCCTCGTCGGTTTCCCGCTGACCACGGTCGCCTTCCTCGCGGGACTCATGTGGTACTCCGGTGCGCGGTCGGTTCCGATCGTCCTCGGGAGCTCCATCGGCGTCATGCTCGTGCTGTACTACCTCTTCGGGGTCCTCTTTCAGGTCCCGCTTCCCGAAGGGTTGGTTCCAATTGGGGAGTTTCTGCCGTCCGTGATCCACGCGGGGCTGATCTGACGTGCCCTCGGTCATCGATTTCTTCGCGCAGGGAGCCGCGTTGGTGTTCGAACCGGTCGCCCTCGCGTTGATCGTCGCCGGGGTGGTGATCGGGCTTACCATGGGCTCGCTTCCCGGCATGACGGCCACCATGACCGTCGCCGTCCTCGTCTCCTTTACCTTCGGCATGGAACCGGTCCAGGGGATGATGCTGCTGCTCGGGATCTACGGCGGCGCCCTGTATGCGGGGTCGATTCCGGCCATCCTCATCCGGACGCCGGGAACGCCGAGCGCCGCCGCAACGGTGTTCGACGGCTTTCCGTTGGCCCAGCAGGGGAAGGCTGGTCGCGCGATCGGGATCGCCACGGTCGCCTCGTTCGTCGGCGGCGTCATCAGCGTGGTTTTCCTCGCGGTGCTTGCGCCCCAGATCGCGAACGTCGCGCTCGCGTTCCAGTCGCCCGAGAACTTCGCGATCGCCGTGTTCGGACTGACGATCATCGCTAGCATCAGCGGCGATTCCCTCACCAAGGGCCTGATATCGGGGTTACTGGGCATGTTCCTCGCGACCGTCGGGCTTGATCCGAACCTCGGGTTTCCCCGGTTCTCGTTCGGGATCGATACCCTCACTGCCGGCATCGAGTTCATCGCCGTGATGATCGGGCTGTTCGGGATCGCCGAAGGTCTCGCTCGGTATCGCGAAGGAATCGAGACCGCCGGCGTCAAGCAGGACCTCTCGACGGTCCGTCCGACCCGCGAGGACATCAGGAACATCGGGAACGTGACGCTCGGGTCGGGCGTCGTCGGTGCGTTCATCGGCGCCATTCCCGGCGCCGGTGGGGACATCGCTTCGTTCGTCACCTACAACGAGGCGAAACGCTGGTGTAGCAACGCGGTCCCCGCGTTCGGCGAGGGCAACGTTCTCGGGGTCGCCGCCGCCGAGTCGGGCAACAACGCCAGCACCGGCGGGGCACTCATTCCGACCCTGACGCTTGGAATCCCGGGTGATTCGGTCACGGCGATCCTGATCGGGGCGCTGCTCGTGCACGGAATCCGGCCGGGACCCGGCCTGTTCGAGAGCGAACCCGGCCTGGTCTATGCGATCTTCATCGGCTTCTTCCTGGTCTACGTCCTGATCCTGGTCCTCGGGCTCATCGGCGCGCGCTACTGGGCGCGGTTGATCGATTTCCCCTCGATGTACCTCTGGCCCGTCATCTTCCTCCTCTGTATCATCGGCTCGATCGCGCTGCGTGGCAACCTACTCGACGCGTGGGTGATGCTCGGCGCCGGCGTGCTCGGATACTTCATGCGCATGGACGACTATCCGCTGGCGCCGATGGTGTTGGGACTCATTCTCGGGCCGATCGCCGAATCGAACCTCCGGCGGTCGTTACAGGTCTCCGACGGGTCGTTCGAGATCATCTACACCAGCCCGATCGCGATGACGATCCTGCTCTTGAGCCTGGTCTCGTTGTTCCTGCCGTTCATCCGTCGCGGTGTCTGCCAGTACCGGGCCTGAGCGACGGATCCGTTTCGCTACAAGCACGCATGGCCAGCGACACGCCACCCCCATCACTACATTCAGCGCCGGATGCGGGTGCGGATCACCGAAGGAACGTGACGCTTCCTGGATCGTCCACCGACCGCTCCGGGACGATCAACCGTCGTGGCTCTCGGCACGGACCATCTGTTCGAAGCGGTCCAGCCCCAGTTCGATGCGTTCGAGGTCGTTGGCGAAACTGAACCGGAGGTGCCCCTCGCCGGCCCGACCGAAGGCGCTTCCCGGGGCGGTGACCACGTCGTACTCGAACAACAGTCGCTCGGCGACCTCCATGCTCGATCCCGGCAGGGCGCTCACGTCGACGAACGCGTAGAAGGCGCCCTCGGGACGCGTCGTCGAGACATCGGGGATCTCCCCGAGCCGGTCGACGATCGCGTCCCGTCGGCGCTCGAAGGCCGCCTTCATCTCCTGAACCGGCTCGTCGGGACCGGTCAGCGCGGCGACGGCGGCGTGTTGGGCGGGCGTGTTCACACAGGAGGTCGTGCTCTCGTGGATCTTCGTCACTGCCGCCGTCACCGGTTCGGGACCGCTGAGCCAGCCGACGCGCCAGCCCGTCATCGCGTACGTCTTCGAACAGGAGTCGATGGTGATGACTCGCTCGGGGTGGTCGGTGACGGCCGCGAGACTCGCGGGGGTGCGGTCGTAGGTGAGTTCGTGATACACCTCGTCGGCGACGACGTGGGCGTCGTGGCGTGCGGCGGCCTCGACGACCCGCTCCATTGCCGACGTATCGAACACCCGGCCGGTCGGGTTCGACGGCGAGGTCAGGACGACGGCGCCGGTCCGGTCGTCGATGGCATTGATGATTCGGTCGGCATCGAAGGCGAAGCCGTCGGCGGGAGACAGTGGAACCTCGATCGGCTCTGCACCCGCGAGGCGGGCTTGTGAGAGCGGGTTCGGCCAGGCCGGTGTCGGCACGACCACCTCCTCCCCGGGATCGGTCACCGTCAACAGCGTCAGGTAGAGCGCCTCGACGCCGCCGGTCGTCACGACCACCCGGTCGGCATCGGCGTCGACGCCACGGGTCCGCAATCGGTCGACGACGGCGCGTCTGAGCGGGTCGATTCCCGCGTTCGGCGTGTAGTTCGTCTCGCCGTCGCGTGCTGCCGTCGCCGCCGCTTCGACGACGTGATCCGGCGTGGGGAAGTCGGGCTCCCCGAGTTCGAGGTGAACCAGGTCGGTTGCGTCGTGTTCGTTCGCGAGGTCGAACAGTCGTCGGATCCGCTGGGGTTCGATCCGGGCGACCCGATCCGATACGGAGCGGTCGGTCATCGGTATCCCTGCGTCCAGTGACGTCTTGGTTGTTGGGGCATCGGCCGTCATGGTGGCGACATCGAACCAGCGACCTCCTCGGAGACACGGGTTTTCGTTCGAACCGTGAGGATCCGTTCGGCCGTTCGGCGCAATCGAACTGATCACTATCTCGCGAAGTGAACGATTTTATGCCGGTATCGTGTCTGCCATGGTGATGAGCGTTCTCACGGACTCGAACCCCGATACTGGAGACACGCCGGATACGTCGAACCCGACTCGGACGATCGTCGTCTCGATCGGTCTCACGGTCGCTGCACTCCTCACCTCCGTTGTCGGCGGTGTCGCGTTGATCATCCCGGTACTGAGCTTTGATTTGGACATTCAGAGCGTTCCCGTCTTTCTAGTGCTCACTGCCGCGGGTCAACTCGGATTTCTCCTCGTCGGATACGTCTATGCCCGGTACGCCGACATCCAAGTGCGGCTAGTCGTCCCCGACCGCAGTGATCTCGCATACGTCATCGGCGGAACCGGCCTTGCGCTCGCCGTTGCGGTCGGTCTATCGGTTCTCCTGCAGTCGTTCGGCCTTCTGCCCGGCTCGGTCATCGCTGACGTCGGGACGGCCAACCCGGATCTCTACCTCGGGCTGGCCGTTCTCTCGGTGGTGCTCATCGCTCCTTCCGAGGAATTTCTCTTCCGCGGCGTGATCCAGACGCGACTCGGACGGGCGTTCGGCCCGGTGAGTGCCACCGTCGGCGCGAGCCTCCTGTTCGGGTCGATGCATCTTGCGAACTACACCGGACGGCTCCTCCCGATCGTCGCCGGAGCGCTGCTCATTGCGGTCGTCGGCGCGGTCTTCGGGACGCTCTACGAGCGGACGACGAACCTGGCCGTGCCCATCCTCGTCCATGGTATCTACAACGTCGTTTTGATGAGCATCGCGTTTCTCACGAGTTAAGCAACGGGCTCGGTGGCGCTCATCTCGAATCGACCGACAGCCCTGTCCGGTTTCTGCCACTCGATGCTTACCGAACGTATCTCTCCGATACGTATATATTGTATAAAATATATGTAATATTATAGTTATGTGGAACTACACGGCGTTACGGTTCCGAGTTCGGCAATGACGTCCCGACGCGGGTTTCTCCGCCGTTTCGGCGGCGTTGCTACCCTCGGTGTCCTTACTGGCGGTGCCGGCTGTCTCTCGATCGCCAATCCCATTCGCCAGTCGATGGGCGGGTACGACGGCGGAACGTCGGCCGATACCGCGCTTTCCGAATCCGAGTTCACGACGTATACCGAGACGATGGCCGCCCGCTACGGCGATGCGGGAGTGTGGGGACTCGGTTCCGCTCCCCGGTCACCTGTGTTCGTTGGCGCGTGGACCCATCATCATCGGACGGGAGACGCCGACGACGGGGAGAGCTTCCTCGCCGTCGCCGACTACGCAGTCGTCTGCTATTTCGTTGGGCAACGGGGAGAGACGAACGAACACCACTATCGGTACTGGCTCTGGGGTGCTGCGCAACCCGTCGACGAGACGACGATCAAGTTACCGACCGATCCGGTTGCCGCCACGGCGAAGCTACGCGGGCTCGGTCTCTCCGTCGCGTTCGGTGACCCCGAGCAGTTACACATGTACGCACCGGGCGGGGATCACAAGCAAGCGGGCGTCATCGACATCCGCTTCGGCGCTCCCGACGGCGATCCCGTGGCCGGGACGTTTCGACTCCATGAGGGGGAGGTCGCACCGAGTCCTCCTCGAACCTGGGACCGCGATGGATCCTTCGGGCAGGATACGGACGACTACATCGTCGGCTGGCAGGGTACGTACGCCGGTATCCAGTCGGTCAACGCCGTCTGCTGGACTGCTCGACCTGCAGACGCGCCGACCGATGTGATACCGTTCGACTGGCAGACGCACGTCGCCGCCGGAGGCTACCTCTGATGGCCACGCGACGCTCCGTTCTCCGTCGTCTCGGTTTGATGGCAACCACCGTCTCGCTGACGGCGACCGCTGGCTGTCTCGATGCCGGGGTCGTCCGCACGAAAGCCGGCGGGGGTTTCGGCGGTACCATCGATCTCGAATCGCCAGACGCCGAGGCGTTCGTTCTACCGGACGAGTTCACTACGTACGCCAACCGAAGTCGAGACCGGTACGGTGAACTCGCCGTTCCGTGGACGGAGCCCACGTCACTTCCCGGCGAGTTCGTCGGTGCGTACACGCGACGCGAGGACGTCGTTCCGAACCAGCGATTCGCGGTGCAGGACGCCGTCGTCATCGTTCACCGTCTCGATGACGTCCGCTACCGGCTGCGTCTGTGGAGTGCCGGCCGTCTCCTCGGGAAGACGTATGAGATCGATCCATGGGGTTACTATCGAGAACGGATGGCGTTCACGTGGCTCGAACACGACGTCACAGCAGCACGCGACGACCAGCTTTCGACAACGCACTCGCTTACGACTGACGGTGGTCGCGTCAGCATCGCCAATGGGGATGTGACGGTTCCGGACGGCGCCTACGAGATGGGTCTCGCGGATGCTCGTTACCGATCACGCTGGGACGGCTTTCACCCCGGCGACGTGGCCCTGATCGGAGCGTGTGAGGTTTCGTTCGCCGACGGCGACGAACGCCGTCTCGACTGGACACTCTCCAACGGTATCGGTGTCCGTACGCCGTTCTGATCGGAGTTCTCCGTCTGCTTCGCCGCCACACCAACGCTGAGGTCGATGGCAACCGTTTGTCCACCATGGGTTCGCTCAATCCGGATTTCTCCGACGAAACGGTCGTCGTCACTGGCGGTAGTTCCGGTATCGGCCGCGCAATCGCGATCGCGTTCGGCGAGGCGGGTGCGACCGTCCTCAACGCGGACGTCCGCGTCGATCCGAAGGACTCGGACGTCGAGACGCCGACACACGAGGCCATTCGCGAGAGCGGCGGGACGGCGTCGTACGCCGAGTGTGACGTCTCCGAACCCGACCAGCTCGACGCCACTATCGAGGCGGCCCGCGATCTCGGCGGCGTCGACGTGATGATCAACAATGCCGGCTTCTACACCAAGCGACGATTTCGAGAGGTGACGCCCGAGGAGTTCGAGCAGGTCCACGGCGTCAACGCCCGCGGAACGTTCTTCGGCACCCAGATGGCCGCGAACGACATGATCGAGCGCGACGAACCGGGGGTCGTCATCAACACGGCATCGGACACGCAGGGCCGTGCCGCGTGGGACCACTCACATTACGCCGCGAGCAAGGGTGCGATCCGCATGATCACACGTAGCGCCGCACTCGAACTCGCGGGCGAAGGGGTTCGGGTCAACGCCGTTGCGCCCGGCCCCATCGCCACCGAGATCCGCGAGGGCTGGACGGAGGAAGCCCAGGAGATGACACCCACCGGCGAGACCCCGGACCTGCCGTTGCGGGCAGGACTGCCGGCGGACCTTCCCGGCGCGTACCTGTATCTCGCGAGCGACGAGGCGTCGTACGTCACCGGCGAGACGGTGTGGGTCGACGGGGGTGGTCACGTCTGTTGAGCAGAGAGTCGTCAGTCGTTTTTCACTACCGCCGTTCTCGCTCCGGTGAAGAGGGCCTCCAATCACCTGCGATCGATCACGACAGCGAAGGTATGAGAAGAGGTACTATTTTGTCCGGGTAATATATCTGTATAGAAGAGATCGCACACGCGACTCGATACCACCATGAAACTCGATGAATTTCGCACCGCGAACGAACCCACGGAGGGTGGCGAGACGTTTCAACTGGAAAACAGCAAACTCCTGGACATCGCACTCGATGGCGTGGTGATGGCGATGGCCGGATCGATGATCGCCTATACCGGTGATATCTCGTTTACCGGAAAGGCCTCCGCGGAAGGTGGGCTGACCGGATTCATCAAGAACGCAGCGATGGGCGAGGGGACACCCGTCATGGAGGCCGAAGGGAACGGTCATCTCTATCTCGCGGATCAGGGTAAGCAGATCCAGCTCATCGAACTCGACGCCGAGGAGGAGCTCTCGGTCAACGGAAACGACGTCCTCGCGTTCGAATCACGGGTGAACTACGAGATCCGCACCATCGATAGCATCGCCGGCTCGTCGGCTGGAGGACTGACGAACGTCTTCCTCAGTGGGCCCGGCACCGTCGCGCTCACGACCCATGGCGACCCGCTGGTCCTGACACCGCCCGTTCGGACCGACCCCGACGCCACCGTCGCCTGGAGCGGGTCGACCTCCCCGAGCGGCAGCGTCAACAAGAGCCTCTCGGATCTGATCGGGCAGTCCTCGGATGAGACGTACCAGCTCGAGTTCACCGATCCCGAGGGGTTCGTCATCATCCAGCCCTTCGAGGAGGGCCAGCCATACCAGTAGCGATCCGACCCGTCCGACCATCGGTTCGTCGTTCGACTCGGGTGAGCGCATGACGATGGCGTCGACGAGGGTCGCTGCCAGCGCAACCGAAACAGGGAGATGGCGTCATAGCCAAGCACGGGCGATGCTCGATGGGTTGACGGGAACGGGGCTCGATCTGGTCGCCCAATACGGTTATTTCGCGCTGTTCGTGTTCATGTTCCTCGAGACGTCGATGCTGTTTCCCCTCCTGCCAAGTGAGGTCACCGTCCCCTTCGCAGCCGCCTTCCTCGTCACTGGGCCGGTGTCGTTCGGACTGTTCGTGCTCGCGGCGACGGCCGGCGCGACCATCGGGAGCGTCGTCGCCTACTACCTGTTCGCCGCGACCGGCAACCGGGCGCTGGATCGGTATCGGGACCGCCTTCGGGTATCCGACGAGCGAATCGAGCGTGGCCAGCACTGGTTCCGTCGGTGGGGCGAGGGGTCGGTGTTCTGGGGCCGTCTGCTCCCGGTGGCACGCTCGATCATCTCGATCCCCGCCGGCCTTGCCGGAATGGAGATCCGGCGGTTCACCGCGTATTCCGCGGGTGGCTCGGCCTGCTTCGCGGCGGGCGTCGCGGCGCTCGTCTATCGACTCGACGTCTCGCACGGTCCGGTCGCCTTCCTCGTCGCACGGCTTCGAGGGGGTCTCGCCCAGCTACCCGGATACGCCGCGGCGAACCCGCTTGTCGCGGTCGGTTGCTCGGTCCTGGCGGTGCTGGTCCTCGTGCTCGCGGTCACCGTGATTCGTCGCCGACAACAACGGGGTACGGGGAGCGCATAGTAGTCATACGGTCGGGCGGGGACTCGACGAGAGAACCGGGGACCACGGGCAACGCTCACAGCTCCGGCGGCGAGGACGCCCCCTTCGAGTGAACCGGCGTCAGCGTTCCAGCGTCGATTCGCGTTCGCGGGCCGCGCGGGCGTCGTCAAGCGTGTCGTCATTGACGAGCCGATCGAGCCGCCGCTCGAAGGTCCGCTCGTCGATCTCACCCGCGACGTACTGGCTTTTGAGTTCCGTCAGAGCTTCCTCGGGGGTGGGCTCCGGCGGCGCGACGACATCGGACAGCCCGAGCCGTTCGACGCTCGATCCGTTCGAAGGCCGACTGGAGGCGAGCGCTCCGGGGGACCGAGAGACGCCGGAGAAGCTCCCACCCAGCGCCGACCGCAGCCAGTACGAGCACGACGACGAGACCGGCCACGATCGGCAGGTACGGGACGGCGAGGTCAAGGAGGACCCCGACGATGGGCGTGCCCGTCTCGAGGGCCATGGCGACCACTAACGCGAGGTAGCCGAGCACGACGACCAACAACACGCTCGAGACGAGCAACCCGAGGAGGGCGGCGCTGAGGAAGATCCTCCCGGAACGACCCATGATATCGGGGATACTACCCCTGCGCGAATATATCTCACGGCGTTTCGCCCGCCGGATCGGCTGAACTAGGAAGGGTACTGCCCGCCATCCTGATCCGCGATCGTCCTTCGAACGGATCGACCGCTGGCGTCAGGGGATCGTCTCGGTCGCAGTCTCCCATTCAGTGGTGAGCAGTAGACACCGACCGGCCGCTGATTCGTCGAGGGTTACCTGCGGATCCGGATAGAGGCTCTCGAACCACTCCTCCGCCCGCTCGCGTGTCTCCTGATCGGTTATTACCTCCGAGACGGCCTCGAGCACCGACGACCCCTGCGGGTGAAGCGCCAACCACGATTCCAGTTCGACATCCAAGACCGACCGTGAGAACTCGCGATGGCCGTGATACACCGTATACAGCTCGATGAATAGTGCCAATTTCTCCTCGATACACTCCGTCGTTCGAGTGAGTTCGTCGGATACCTGTTCGTCACAACAGGCGTCGATCGCCGAGATGTATCGGTGCTGCATGCACAATTGCTCGTACTGCAGGCGGGTCGTCTCGAGCTCGAACACCGCCTGTTGGGCGAGCAATCGGGCCAGCCGAAACCGATCGGTCACCGCGCGATCGGTCGACATATACGATTCCCGTGGACACGTTGCAACGAGACGATCGATCCACGTCTCCTTCCCGGCTTCTTGTGCGATCAGCAGAGCCCGAAGCCGTGTTTCAGGGTCGATATCGCTGAGGACCTCGTCGCTCAGCTCCTCAAGCATCTTCTCAATGCGACGCTTGCTCATCGCTCGTCCCCCCGACCGGTGACCTCCCGTAGTAACTCCAGTTCGTCCGCCATCTCGTCGATGTCCGTGTCCTTCATCAACTTCCGATGCTGTCCACTCAAATAGCCGAGTGTTCGGTGCCACTTGATCAGCATCTGCTCGTCCTCGACGGTCTCGACCTCGCGGGTCTGTATACGCTTATGAACGTCATCGATCGTCTCTTCGAGCGTCGAGAGGATCGCGTCACGGCCGGTCTCTGTCTCGGTTGGTTCTTGTAAGGACATGAGTAGAGGATATAACGGATATTATTGGGCTATCATTCAGCCCTACCGTTACTATAGACTGGCTGAATTTAAATCCGAGCCAAGCGGAGTGAAAGTGATCGCTTCGATAATCGTTGATATTCGAACAAGAGCTGTGGTAGTGGCTCGATTTATACCGGTTCGGTCAGTTCGATCACTCCGCTTCGAGTATCCGATCGCGCGCCTGGTTCACCCAGGTCGGTTCGAAGGTGGTCTCGATCAGCTTGGTCCGTCCGTCACGACCACGGGATTCGATCCAGCTCTCGAGCAACCCCATCGTTTCGAGATCCGCTACGATACTGCGAACCGCTCGAGGGGAAAGTCGCTCATCGTTTGCTGCTGTTCGTCGATAGGCCGTATAGACCCGCTCACTCGTTACGGGTTGGGTGATCCTTCCCTCGTTGGAATAGCCGACGACCGCTGCCAATATTCGGAAGTGGTGCAACGGCAGACTGAGCAGCTTCTCGACCGTTTCGGCCCTTTCCGTCGTGTCGAGATTGGTCTCGATGCAATCGGTGGTCAGTACGGATAGCCCCCGTTCGTTCGCGCTGTCTCCGGCATGACGAAACAGAGTCAGTGTCTTCCTGACGTCTCCCCAGCGCATTGCTGCTTTGCGAAGCCCGTATGAGCGAACCTCCGCAGGGAGCGCCTCGGACCGAAACGCCCGGTCAAGCCGTGGCGCCATGATTCGTTCGAGCTCGGACTCCCCATAGGGCGGGAAAAACACCTTCTCACCGCTCATCGCACTCCGCACTCGACTGTCGAGGTGCAAGTCCACCTCGAGGAGTTCGTTGCTGAGTAGCCATGCCGAGAGGTTCAGTCCCCGTTTGAGCTTGCCCTCACCACGCAAGAGACGATAGAAAAACTCGTTGGGATCGTAGTTCGAGTCGTGTTGGATGTGATCGATCTCGTCGAGCAGCAGGATCGTCCACTCCGGATACGTCTCGAGCGCCTTCCAGATCGCCTCGAATACCCCATCAATCCCCTCATGGGCTTGTTTCTTCTCGCCTGTGAGTTCGAAGAGGATCTCGTTCGCCACGCTGAACAGGGATCGACACTCTTTTAAATTGACGTATTCAGCATCCACCGTATCGTTTCGAGCGGCAAACTCGTGACAGAGACGCCGCGTCGTCGTGGTCTTGCCCGTTCCGGGCGGCCCGTAGATCGAGACCGTCGTCGGGAGATGGTTCTCATGGATGCCGTTGAGGATCGTCGCCAGTTCCTGCTCTTGAGCGTCCCGACTGATGATCTCCTCTGCTTCGGCGAGTGGGTCAAGCGCGCCTTTGTCAGCGAAGACGCTCTCAGTCGGGGCAGTCGCATCGAAAAGGTCGTCGTATTTGCTCATAAATTAAATTAAGATTCCAGCGGAACTACGTGTGTATGTGTCTTCACGGCACTATAACATCGTCGGAAGATGCCCCCTGTTCGTTCGGCTCGGATCGTCTCAGGCTCTCCAACCGATAGGGAACGTAAGGAGCGCACACCGCTCTCATGAAGCGGGATTACTGGGAGACGAAAGACGGTTCCTCGACAGCACCTGTCGGAGACGTCATCTCCCCTACTCGATCGAGACGATCTCGACGTCGAATTCGAGCGTTTCACCGGCGAGTTCGTGGTTGAAATCGATGCGGACAACTTCCTCGTCGACGTGGACGATCTCCCCGACCTGCTGTTGTTCGGTCTGGATCATCATCCCTTCCTCGGGGGCCTCGCCCTCGAGCATCTGCTCGAACTCGGTTCGGTCCTGCTCGATGACCTGATCGTCGCGCTCCTCACCGTAGCCCTTCTCCGGCGGCACGGTGATCGTCTCGCTGTCGCCCTCTTCCAGCCCTATGAGGCCCTCTTCGAACCCTTCGATGAGCTGTCCCGCACCGGGCTCGACCGTGAGCGGTTCGAACTCTCGCTCGGGCTGTCTCTCGGTGAGACCCGATTCCTCGGCAACGCGCTCGCGTGACGTGTCGAAGACCGTCTCGTTTTCGTCAGTCAATCGTCCGGTGTACTCGATCGTCGCTTGATCGCCAGGTTCGATACCCATGGGGGATCATCTACAGCCAGCGGGAAACGGCCATCGATTCGGATCAGTCGTCGAGAGTCCACCCCACCATTCATCCATTCCTGCGAATCGCCATGCCGGCAGCAGAGTCATCCCTCTTGCTGTGCTATCGACGAGCGGACACCATAGCTGAGAACACCGCGACGTTCACCGTTCAGGGGGTCGATTCCGAGGACGATGTTCAGACCATCAAGGACGATTTGGGGGGCGTAGACGGAGTGATGGGGGTGACGATCGACCAGAACAGCGGTGAGACGGAGGTCACATACGACTACGACGTGCTCGCCGAGGAACGCGTCAAGATCACCGTCCGCGAGATGGGATACGACGTCGAGTGATTCGGTTCACTAGCCACTCACACGGCACCAGACTGTAGCGAGCGCGAGCGATTCTAGAAGTTCCGATCCCCGAGGGCCGTGCTCCCGGAAACCGGAGACGCTGGTTCCGTCGCCTGACCCACCGCTTCAGCAGTCGCTTTCACCGTTCACACCGATTCTCGATTCCTTTGGTTACCGTTTCGAGGCTATTTTCATATATGATAAATATAATAACACATTCATCAGATCCGTATACTTATTGAGTTGTGCTATGACATACCAGTACTCCGACCACGGACCACTAGTGGGGGTGGCGGGGGAGGAAACGATCATCGATACACATGCAACGACGCACCTTTCTCAAATCGCTCGGTATCGCGACGACGGCCGGTCTCTCGGTGGCATCGACGCCGGTGGCGGGTCAATCCGACGACGCCGTCGATCTCGATGCCGGCCCGTATCGAACGAACGACCAACTCACCCATGAGCTGAAACTGCTCGACCGGCGAAGCGACCGCATCACGCTCACCGAGATCGCCCGCTCCGCGGGTCGAAACGATCCTCTCTGGGAGGTCCAACTCGGGGAGGGCGAGACGGACGTGCACGTCATCAACCAGATCCATGGCGACGAACCGACCGGTGCCGAGACCGCGTTGGTGTTGATCCGCCAGCTCTCGCAGGGAACCTCGCCGGAGGTCAAAGGGATCCTGGAGAACCTCTCGCTTACGATCATCCCACGTGCGAACCCTGACGGGGCGATGTACGCCCGAGGCACCACCGGAGATGGCTACGAACAGCGCGTCTCCCGCCGGCAGAACACCCAGCCGTGGTGTGAGTGCGACTCGCGCCATGAGCCGTACTATCATTACGGCACGCCGCCGGGCTACGACATGAACCGGGACTTCAACATCGATCCCACCTTCGATGCGACCCCCGGCATTGACGACGCGGCGGATTGGTGGCGCGCCGAGGAGAACGACGAGGGCGAGACGGAGTGGTACATGGACCAGCCACACGATGGCCACGTCCTTCGTGGCAGCGGACTGCGCCTCACGCCGGAAGTGCGTGCGATCACCGACTCGTTCCTGCGCGCCGACCCGGAGTACGCGATCAGCCACCACCATCAGGGTCTCGCGACACTGCCCGACACTGGAACCGATGGAGGCGATGAGGCACCCGAGCGCTCGCTTCTGAGCACCATGCCGGTCTACGGGCCCGCCTACGAGGACCAGGCCCCCTTTGCCGACCCCGACGCGCCGCTTGCGGACAACGTCAACCCGTTCATCGACGAGGAGACGAGCGATCGATCGCTCCGGCTCAACCAACTCGTCGGGGAGGCGCTCGCCGACCAGCCGTGGGACGCCTTCGACACCGTCACCCGCTATGGGTACTTTCCCATATGGGGAGACTACTTCGACGCGCTCTGTCCGTTGACCGACACCGCCGCGATGCTGTACGAGATCTCCGGGCAGTCGGACCAGGTCGGCAACGAGTCCTACGGACTCTACCTCGAGGCGACCCGGATCGGCTACATGGAGACGTTCACCGCGTTGGCTGACGACCCCTCCTTGAGCGACGTCGACGAGACGTCGTATTTCGATACGCCCCTCGCCGGCCCCGCCCTCGAGGATACCGACCGTGCTGCGGCGCTCGCCAGCCCCGGCCGGATCGCCGGCAGTCCCCACCCGCGGTGAGCGCGGGCAAGTCCTCGGTTCGATATCGAGCGTTCGGCGGATCCGGTGGTGCCGACGGCCGAGGAACCGACGTGACCGTCTCCACACCGGTAACCGCACCTTCGGAAGGGCCACGCTATGGGCGTCACTACTCTCGGCCCGTCGGTTCCAGCGGAACTACGAGTGTGTGTGTATGGTAGTCCTCATCTCTTCTCAGGGATCCACGACGGTGAGTACTGTCTCCCCTTCATGTCGAACGACCATCACCACGAAAGCTGCTGTCGGGCGCGTGTGATGTACCCGATCTCCCAATTAATCATAAATAATAGTTATCTACACGGCCATCCTTATGGAATGTACGATGGGGAATACTTCTATCCAGCGTATGAGTGAAACGAATTCGTCGCGGCGTGACTTCCTGCGGATCGCCGGCGCACTCGCCGGTAGTAGCCTTCTGGCCTCTCAGGCGGCAGCACGGCCCGCTCATGGGACGTCCGCGGCCGAACGCGACACCGGGTGGCCCCAACAGCGCTACGGCGCGGCCAACACCGGCTATCATCCGACTGCCCGTGGTCCGCAAACCGGTCTCGAGGAACGGTGGCGCTTCGATCTCAACTCCCCCACGACCGATCTCGTCGTCAGTGACGGCGTCGTCTACACCACGGGGCAGGAAACCGATCCCGAGAACGGGCGGGTCCTGTACGCGTTGGACGCGAGCGACGGAAGCGTTCAGTGGACGACCGATCGCGAGGAGGAGACGCACGCCCTCGCGGTGGATGCGAACAGGATCTACGCGAGCGGCGACTCGATTCGGGCCTATTCGCGTGCCGACGGGACGGTCGAATGGACGGTTCCCATCGCGACGCCACGGCCATCGGATACGGGCGGACTCGTTCTAGCGAGAAACCGCCTCTACGTCACGGACGAGGAGACGATCTACGGCATCAACGCGGCTTCGGGTACCGTCGTCTGGGAACGAACGCTCGGCGAGCGTCTCACGCCACCCGCCGTGAGCGGGCGGTGTGTGTACGTCGGCCGTGTCTCGGGTGATCGCGGCCTCGACCGTACCGTCTTCGCCCTCGGCGCGCGGACGGGACGCGTCCAGTGGCACCACGAGCTCGCTCAGCCGTTCGCCTCGGAGGCGAACCTCGTCGGCCCGCCCGTCGTCGCGGACGGCCGCGTCTACCTGCGCGCAACGTCCGGTGGCGAGGAGGACGTCCTTCGTGCCCCGGTCTTCGGGCTCGTTTCGCTCGATCGGGCGACCGGCGGCGACGAACGGGCGATCACCGGCACCTATGCCGGGTTCGACCTCCATCCGATCGCCGCGGGCGGCGGCCGGATCTACACGACGGCGCTCGATTTCACCTCCGTCTCCGGCCTCGCCGTCCTCGAGGCCGACGGGACGCGCGACTGGACGATCTACGGGGACGACGGGGACGTCGACGTATCGACGGCCCCGACGGTCGCCGACGACGTGCTCTACGTCGGGAGCGATTCGAGCGAGTTCGGCATCCGGACCGACCGCCTCTACGCGATCGACGCGACGGAGGGTGCGGTCCTGACGACGCTCGACCTGGCGGTCACCGCGGCCCCCGTCGTGGCCGACGGGACCGTCTACGCGCTCTCGGAAGGGATCCTGCACGCGATCAGCGAGCCGTCCTCCGAGGAGTGATCGGCCGCTTTCGCCCCGCCGTCGTTTCGGCGCCCGCCGAACGGACGGTTGATCCGTCGATCCATGTCCGTTTTTCCACCGAGACGAGCGGAGGCCGTTCTTGCCTCTAGAACAGTCGGTCGAACTGCCGTCTCAGCCACGAACCGAGTCTGAGGGTTCGCTTGGCCATGCTGACGGTGTTCCCGCCTGTTCCAGTCTCCGGAGTCGACGGGTCGACGGCCCGTCGATCGCCCCGAACGGAGCTACGCTCGGTCTCACCGGGGTCTCCCTTCCGTGGGTACCGGACGTCTTCATCGCCTCGACGACGATGGGCGTTCGTGGTTACGATTCGACCTCGGAAGCGGTTCGTCGCTCGGTTCCGAGGGGACCGAGGAGTCTGGAGCGTGCCCACGCGAGCCGGCGTTTCAGCCCCGATCCGACGTCGAGGTTCCGTTTGGTCATGATGACGGTGTTTTCCGCCCGCTGACCGACTTCCTCCGGGATCTCGCCGAGCACGAGCCGCTCGAACAGGCTCGACCGGGTCGCTCCGATCACCGTCAGGTCGTAGTCCTCGCTCTCGGCGACGATCGTCTCGGTGATGTCGTCACCCTCGAGCAGCGTCGCCTCCGCGCCGTCTGTCTCGACGTGGTCGAGCGCTTCCTCGAGCAGCGCCTCACCCTTCTCTCTGTCCTCCGGGTCGTCGGGATCGACCACGTAGACGAACTCGAGGTCGGCTCCGGTGGTGCGGGCGATCGCGCGGCCCGTCTCGGCGGCCAGTTCCGCGTGCGGGCCGCCGGCGGTCGGCAGCAGGATCGAGTCGACCTCGCCGTCCGAGTCCTCGTCGACGCGCTCGACGAAGACGTCGCAGGAGGCGTCGGTCAGCACGTCGTCGACGGTCGAGCCGAGGACCACGTCGCGGCGGCGCGACGGCCGACCGCCCCAGCCCATGAGGACGGCATCGCTCTCGCGGCTCTCGACCGTGTTCAGGATGACGGTCTCGGGATGGTGGCCGATCCGGATCGTCCCGCTGACCGGAACGTCGGACTCCCGTCCGAACTCGAGGGCGCGGTTGACGACCGCCCGCTCCTCGTCCATCCGGTTGCGCCCCTCGCGAAGCGGCGTCTGTTCGGGCACCGTGACGGCGCTCATGACGAGCACCTCGCCGTCGTTGTCCGCCGCGATGTCGATCGCCGTGCGCATCAGCCGCTCGACGTTCTCCTCGTTGATCACCGGGACGAGAATCTCGTACTCCCGGCTCTCGGGGGCGTGTTCCGACGCCACGGTCGGGGTCTCCTCGTCGGGCGTCTCGGTCCCCGGCGCCCGCGAGACCCACCCGAACCACGCGAGGACGCCGATCCCTTCGGCGATCAGCCCCATCAGGAGCGGGACGAGTCCAATATTAAAGAGGAGCAGGACGTTCGCCACCACGGCAATCGCCGGCAGATACGGCACGAATGGCACCTCGAATCCACGCTCGACGTCGGGATACCGCCGCCGCGAGGCGATGAGGGCGACGTTGACGATCGTTAGACCCGTGAGCAGCAGGACGTTCGCGAACGAGGTGATCCCCTGGATGCCGAGGTTCAGACCGAACAGCGCGCCCGTCCCCAGGGGGCCTGGCGAGTCATAGAAGACGATTCCGAAGACGACGATGTAGGTCAGGATGAGCGCCCCGGTGAACAGCACGGTCTTGTAGGGCGTTCCCCAGGAGGGATGGATGTCCTCGAAGTGGCCCGGCAGGTGGTTCCGGCGTGCCATCGCCAGTTTCACCCGGGAGCCCGCGAGGATGGTCGCGTTCGCCGCCGAGAGCATCGAGATGAGCGCCCCGCCGATGACGACCCAGAAGCCGATCCGGCCGAGGTAGTACTGGGCCGCCAGTCCCATCGAGGTCTCGCCGTGGTTGGCGACGTAGGCGGCGGGCGCGAGGCCACCGAGGTCGACCTGTCCCTGCAGGAAGTTCAGGAAGCCGCCGTCGTTGGTCGCGATGACGATGACCAGCACGACCAGCGTGTACAGCACCGTCACGATGCCCATGCTGATGTAGATCGCCTTCGGGATCGTATCGCTCGGGTCCTTGATCTCCTCGGCGTTGGTCGTGATCGCCGAGAAGCCGAAGAAGGTGATGAACACGAGCGCGCTCGTCAGGCCGATCTGGGCGAACCGGTCGGCGTTCTCGACGAACGACGCCGTGACGACGGACGGGTCGAACGCCTGCAGACCCCCGTAGAGAAACAACAACAACAGGACGATCTTGAGCGCGGTGAAGGCGATCTGGAACTGGATCGACTCCTCGGTGCCCTTCAGGTTCATCCCGATGAGCAACGCGAGCAGGGCGACCGCCGAGATCCAGTACGGGATCGCCGCCGGGATCGAGAGCGCCGGGTAGACGAACTCGAAGAACCACTCCGAGAAACTCGCGATGTAGAAGGCCGCACTCGCGGGATAGCCAAGTATCATCGTCCAGCCCATGATGTAGGTCAGGTCGGTGTCGAACGTCCGCGAGACGTACATGTACCCGCCGCCGCTCTCGTGGTAGATCGACGAGAACTCGGCGTACGAGGCCGCGGTAAGGGCGGCGACGAGCGCGGCGATCAGAAAGGAAACGATTGCAACGGTACCGACGTTCCCGACGGCCAGCCCCGAGAGCACGAAGATCCCGGCGGCGATCATCGTCCCGACGCCGATCGCCAGGCTCCCGATCAGTCCGATGTTCCGCTCCAGTTCCCCCTCAACGTCGGTATCCCCCGCACTGGATTCCACTGACTCGTCGCTCATTGGACCCCCTCATCACTACGGCGGCAAAAGGACACGACATGAAACAGATGGGGGGTTTTTACCGAGGTGCCGTTCCTAACAACGAACTGTGGGAACGCGTTCGGCATCGCGGTTCCGGTCACGGGCGACGACTCCCGTTCGATCGCCACGTCGGTTTCGCTGTCGACGGCTCGTCAGCAGCTATCCGAGCCGATTCGAGGGGGCCCGCCGAGCCGACACTCGTTGAAACGCGAAGACGCACGCGAGACCGGCGAGCGCACCGGCCGCGAGCACCGGGAACGCGATCGGGTAGCCCCCGGCATCGAGCGCCCATCCGAAGGCCACCGGCGAGACGACGGTGGTGCTGAACCCGATGAACGACTGGATCGACAGCGCCGTCCCGATCCGGTCGGGCGCGACGACCTCGGTGACGGTGGTCGAGGTCGGTGCGCTGTCCATCGTGATGACGATCCCGTAGACGAGCACGATCGCGACCAGCAGGGCGATGGGAAGTCCGCCCAACAGGCCGAGGGTGGCGCTGATCAACCCGCTTGCCGCCAGTCCGGCGGCGATGACGCGTACACGGCCTATTCGATCGCTGAGCGTTCCGCCGATGAGGTTGCCGGGACCGCCCAGCGCGACGGTCACGCCGACGAGCGTGCTTGCGACCAGTTCCGGCGAGCCAGTCGCCGCGACCGCCGGGACGGTGAGCAGAAACGCCGGAAGCCAGTTTCGCATCCCGAACAGCTCCCAGTTATGCCACGAGTAGATCCCGACGACGGCGAGATACGCGCGATTGCGCAGGACGTCTAGGTCGAACCCGCTTTCGATCCGGTCGATGTCGGGCGCGTCCCGCCCCAACCCCAGCACCAGCGGCCCGACACAGAGCGCGCCGATGCTGGTCGCGGCGATCGCCGTCCGCCAGTCGAACGTGGCCGCGACGGTGCCCGCGAGCAGAAAGGAGAGCCCGCTACTCGCCGAAAAGGTGCCGACGTAGACGCCCATTGCCGTCCCGCGATCGGCCTCCGGGTACCACTCGGCGACGAAGCGCATCCCCGGGACGTAGACGCCGGCCATGCCGATCCCGGCGAGAAATCGGAGCAGGGCTCCGCCGAGAAACCCGCCGGCGACCAGCGCGAACAGCAGGCTCGCACCGCCCGTGATCGTCGCCCCGACGGCGATCACCCGGCGTGGCGATCCTCGGTCAACGAGCATCCCCGTCGGAATGATCGCGACGAGATAACCGGCCTGAAACGCCGCGAACACGACGCCTGCGTGTGTACCCGATAGTCCCCAGTCGGCGACGATCGACGGCAGGACCGCCGAGTAGTTGAACCAGACGAGAACGGACAGAAAGAGTGCGGCGCTCACCACCAGCAACATCCGGGTGCGCGGCCGTTCGAACACTGGGTGCCCGTCTCGCCGGGGAGCCATTAACCCTCCGTCTGGCACGGGAACCCGAGCGACGTCCTACTCGGCTAGCGCTTCCTCGGCACAGTCGAGCATCGCCGCCACCTCCTCGGTGTTCTTCGAGCGAATCGTGACGTCCCCCGCGTTCTCGGTTTCGGCTTCGGTGTAGTCGACGAGGTTCAGATCCGCGAGTTTCGGGAGATGGGAGTGATAGAGCGAGAGCTGGATCCGGTCCCGTTCCGCGTCGGTCACGTCGACAACGGGTTTGTTGGCTTCTCCGGCGGCGATGTTCGTAGCCAATTCGGCCAATCGCGCGTGCTCGCTTTCCTCCCCGTTCACGAGCGTATAGAGGAGGTATCGACGACGCGGGTGAGCGAGCGACTCGAACACCCGGTCCCGATCGAGCATGGTCGTTGTCGCCGCATCCGGCCGCTCCATCCGCATCCCCTCGCCGGCGGTAACGTCGCTCGTCGTCGTTTGTGATCGTTCTTCGGACATTGATATAGATACGTGCGTGAAGGATAAATACTCACGCGTTGCTATTCCAGTCGACGGTCTGTTCGGCTCGTTCCGGCCTCATCCGCCATGCGGGGATCAGCGCACCCCGCCGAGGCGGACGTGTCCGTCGGTTCCTGGAAACGAACCGGCTTTGTGCATCGACCGTGTGAGACACTGGTATGGTCGGTGGTTACGATCGCCGGGCCGTTCTCCGTGGCCTCGGGGCGGGGGTTCTCGTCGGCGGAGCCGGCTGCCTGCGGGACCCCGAACGGCCCGTGGGAGGCGCCGACTCCGACCCGACACTAGCCCAGAACCGGGCAAGCACCGGCGGACGGGTCACCACTTCGTCCGACGAACCGATCGCCGGTGCGACCGTCACGGCGATCCGGGAGGGCGGCACCGCGCTCGCGGCGGCCGAGACCGATGCGGAGGGGCGGTTCTCGATCCCCCTCCAGCGTCCGGCCTGGCTACGTATCGAACACGGCGAGTATCTCACCGAGACGCAAGCGGTCGGTCCGGATATGGCCGTTCACCGGACGCTGATCGACGAAACGGACGCGATCTCGCTGCAGTTCGTGGGTGACGTGATGTTCGGACGCCGATTCTACCAGGCAAACTCCGACCCGTTGGCCCCACGCTTCCGGATCGATCCCGAGACGCGCCTCGACGATCACCGCGAGATCCTCCGATCCACGCGTCCGCTCCTCGAAACGGGGGACATCACCTCGGTCAACCTCGCGACGCCGCTGACGACCGCCGACGTGCGCCACCCCGAGAAACCCGAGACGTACGCCAGCCATCCCGTCGCCGCCCGTGCGCTCTCAGAGGTCGGCGTCGACCACGCTGCGCTCGGCAACGACCACGTGTTCGACGCCCTCGATTCGGGACTCGAGGAGACGCTCGAATCACTCACGGAGAACGACCTCGCTCATTCGGGTGCCGGCTTTTCGAGCGAGGAGGCATGGGCGCCGGCGTATATCGAGAAAAACGGCGTGACGGTCGCGTATCTCTCCTGTACGACGATCACCGGCGATGCCTACGCCGTCGACTGGTCGGTGGATCGCGAGGCGGGTGGCGATCACACGATCGATCAGGGGGGTGAGCGATGGACGATTCCCGCGTCAAGCGGCGTCGCGGAAGCAACGCCCGATCGTCTGCGGACGGCGATCGAAACGGCGGGGGAAACGGCTGACGTCGTCGTCGTCCACATCCACGGGGGCGACGAGTTTCATCCCGATCCGACCGGAGAGATCCGTACGCTCAGCGAGGGGGCGATCGACAGCGGCGCCGATCTCGTCATCGATCACCATCCCCACGTCGTGGGCGGGATCGAACCGTACGGCGACGGGACGATCGTCTGGTCGCTCGGGGACTTCGTCTCCGATCTGGAGCACTGGGGGACGCTCACCGCCTTCCTCTTCACCGCACGGGTGACGGTCGACGGGGTCGTCCGGACGTCTGTCGAGCCCCTTCTCCGCGAGGGGTATCTCCCGACGGGTGTGGTCGGGCGACCACGCGATCACGTTCTCCGGACCGTTGCCGGCCGTTCGCCGGCGGAGACGACCCTGCTCGACGGCCAGCTCCGAACCCCGGGACCGCCGAACGAACACGAGGACCCCCATCTCACCGAACGCGAGCAGCGGTCGTTTACCGCCGTTGGATCGGTTTATAGCCGCGATTACGGGTGGGTCGAGGAGATAGCAACGCCCGACGGGATCGCCCGACTGGGCCGTGATCGGCTTCCGACGGGGTCGTTCGAGGACACCACCATCGACCGCCGGCGTTTCGAGGGTCCGCTCTGGCGTTACGAGCGGGGATCGGATCCGATCGTCGCTGCGGGGATCGGCTACGACGGGACCGGCGGAGCCCGACTCATCCGCCGTGCGGACGACGAGAGGGCTCTCCTAGCTCCCCGTCATCGCCTGCCGATCGCGGACGCGGGGAGCGATCATACCCTGACCATGTGGTACTCGTATACCGGCGATGCGGGCCTCGACGCCCACGTTCGGTGGTACGACGAGCGCCGCGACGACCCGGTCATCGCCCAGTCGCTCGGTCTCGGCGGGACCGGCGGGGAGTGGCGACGCCTCGTCTGGCACCTGGCACCACCGACCGACGCCGCGTCCGTCGAGTGCTCCCTGATGCTTGACCCACCCGATGCGGGCGGCGTTCACGAAGCCCGTTTCGACGACGTCCGGCTGATCGAATGGGCCGCTCCGGGCGTCACCGGCGGGCGCCAGTACGACCACCTCTATCTCGACGGGCAGGCCACGATCAACCTCGCCGCGAGCCACCACTCCGCTGCGACGGCCCGCGAGATCGGGTGGTCGCCGCTCGCCGACGAGGGGGCGATCGTAGCCGGGACACCCCTCGGCGGTCGCTAGGTAACCGCGACGGCGAACCGCACTGCCCCACTGCGATCGGTGCCTTCCGTTCGGTCGGAAGCGCGGTTCACTGTCGTCGCGACTGCCGTGATGACGGCTCTCCCCATCCGTTCACGTTCGCCGGTCGCAGCCGAACCGGACACGACGCCGGATCACGAGTCGGGCAGCCAGCGTATCGCCGTGGTGTCCTGGTCGTCGCGAGGGGCCGATCTACTCGACGGTGAACTCCTCGTCGGTCTCGACGTCCGCCTCCGACCAGGTCAGCGAGAACGTGACGCCGCGTTCGCCCGTGGCCCCGAGCAACGAGTCCTCCGTATCGGCCTCGACACCGAACAGCACCGTCTCTGGCGGTTTCATCGTCGCGCTCTCGTTACCGACGATGATCGTCACCTTCCCGGTATCGGTCGTTCCGTCGGTGGTGCGTGAGTCATCGGCGCCCGAACGTCGCTCGGACCCCGTCGCCGGTCCCCGGTCGTCGTCGATCGACCGGTCCTCGCCGGCACGATCTTCGGCGGTGTTCGTCCTCTCCCGTCGATCGTTGGCCGAGTTCGTTTCCTGCGGACTGAGTTCGTCGGCGAACGCCCGGAGGTACTCGGCGACTTCCGCACGGGTCTTTTCCTGTTCCGCTGAGACGTCAGGCATGACGCCTACGACGGGCTGACTTATATTAAATCTGACTAGTCATCGGAAACGGCTCAAACGAGTGGATGTCGACCATGCTGACGATGGTGAGGACTTCTTGTGATTCCGATTGCGGAACTTTGGTAGCCCTGTCATTGCGGTACCGACGCATCTGTGAAGAGGTGCTTCTCGCCCTTTCCCGGCCACAAGCAACGGCCCGGGAGCTGTGCGGAGTGTAGGGGACTGATCGAGTTCGTAGACGTTCCGGCCGATTCAGTGGTGTCGACCGTCATCACCGTCCATAGACACAGCTCTCTATCCCGGAGGACTGATCGGTTGACTCGAGTTCGGCTCATTATCGATGTCGCTGGTCCATACGTCGCTTATTAGACCTCTAATTTCGAATCTATTAAAATATTTTAATGGTGAAATATATATGGGACTCCGGGGACGAGTAGTACTTGCACGGGCGTGGATGCGACTCCCCGGACTTGGCCAGCGTAACCCACCCCTGGTCACAGTCAATGTAGGGTTCCCGCGCCTGAGCATTCATAGGAAGCGCAGGCGTACAACTATGGCCTCAGTCCTGCACTCCTATTCGCCGTCAGACGCGTTCCCTATACTCCGTTACGACACTCCCTCTTATTAAATGGACTACTTGGTATATAATGTTGGAGTTGGATGGAAATAATTGAAGGAAAACCAACTTGTCGTCGATCATCCCAGCTGGACGCCGAACTCCTGCAGAGCCATGCGGTGTGCCATGGCAAGCAAAAGTAAGGCAACGATCGATCGTTGATAGTGAATAGCCAGCTATTGAATGAGATGAACGATCGATTCGAAGCCGAAGCATGCGAACTGTAGTCGACCTGTATCGAGGAGAGCAAAGAGATGGTTCGCCATCGTCCACTCCATCGGGCTGGTGGCCGAAACGCTTCACGAACCAAATAACGTATGTCAAAAGACAGTTATTCGGTGCCTAGGCGCGATCTACTGACAGGAATCGGTACCGCAGGGGCAACGGCGCTCGCAGGCTGTTCAGCCCTCGCCCAGACCCCTTCGGGACCGCACCTTCGGATCGGGACCCTCCAACCGCCGGTCACGCTCGATCCGATCACGGCGAAGTACGTCGGCTCGAAGCAGGCCATCAATCGGGTCTTCGATGGGCTGTACACCTATGGGGAGAGTGCCGATATCGTCCCGCAAATCGCGACTAGCCAGCCGACGGTTTCCGACGACGGTCAGCGAATCGACGTCACGGTTGCTGAGCAGGCACGCTTCCAGAACGATCGGCCCATCACGCCGGAGGACGTCCAATACTCCTTCGAGGCGCCGATCGAGGAGGGAACCGCGAGCGCATGGACGGTCGACATGATCGAGTCGGTGGACATCGTCGACGATCGGACGGTCCGGTTTCGGTTACAGCACCCCTATCCGGCGTTTTCGCACACGCTTACGCGACCGATCGTCCCGAAAGACGTCCGCGAAGCCGATCGGGAAGCCTTCGCCACGGAACCGATCGGGAGCGGGCCATTCGAGGTCAGGAAATTCACCGAGGATCAGAAGGCACAACTCGTTCGCTGGGGAGAGTACTGGGGGCAACCGAAACCGGCGATCGCCCAACTCACGATGGTGTACGTCGAATCGCCGCTCACACAGATGATGAGTCTTCGGACCGGGCGGAACGATGCGATCGAACCGATCGGACCACAGGTAGCCGACGACATCCAAGACGTGACCGACGCCTCGGTAAAGCGACGAAACGGGTACAGGAGCTACTATCTCGGATTCAATCTGAACGAAGGCCCGACGACCAAACCGGAGGTTCGGGAGGCGATCAGCTACTGTATCGACATGGACGAAGCCGTTCGGAACTTCATCGAACCGATGGGAGACCGAGTGTACAGCCCCCTTCCGAGACGAGTCGCGCAGGAATGGAACATGCCCGTCGAGCAATGGAGGGAGATCCCGAACCGGAAGAACGTCGAACGGGCGAGAAACCTGTTCCGGGAGGCAAACGAGACGACCGGTCAGATCAAGATCCTGACGTCGAAAAACCCCACCTGGAAGGAACTTGGCGAGGCGCTTGCGGGCGGGCTTCGTGACGCCGGTCACGGCGCGCTCGTGACGTCGAAATCCTGGAAGAGCTATCTCGAAGCGTACGTCTCGGGTTCGGAGAGCGACTACTCGGTGTTCATCGGAGAGATCGCCGGCACCCCCGATCCGGACTCGTTCCTCTATCCCGCGTTTCACGAGAACATGCTCGGGGAGACGAACGGAATCTTCTACACCGGCGACGAGGTGATGAATCGACTCTCGAAAGCACGGGAGACCACCGACCGAGCACGGCGACGGACCCTCTACGAGACCGCCATTACGAGGCTGCTCTCGGAACGGGCGTTCCTCCCGATCTGTTCGTTCGAGAACAGCTTTGCGATAACGGATCGGGTGCGGAACTTCCGGGTCCACCCGATCCCGGAGGTCAATCCCCAACTCACGAGTACGAGCGACGGTCGCGTCGTGAGGGTTCGATCATGAGCGAGGACGAGGGCGGAGGCTTCGGCGTGGGAACGGCCGTCGCGCTCGGCGTCGGCGGAATCGTCGGTGGAGGGATCTACGCGGCAATCGGCATCGTCGTGGCGGCCGCCGGCGTGTTGACGTGGTTCGCCTACTCGATTGCGACCGTCGTCGTGCTCTGTTGTGCCTATTCGTACGTGAAGCTCAACGAGATAACCGAGAACAGCGGCGGCTCAGTGTCGTTCATCGAGGAGTTGACCGATCGGCCGACGACCGCAGGCGTCATCGGTTGGACGCTCGTCGTCGGCTACATCGGCACGATGGCGATGTACGCCTACGCCTTTGGCGCATACGGACGGATGATGATCGGCGTGGAATACGTCGTAGGACTACCGATCCGGCAGTTCCTTTCGGTCGGCATCATCGCCGTCTTCGTCGGAGTAAACCTGCTGGGCGCCGGTTCGACGGCCGCCGTGGAGCGATATCTCGTGTTCATTCAGGCAGGCATCATCGCCGCCTTCGGTCTCATCGCGCTCTGGTTCGGCTTCTCGAATCAGATGCTCCAGGTCGGTCTCTCCGATCTCGCCCGCTCGCTCTCGAGCTACGACTTCAACCCGATCCTCGCCGCGTCCGTCGGGTTCGTCTCCTTCGAGGGCTGGCAGCTGCTCTTCTACGACCAGGAGCAGTTCGACGACCCCAAGGAGACGCTCGCGAAGGGCATCTTCATCTCGATCCCGATCGCGGCGTTCATCTACATCCTCGTGGGATTCGTCATCACGAGCCTGCTCCCCGAGGAGGTGGTCGCCGCCCAGCCCGAGGCGGCGTTGCTCTATGGGGGGCTTGTGATCTCGAAGTGGCTCGCACTCGCGGTGGGGATCGCCGGGCTCATCTCGACGGCGAGCGCGATCAACTCAACGCTGTTCAGCGAGGCGCTTTTCGCCAAGAACATGATCTCCGACGAGATCCTTCCCGAGCGGATGGGCGACCCGGACGAGCAGGCCGCCCCGCCCCGGACCATTCTCGTTATCGGCTTCTTTACGGCGGCGTTCACGATCCTCGGGAGTCTCGAAGCAGTCGTGGAGTTCGCTTCGCTTGCATTCATCGCCGTGTTCGGGGCGATGAGTGCGCTTGCGCTGGCGAATCGCGACCAGGGTGATATCAACGTGATCCCGCCCCTGGTCGGCACCATCGGATCAGCCGCCTTCTTCGTTATGCTCACGTGGTATCTCTACGCACAGCTTCCCTCCGTCTTCTGGCTCGTCGTCATTATCGCGGTTGCGGTCTTCACCGTCGAAGCCGTCTACTTCGAGCGCCAATCGATCAAGGAGGGCGTACGTGAGATGGAAAAGCAGCTCTGAGATCACCCGTGTTTGGGGTTCGTCCGTTCCCGACATTCCTGGTTCACGGCACGGAACGCAGGACGGATCAGCTCTCGCCGTTGTCGATGCTGGGATTGACGGCGACCGTCGCATTCGCCTCGGCGGGTCGGTTGTCCACCAGGAGGGTGAACGTCTTCTCGATCGTTATCTTCGCGACGTCCGACGGTGTCGCGATGGCCCCGCCGCTGTAAAGGGTGATATCGAACTTCACCTCGACCGCCGTCTCCCTCTGGTCTCCTTCCTCGGTTGCGTGAAACGGCTCGGTCTCCGTACCTTCGTACAGCGTCATCGGACTGGCGATGTCCCAGTGGTGCTCGCCGCTGGTGCCGGCGTCCTCCCCTTCGAGCGGAATTGATCCCCCTCCAGTGCAGGCGTCCAGACGCTTTCGTCAGGTAGCCTCGAGGAGACGTCGATGCGGATCTCATCACTACCGTCTCGAACCCTCCCCAGGTCATAATCCCTACATGAGATACGATGGAGGACCGTTTCAGCCGGTCCAGTCGTCGGCACCGCGTCGCTCAGATCATTCGAGGGCGTTTGACGGATCGGTGGCGATCCATTCGAATCGACCTGCGGCGGGCTCCGCGGTAGACCGTGTTCAGTCGCTCATCCCGTCCGAATTACCGACCAGCGATTCGGTCGGTTCACTCGTCGTTTTCGTCCCCGACGATCACCGTGTTCTCGACGAGGGTCTTATGGCCACGCCGCAATCGTTCAGAGAGGGCCTGATGGGAGATGTCGAGTTTGTCGGCGAAGTCCGACAGCGAGACGTTTCGTGGCACGTCATAGTAGCCCTCCTCGTAGGCCGCGGCGATCGTCTCCTCCTGTTCGTCGGTCAGGCCGAACCGCCCTTGTTTTCCCTGATCGATGTTGTAGATGCGCTGGATGTCCATCGAGAGGTCGTTCTCCTCACAGAAGTCGTACGTCCGCGAGAGGGCCTCCCGATCGGGAAAGAGGATTCGCATGAACCAGCCGTCCTGTCGGGCCTCGGCGGCGAGGATCGTCCCGTCCTCCTCGACGAGGATATGGATGAGCGTCTGGATCGAGTCGATCCACTCCATCTGATACAGCGACTCCTCGTCGCCACTGGGCTGGGCGATCACTTCGAGGTCGTCGACGCTCGGATCCTCCTTGAGGGTTCGTTCTAACTCCTCCGGATCCGCACCCGACGCCCAGACGTACGGCATGACGTGGTCGGGGTCGTGGGCGACGATCCGCTCGATCTCGAAGTTGACGTCCGGAAGCGTATCGAGAGTGTAACTGAGAACGAACTCGTCCGTAGGAAGGCGGATTTCCGCGATGGTGGCCATGGACTACCGTATCCGTTCCGGACGGATATAGGCTCCTCATCCGCTACTCCCGCCAGACAGCGACCGAGCAGGGATCACCGGGGCTCATTTGAACTGAAACCGCGGAGCCCCTCTGGGCCAGGACGGGGGGTTATTGAGGCGCTCGACGTGGTGCCCCCGCTCGACGTAGTGCTCGATGGCCCGTTTGGAGGGTGGTCGGGGTACATCATCCGCTTGCTTGGCCGACCATCCGCATTCGGTGCAGACGAATCCCATCGATGGTCGGATCTATCCTTTCGCTTCCCATGAAGATGTGGCTTGCTCCTCCCCGGTACCCCGGGAGCGATCCGGGTTGATCGTCCGTCAAAATCGATACGGGCCTCGAGTCCGTGGTCGAGCTCTACCGGCCACTACGACCCGAGACGATCCATCAGCACGAACGCTGGACTCGTCGATGACGGGATCGTCGGCTGTCGGACCGTCGCGCTGCTGTGGAATCGATCCGTCGACGGATGCCGTCCACGTCCTACAACTGCTCCTCGCTCATGTCCACGGGTTCGAAGAGCTCCTCGAACTCCTCGGGCAGCTGCTCGCGCGCATCGTCGAGCTCGCCGCCGCTGACCGCCTCGCCTAGCGACGTCGTGACGGCCTGTGTATGGAGTCTGCCGTCGACCGTCGCCTCGTCTACCTGCTCCCGTTCTCGCCGTTCGACCGGGAATTCCTCCGCTTCCGGCTGTTCGTCGGTGGGATCGGTCAGGGCGTCCTCCAGTGCCGTCGGAAGCTGGGAGGCGATGTTCTCGGCTTCACCGCGGGTGAGCCGTTCGCCGAGCGTTCGAAGCGTGGCGGTCGTGACCGCGTACGCGTCGTCGTCCGATCCGATGTTGGCGCGTCGCTGAACCGTAGATATGAACTCCTCCTCCTACTTGGTCGACCGTACTGCCCAAAGGAGTGTACGACCTGTGCCTTCATTTGTCGGTCCGACCGTCGACCACTGGTCCAGCGGCCGCTACGACCACGTCAACCCCTCGTAGGTGATGGCCTCGGTGGGCTCGACGATCCGCCGGCCGTCGATCACCACCGGCGTGCTCATCGACTCGAACGCCGAATCGAGCGCGGCGAACTCGTCCCAGTCGGTCATCACGAGCGCGCCGGCCGCCCCCAAGAGCGCCTCGGCCGCCGAGTCGACGTATTCGACGTCGGGAAAATGCTCGCGCATGTTCTTGGTCGCCACCGGGTCGTAGGCCACCACGTCGGCGCCGCGGGCTTCGAGTCCCTCGATCGCGGGAATCGACCGCGAGTTACGGACGTCGTCCGTGCCGGGTTTGAACGCCAGTCCGAGCACCGCGATCCGCGCTCCCTCGATATCGACGTGTTTCGCCAGGAGATCGAGCATCCGCTCGGGCTGGCGGTCGTTGACCGCGACGACCGAATCGAGCAGTTCGGGCTCGTAGCCGACCTCGCGGGCCGCGGCCCGCAGCGCGTCGACGTCCTTCGGAAAACACGAGCCGCCCCAGCCCACGCCCGAGCGGAGGAACTGCTCGCCGATGCGGTCGTCGAGCCCGATGGCGTCGGCGACCCGGTAGGCGTCGACCCCGAACTCCTTGCAGATGTTTCCGATCTCGTTGATCAGGCTGATCTTCGCGGCGAGGAAGGCGTTGTTCGCGTACTTGATCATCTCCGCTTCCCTTACTGTGGCCTCGACGACGGCCGGTTCGGCCCGCTCGATCAGGGGCTCGAACACGCTCTCCAGGCGGTCGTGGCCCCAGTCGTCGGCGGCACCGAGAACGACCTTATCGGGTTCGAGGAAGTCGGTGACGGCGCTGCCCTCCCGCAGAAACTCGGGGTTCATCGCGACCCTGATGCGTTCGCCGACCGCCTCGCCGGCGCCCTCCTCGATCGCCGGGATCAACGTTTGTTCGGTGGTACCCGGAATCACCGTGCTCTTGACGACGACGAGGTGCCCTTTCCCACCGTCTGCGAGGGCTTCGCCGACCGAGCGCGCGCCGGCCTCGATGATCGAGGTGTCGATGCTCCCATCCTCGCGGGAGGGCGTCGGCAGCGCGAGGAAGATCACCTCGCAGTCGGCGATCGCGTCGTAGTCGGTCGTCGCGTGCAGTCGCCCGCCAGCGTGCTCCTCGAGCAGATCGTCCAATCCAGGTTCGTGAATCGGCGCCTCTCCCTCGTTCAGTCGATCGACGATCGTCTCGTCGATGTCGATGGCCGTCACCCGGTGTCCGAGGTCGGCGAAACAGGCGGCGATCGTGGTCCCGACGTAGCCACTGCCGACGACTGCGATGTCCATGGATCGACTTTATCACACGGTGGCATCAACCGTTCGAAATCGATCCCGTTACCAGATTTGGACCTGAGGCTCGGGACCGATACAACCGGTATGAACAGCCGAGACGCGGCTGAGGAGGCCAAAGACGAGGCATTCGCCTCCAGCGGGTATGGACGATTTACACGGGTTCTCCGTTCTCTATCCCTTCGCGATCACGCAGTGATGCCCGTCTGACCTTTCCGGTTTCGGTTTTGGGAAGTTCATCGACGAATTCGACCTCGCGGGGATACTCGTAGGCCGCCAGTCGCTCCTTGACGTGGTCTTGGAGTTCCTCTCGGGTGTCTTCCATGGCCTCGTGGCCGTCGGCGAGCACGACGAACGCCTTCGGAATCTCGCCGCGCTCCTCGTCGGGGATGCCGATGATCGCCGAATCCGCGACCGCGTCGTGACCCGCGAGGCTTTCCTCGACCTCTTCCGGACCGATACGGTAGCCCGCCGAGATAATTACGTCGTCCTTGCGACTCTTGAACGTGATATACCCCTCGGAATCCATTGAGCCGAGATCCTCGGTGAGCAGCCAGCCGTTCCTGACTTTTCGTTCCGTCCGCTCTGGCTTACCCCAGTACTCCTTGAAACACACCGGATTGCCCTCGTATCCCACGGCGATCTCACCCGTCTCACCCGTGTTGACCGTGGCTCGTGCGCTCTCGGGATCGACGATTTCGACGTCCATACCGGGTGCGGCCCGCCCCATCTTGCCCTCGCGGAACTCGGTTAGTGCCGTGCAGTCGCCGATGGTGAGGTTCGCCTCCGTCTGTCCGTAGCCCTCGTGAACCGCCGCGCCGGCAAAGACCTCCGCCGCCCAGTCGACGATGGACTGTCCGAGGGACTCGCCGCCACTGGCGATGGTGGACATTCCGTCGACATCGTAGTCGGGCGAGTCGACCTGCATCATCATCCGAAGCGCGGTCGGCGGCGCGAAGTAGTTCGTCACCTCGTACTTTTCGATCAACTCGAAGGCCTTCTCGGCGTCGAACGGCCCGCCGGAGTAGGCGAGGACCGGCTTACCGTAGTAGAGAGCGGGAAAGAGCACGTCGAACAGCGAGGCGACCCACGCCCACTCGGAGGGCGTCCAGAAGGCGTCGTCCTCGTTCAGCTCCACGTTACAGAGCGTGGTGAGGAACAGGGGAAGGTGTCCGAGGAGAACGCGGTGGCCATGGCGCACTCCCTTGGGTTCGCCGGTCGTTCCGGAGGTGTAGATGACGATGGCGTCCTCGTCGGCTCCGGTAGTTGCGGTTTCGAACTCCGACGGGACCCCCTCGATGGCGTCCCGGAACGCCGTTTCGTCCTCTTTTGGAGTACTGTCCACGGTCAGCACCGTCTCCAGCGCCTCGCAGTCGTCGCGCACCTCGCGCAGCGCGCCGACGTTCGACTCGTCCACGATACACGCCACCGCCCCGCTGTCGTCGAGCCGGTAGGAGAGCGCGTCGGGTCCGAAGAGCGTGCTCAACGGGACGGATACCGCCCCGAGTTTCCACGCCGCGACGTGGGCGAAGACGGTTTCGGGTTTCTGGGGTGCGTTCACTCCTACTCGGTCGCCGGGCTTGACGCCCCGCTCTCTCAGGTGGTTCGCCAGCCGGTTCGCGATCTCCTGCATCTCCCCGAAGGTGTACGACCGCTGTTCGCCGGCGTCGTTTTCGGCGAACAGCGCAACGCGGCCCTCGTCGGCGGCCCATCGGTCACAGAGGTAGCTCGCCATGTTGAACTCGTCGGGGATTTCCCACTCGAATGCCGAGCGGAGGTGGTCGTAGTCCTCCCAGTCCTCTTCGTAGAAGTGATACGCATCGAGTCGCGTTTCCGTCGTATCGCTGTCGTTGCTCATTGGTATTAGCTATCACGATGCTACGAACGTGTTCGGTATAAAATTCCGTGAAGATCTTCCAAATTTCCCGGTCGAAGTGGGTCTCTCACGTTGGTCGAGGTGGTGTAACACGCCGCGAACGTCCACCGCAGCCACGGAACGGACCATCCGCTCGCCCCGGATCTCGTCCGTCTCTGTCTCGTCCCTCCCGATCGTGTACTTAATGCTATGTATGACTAGGTTGATCCCTCTTCTGGATGATTATCCAATATGGTTGATGCAACCATCGACGTAATCGATCGCGGCGGGCTGGAGGCCGATCTCAACTACCTCATCGAGGGCAACACCCTCGGGTCACACGACGAGCCCAACCCCGACACGGACTACATCGAGTTCCCGGTGTACAACCTCGTGATCGACCATCCGGAGGGAACGGTCCTCTGGGACACCGGCAACCACGAGGACGCCCTCGACGGTCACTGGCCCGAGGGACTCAAGCAGGCGTTCTATCCGTACGATGCCGACGAACACGGTCTCGAGGATGATCTGGAGACAGCGGGCTACTCGCTCGACGACATCGACTACGTCTTCCAGACCCACCTCCATCTCGATCACGCGGGCGGACTCCATCACTTCGACGGGACCGACGTTCCCGTGTTCGTCCACGAGAAGGAACTGAAGTTCGCCTACTACAGCGCGAAGACCGACGAGGGAAGCGCCGCCTACGTTCTGGGCGACTTCGATCACGACCTCAACTGGCAGGTGCTCCATCGCGACCGCGAGACCCACTTCGAGGACGTGGAGTTCGTCCGCCTCCCGGGCCACACTCCCGGACTGACGGGCACGATGGTCCACCTCGACGACGAGACGCTGATCTTCGCCGGCGACGAGATCTACCAGGACGTCAACTACGAGGACGAGGTGCCCCTGGGAGCGGGCCTGCTCTGGAGCCACCGCCACTGGTTCGAGAGCCTTCAGGAAATCAAGGACCTCCAGCGGCGCCACGACGCCGAGGTCGTCTACGGGCACGATCCCGACCAGTACGAGGCGCTCTCGGGGTGGTCCTGAATGAGCTACGACCGCTCCGTTTCCGCACCTGACCACATCCAGGCCCCCGAGACCGTCTGGGAGCTCGAGATGCCGAACATCCGCTTCGGCCGGAACGCGGTCGAGGAGCTGGACTTCCAGTTCGAGGATCTCGGGGTCGAGCCCGGTGCCCACGGACTGATCGTCACCGACGGGAACCTCGTCTCGCTGGGCCACGCCGAACGCGTGCGCGAGCAACTCGATGAGTACGAGGTCGACGTCTACGACGACGCCGAGCGCGAGCCCTCGCTCGAGGCGGTCGACGACTGCATCTCGTTCGTCCGCGACCGGCAGGGCGAGGAGGGGTATGACTTCTACGTCGGGCTCGGCGGGGGGAGCTGCATCGACACCGCGAAGGCCACGCGGGTGGTCGTCGCCAACGGCGGCGAGGTACTCGACTACATCGCCGAACCGACGGGGGAGGGCCAGCCCGTCACCGAGTCGGGGGCGCCGCTGGTGCTGATGCCGACCACCGCGGGGACGGGCGCGGAGATCTCGCCGGTCGCGATCCTCTCGGTCGAGGAGAAGGAGATCAAGGAGGCGATCTCGAGCGATCACGTCCGGGCCGACGCCGCCGTGCTCGACCCGACGCTGACGACGACGCTCCCGCCCGAGCAGACCGCCAAAACCGCGATGGACGCGCTGGGCCACGCGATCGAGGGCTACACGACCCATTCGTACGACAGCCTGCTTCGCGCCGAGGACCCCGCGAGCCGCCCCGTCTATGCGGGGCGCACCCCGGTCACGGAGATGTTCAGCGAGAAGGCGATTCAACTCCTGTCCTCGAACGTCCGGCGGGCCGTCCACAACGGCGACGACCTCGAGGCCCGCGAGAACATGCTGCAGGGAGCCTTGATGGGCGCGATCTCCGGACTGACCGCCGGCGCGAGCCTCTGTCACGCGATGGCCTATCCCGTCGGCAATCGGTATCACACGTATCACGGCGAGACGATCGCGGTGCTCACCCCGGCGAGTACCTTAGGGTACAACGCCGCGAGCGACCCCGAGCGTTTCGCCGAGCTGGCGCGGATGTTCGGCGTCGACACCACGGGTTTGAACACCCGTGAGGCCGCCGACCGGCTCAAGGCCGAGTACATCCAGCTCCAGCGCGACCTGAACGTCCTGCCCAGCGGGCTGGCCGAGCTCGCGGACGTCGACGAAAGCGACCTCGACTGGCTGGCCTCCCAGACCGTCGATACGCAGGAACGGCTGTTGCGGTGTAACCCCCGACCCGTGACCAAGGAGGACGTCGAGGGGATCTTCCGCGACGCGCTGTACAACTGGGAGTAGTCCCTCCCTTTCGTGGTGACTTTCCGATCTCGTTGCTGACGGTACCACTTCCTCGTGGAACGTCCGTTATCGACCTTCCGTTGCGGTGATTCGATCGCCTTCGTCACGATACTCCGACCGGCATCGGACCGCCGTGGACAACGGCTTGCTTGGCGCACGTGGCAGCACCGATATGAATATTACTCATAGAGTCATCAAATCATCAATTGAACAACTACTATATTACAGGAATAGCAAATTATTTAAAATAACGACGACGTCTGTCATTATGATGAAAGCCGTCGTACTCGCTGCGGGGAAGGGGACCCGATTGCGGCCGCTCACCGACGACAAACCGAAAGCGATGGTCGAGATCAACGGGAAACCGCTCGTCGCCCACTGCTTCGATCGGCTCGCCGAACTCGGCGCCGAGGAGTTCGTCGTCGTCGTTGGCCACATGAAGGAACACATCATCGAGCACTTCGGCGACAGCTATCGTGGCATCCCGATCACGTACGCCCACCAGCGCGAGCAACTGGGGCTGGCTCACGCGCTGTTGTGTGTCGAAGAACACATCGATGACGACTTCATGCTGATGCTCGGGGACAACGTGTTCAACGCGAACCTCACTGACGTGGTTCGCCGCCAGCAGGAAGAGCGCGCCGACGCCGCGTTCCTCGTCGAGGAAGTCCCGTGGGAGGAGGCGGGGAGATATGGTGTCTGTGATACGAACCACTACGGGGAGATCACCGAGGTCATCGAGAAGCCCGAGGAACCGCCGACGAACCTCGTGATGACCGGGTTCTACACGTTCTCGCCGGCGATCTTCCACGCCTGTAAGCTGGTCCAACCCTCCAACAGGGGCGAGTACGAGATCAGCGAGGCGATCGACCTGCTCATCCGATCGGGCCGAACGATCGACGCGATCGGTCTCGACGGTTGGCGAATCGACGTCGGCTTTCCCGAGGATCGCGACGAGGCCGAACGACGGCTGCAGGAATCGGAGCACGTGGCCGTCGAGTCGGCCTGATACGCGCGGACTCCCGAAGTGGAACGCTCCACGGGCAACCCGAACAGACGCGATGAGCCCCGGTGGGGCCGATCTCTAACCGTTGATATAGTTCGAGCAGTTCGATACGGATCGCGATCTCCCGTCATGGTCCCGCTCTCGGAACCGGTCGTTTCGACTGCTCCGCGGACGGTTCCAGGTTCCGTGACCGTCACGACCGCGTTCGATCCCTGACGGCGTTCTCACGTCTGTTGGCGACCCTCGACCTGTCCCAGACCGGGGATCGCGACCCGGCGCTCGACGTAGCTCATCACGCCCGCGGCGCTCAACACCAGACAGAGATAAGCCAGACCGACGAGCAGGAAGACGGCCGTATACCGGAAGTTCGAGGAGGCGATCGATTGCGCTCGGCGAAAGAGTTCCGGGACGGTGATGAACGCAGCAAGCGAGGAGTACTTGATCAGGTAGACCAGTTCGTTCGTCCAGCCGGGGATCGCATACCGGAGCCCCTGGGGGAGCACGACGTAGCGGATCCCCTCGAGCTTCGAGAGCCCGATCGATCGGGCGGCCGTCAGTTGGCCGGCTTCGACGCTCTGGAGCGCAGAGCGGATGTACTCGGCCTGGTAGGCTGCGCTGTTGATCGTGAAGCCGATGATCGCCACCCAGACCGCCTGATCGGGGACGACTCCCTGCCCGACGTACGGCAGCTCACGAATCCAGCTCGACAGTCCGAACCCGTAGTAGAGGACGAACAGCTGGGCGAGCAACGGCGTCCCACGGATCAGCTCGGTGTAGAACAGCGCCGCCCAGCGCGACCAGCGACCGTAGACGCGGGCGACGCTCAGCGGGACGGCGATCAGGAAGCCGAGAGCCATTCCGCCGATCGTCAACACGACCGTCAGCCAGATCCCGGACGCGAACGCGGGCAACAGTGAGACGGCGAAACCGATCGACTCGCTCAGTCCGCCGAGGGGTCCCGCCGACGGGGCGACCGCCTCGAACCAGACGGGCGAGACGAACGGCTCGCCGGGTTCGATTCCGAGTCCGAATCGAACGAGTACCCAGTCGTTGAACCAGCGCACCAGCAACCAGCCCCAGAACAGTGTGGCGCCGGCGACGAGCAACCAGCGCCGAAGCGAGTGCCGCCGTACGATCCCCGTGGCGTGACCCTCCGCGGCCGTGACGTCGCTCATCCGTCGCCCCCTCCCAAGCGCACGGTAGTCGTATACGGCATCGCTCAGGCCTCCGGCCCCTCGTCGAGAAGCTGTCCGAGAAAGGCCTTCGTACGGTCGTGCTCGGGTCGATCGAAGAGCCGGTCGGGCGGGCCGGTCTCGACCACCCGTCCCTCGTCGAGGAACGTCACCTGCGAGGCGACCGATTGGGCAAAGCCCATCTCGTGGGTGGCAACGAGCATCGTCATCCCCTCGTCGGCGAGCCGACGCATCACGGCGAGCACCTCGCCGACCAGTTCGGGATCGAGCGCGCTCGTGGGCTCGTCGAACAACATGAGTTCGGGCTCCATCGCAAGCGCCCGGGCGATTCCGACGCGCTGTTGCTGGCCGCCCGAGAGCTCGGCCGGGTAGGATTCTGCCTGGTCGGCGATCCCCACCTGTTCGAGATGGTCGTCCGCGACCGCCGTGGCCCGGTCGGCCTCCATCCCACGGACCCGCCGCAGGCCGAGAGCGACGTTGTCGCGGGCCGTCAGATGAGCGAAGAGGTTGAAGTCCTGGAACACCATGCCGACCCGTCGCCGGAGGTCGTCGACGTCGGTGTCGGGGCCGGTCACGAGTTCGCCGTCGAGGTGGATCTCCCCCTCGTCGATCTCCGTGAGCCGGTTGACACAGCGAAGCAGCGTCGACTTGCCGCTCCCGCTGGGGCCGATCAGCACGCCGACGTCGCCGCGATCCATCGTCAGACTCACGCCGTCGAGGGCGGTCTCGTCGCCGTAGCGCTTGACCACGTCCTCGATCCGGAGCAACGGCTCGTCGCTCATGCTGTCTCACCGCCGGGGATCGCATACGCGTCCGCCAACCGATCGAGCGCGCGGTTCGTCGAGAAGGTGAGCACGAAGTAGATCGCGCTCGCAAAGA
>CAYVQH010000001.1:0-76135 GCA_964454105.1 uncultured Halobacteriales archaeon | reverse complement strand
GTGTACTCGTGTGGTGCGTCGATCGAGGAGGCGTTCGTCCGCACCGGACTCGGCCAGAACGCCCGCCCGCTTGCGAAGTTCCTCCGAAACTTCGAGGACTACGAGCGACTGCGTGAGCGATCGTACCGACGAGTCGCGGACAACCGAAGCCTCTGGGGGCGTCTTCTCTCGAAAACGCCACCGGCCAGAAGGTCGAACGACGAGCGCTGAGACGCACGACGGGTGATCGGATCCGATGGAGCGCTCGGAAAAGCGCTTACAGGACCCTGCTGTGCCGTCGCGGTCCCTGCTCCCGGACGTCATCGAGCGAGAGGGGGCGTACGTACGTGCCGACCGGTTCACGCTCCCACCACCGTCCCGTCGCCTCGCGTTCTTCGGGAGTGGTATATCGGTAGCGATACCGGATCGCACGGACGTGCGTCGGCGGATCGTTCGGAAACGGGTTCTCCGCGAGCAGGCCGAGCGTGGCCTCGTCTCCTTCGAGGAACCGGGCCAGCAGCCGCGGGAACCACGGACTCCGATACGGTGACGGTGACATGGCGGCGAACCACAGTTGCCAATCGAGCCGGAGATGGTAGGGGGCGATCTGAGGCGGTCGACGATTCGGATCGGTCGGTTTACCCTTGAACTCGTAGGGTTGCCACTCCGTCTCGTCCGAGAGCTCCTCGTCAGTCGTGCCCTCGATGACGACCTCGTAGCGGTCCGTGGTGATCGAGCCGAACGCACCGTAGGTGTTCACCAGGTGAACCGGATCGAAGGAACTGTTCATCACTTGGGTCCGCGAGAGCATGTTCATCGTCGGTCGAACGCTCAGGGCAACGACGAGAAGTGCGACCAGAACCGCTAGTACCTCGAGATACAGCGGCGTCGCGACGGTCGCCGGCGTCGCGATCGGCAGGGCCGCCGTGAGAACGCCGTCGCTGAACGTGGCGATCGCGAGGACGATCGTGAGCGCGTTCAACCACGCGAAGTTGCCGGTCACCATCAACCAGCCCTGGAAGACGATCGTCGCCGCGCCCGCGAGCGCCGAGAGGGGCTGGGGCGCGAAATACAGGAACGGAACCGCGAGCTCGACGACGTGATTTCCCAGCGTCTCGAACCGGTGGAATCGCTTCGAACGATGGTGGGCGAACCAACTCGCCGGGTTCGGGATCGGTTGGGTTTCGTAGTGGTAGTCCATGCAGGTCAGGTCGCGCCAACACTCGTCGCCCCGTAGCTTGATCAGCCCCGCGCCGAACATGTTGCGAAAGAGCACCCACTGGAGCAACACGAGCACGACGAAGGGCGTGGCGACGCCTCCGGCTCCGAGGAAGACCGCCAGAAAGCCGGTCTCGAGGAGCATCGATTCCCAGCCGTAGCCGTAGAAGGTCTGACCCGCGTTCACGAACGAGAGATAGAGCAGCCACATCGCCGCCCACAGCCCCATCGAGGCGGGCGTGGCGTACGTATCGGGAAGCCAGTAGGGAGCGCCCACCACTGCCAGTCCGGAGAGAACCACGCCGGTCCAGGCTGCGACCCCGATGGCGCGGTCGCTCGGAACGAAATAGAAGAGGCTCGGTCGATCGCTGAACGAGGCGTGCTCGACGTACCGATCGATCGGCAGCAACCCGTCCTCGCCGGCAAGCGGTCGAAACTGCTTCGCGGCGACCAGAAACGCGAGCAGGTAGATCACCGCGAGGGCCCGCTGAAACAGGAAACGGACGAGCCAGTAGCCTTCCCCGTTCCAAAACCACATGGACGACATGAATCGACCGACGGGCAAATGGATAACGGAGCCGAGATGGACACCGGCCGCCGTCGAAACGTTCCGGGGACGACGAGCGGCTGTTCGTCATCCCGTCGATCGAACGGGACGCGGTCTGCTCGCTCGACTCCCCCCGCTTCGGGCGGTCTACGAGGCGGAGTCGAGGGACGACGCCGGGGAGGCCAAGGAGGCACGACGGTCCATGCGAGAGGACGAGGGATCCATGGATCCGCCCCTCAACAATTAAGGGAACCACCGTCAGTTGTTCAGGGGAGATCTTTCCATGAGTATACCATCCGTAACGCTACCGAGCGGAGATACGATGCCCATCGTCGGTGCAGGAACGTGGGATCTCGATGACGACGACGCCCGGACCTCGGTCCAGGCCGCCCTCGAGGCCGGCTACACCCATGTCGACACCGCCGAGGGGTATATGAACGAAGAGGCGATCGGCGATGTACTGACCGAGTACGATCGCGAGGAGCTGTTTCTCACCTCGAAGGTGCTTCCCTCGAACCTCAACTACGACTCCGTGATCGAGGCGTGTGAGGACTCGCTGGAGCGTCTCGGAACGGAGTATCTGGATCTGTATCTGATCCACTGGCCCAATCCCGCGATCTCGCTTCGCGAGACGATCCACGCCATGGAGCGACTACACGATCGCGGGCTGGTCCGCAACATCGGCGTCTCGAACTTCAGTGCCTACCAACTGAGCGCCGCCCAGCATGTCTCTACGGTACCGATCGCCGTCAATCAGATCGAGCTCCACCCGTGGTTTCAGCGCCCGGAGTTGGTGGAGTACTGCCGGGAGACGGACGTGGTCGTCGAGGCGGCCGCGCCGCTGGCCCGAGCCGAGGTCTTCGAGGACGAGACGATACGGCGACTGGCCGACGAGTACGAGAAGTCACCCGCACAGGTGGCTCTCCGGTGGGCAGTCGAGAATGACATCGCCGCGATCCCGAAGTCGTCCTCCGAGGAGCACGTCCGGCAGAACTTCGAACTGTTCGACTGGGAGCTGGACGAGGCCGACCGGCGCGAACTCGACGGGATCGATCGAGACCGGCCGGTGTACGATACGCCCGCCCGGGACTGGTCCGACGACGTATACGGGATCTCACAGTAGCAGTAGTACGACACGAGTTCGCGACCGGCGTGGTGAGCGCTCGTCGACAGGAGATGAGAGTGGCCGAGGGCAGACACGAGCGATGGAACGGCGAACCGGATGACCGTCGCCGACGGCGCCACTCGTGATGGGTTGAGCGGGATGGCGATCCGACGACATGGGCCGACGAACGGGGTCGAGGGTGACACGATGGCCATCGTCTCCGGCCCGATCGATGGCGATCGACGAGGGATTTAGGGACGCGGATCCCGTTCGAGAACGTACGATGAGTCCGACCGAACCACCCGAGAGCGATCCCGAAACGGCGCCCTGCTTCGCCTGTGGAAGGGAGACGGAACTCCACCACGACGTCGGAAGTCCCGTCTGTTATCGCCCATTGTGTGAGGACTGTGATGACGGGACGGTCGATCGATAGGCCATCGGGTCCGTTCGTAGCCGAGCGGCTGACAGAAGCGTTGCTTCCTGCGGACGTCGAGAACACTGAAGGGTAACGGCTCCGCCGAGTTCCGCGCATCGCGAGTGCCTCGGACAGGTCTACGAGCGGTTCAAGACGGCGGCTATCGAGAGAGGGTCGCCAACCGTCACGCGCTCGTCCGCGGGGGTGTTTCACGATAATGTCGCCGAGAATCGCCTGAATTAATGATGGCAGGGAACGACTGCCGATGAGGACGGTCCCCAACGTATGAGTATACGGAAAGCGCAGCCCATGAGCGGTGGATTACCTTCGAGCACGTACGGCGACGTCCGCGGTCGCCGGAGTCGAGGATCGAAGCTGAACCCATGACGACGATCGAACTCGCGGCGGTCCTCGTCGTCGTTGCGCTGTTTGCCGGAATCGGTATCACCGCGATCGGACCGGGCGGCGTCTTCGTGACGATTGGACTGTTCACGCTGACCAGCAGCACTCCCGCCGAGGTGGCCGGTACCGCCAGTGCGACGTTCGTCGCCACCGGGCTGCTCGGCAGTGCGGTGTACCTCCGTTCGGGCGAGTTCGCTGCGGGGTATGCACGCGAACTCGCGATGCTGCTCAGTACGACGAGCATCGTCGGTGCCCTCATCGGGTCGCGAGCGAACCTCCTGCTTCCCGACTGGGTCTTCGGCTACATACTCGCTACCTTCATCGGCTCCATTGGTGGGTTGATAATCTACCGCGAACTGGTCGGCCTCAAACCCTCTACCCGGCTCGAGGACGTCCCGGATCGACAGCGCCGGCTCCTGATCGGGACGATCGGATTCGGGGTCGGCGGGCTCGGTGGCATGCTCGGCGTCGGCGGCCCCGTCGTCGCGGTTCCGGTCCTCGTCGTGTTGGGCGTCCCGATGTTGGTCGCGGTCGCAGTCGCGCAGATCCAGTCGGTCTTCATCTCCGGGTTCGCGACGGTCAGTTACTTCGCAGTGGATGCAGTATCGCTTCCGCTGGTCATGCTGGTGGGAATCCCCCAACTGGTCGGCGTCGTCATCGGATGGGGGATCGCCCATCGCGTCAATCCGCATCGATTACGGCTCCTGCTCGGGGCGGTGCTCGTACTCGTAGCTCCGGTGCTTGCCGTCTGACAGGGAGACCCGCCGCGTCTGCCCGATCGCTTCACACCGACCCGCCGAGACGGGTCCTCATCCGGCGTCATCGAGTACATCTCTCACGGGGTGGGCCATCCATGAGACACGGAAGTCCGGAGAGCAGACACCAGCGCGAGACCCGAACGCGAGGGAATGGTATCGACTGCGTCGGCCGGAGACCCCCTGCATCCACTGTGGAAGCTGCATTTAATGACGTATTACTAATACGTCCTCATCGAGAGGTCGTTTCTATGAACGTATCAACGGAACTCCAACGCGACCTCCTGTACGTGATCGCTGGTCACGAGAACGCCGACGAAGAGACACTACGGACGGTCCTCGAAGAGTACTACGGGACGACCATCGATCGGAAACGACTGAGCACCAACGTCGGGACGCTCCACGAGAGGGGCTTCATCGAGAGAGCCGAACGTGACCGACAAATGGGGCGATACGTGCTAACGGGGCGAGGACACCGCGAACTCGAAACGCGTCGCGACTGGGAAGCGCGGCATATCGATCTTCGATAGTACCATCGATCCAAGCACGAGCCGATCGAGAGAGGGGCTCAGGCGTTTAGATCACGGTATCGGTTCAACCTCTGTCGAACGTCGAATCGGACAATCGGATCGGACCGATTCGAAGACAGACGACGCTGACAGCTCACGAGAGTCGACGGCAGTGATGGCACTTCACCGCACGGATTCTCGCCAACGCGGGTTCCGGTCCGATGAGGGGGACCGATGGTCATCATGCTCATGTTCATCCTCGTCTGCGTGGATAGGAAGACCGAAAGCGCTATCGAGACGATGGACCGTTTGATGGAACGTCGATGAATCGTCGTCGTCTCCTCTTGGTCGGCCTCATCGTGCTCACCGCCAGCTACCTCGTCGCTGGTGGGTTTGGTGGCCTTTCAGGGGATCCGACCGACGTGGAAACGCCCGAGCGAGACCAGTTGATCCAGCCCGAGGAGGGAGGAAGTTACCTCTGGCCGTACACCAGCCGTGATCGATCCCCGAATCAGCGAACGCTCGCCATCAACCTGATCATTCACGGGCCTGACGAGCAGGTCCGGCAAGTACTCACAGACCGGACGGCCCTCGAATGGGAGGAGACCGACCCCGGAGAAGGTGAGGCCGGTACGGACACCTATGAGGTCAATGCCGACGGCGGTACGACCGAATGGGACGACGCACACGGTTCGACCCGATACACCTACTTCGACACGAGACCGCGGGACGGCGGACGGATCTGGGTCGATGAGAGCTTCCAAGTCCATACCGGTACCTATCTGGGAAGCCGGCATCACATCCGCGCATACACACCGCCGAACGACGACTGGACCGCGATCCAGATCCATCAGGAGTACTGGGACTGGTTTCGCCTTCGGCACACGGTGACCGACAGCCAGCAGGCGAGAAACACGCTCGAAGCGACGTTCCTCGATCAGCCGTACGTACAGGAGGTCCGGCGAGAATATCATGGCACGGACGAAGGGGGGAACGACGGCTGGCTATCGGTGATAGAACTCGCGACCATGCTTTCGGCACCGCTCGCGGGCGGTGTGGGCGTTCTCGCCCTCATCGATGGATCGACTCGAACGGCCCTTTGGCGGGGGACGCATCACCTGTTAGGATGGGTGTACAGGAACGTCCGCGGGTTCATTCTGGCGGCGGTACTGGGAGGTCTGTTTCTCGGCGTCCGAAGTGCCGGCCTCGTCCTCGAGGCGACGATACCCTGGGTCACGCCGAAGGCGTTCGTCGTCGTACTCTACCCGATCCTGGTGGTCGGATTGCCCGTCGTAACCCTGGTGTTCACCCAACCGCTCGAAGCGGCGACTCGATTGTTGCGCATACAGCGGATCACGAGCTGGCTGGGACACCGGCTGGAGCCACAGCCAGCGTTCATGTTCACCGTCGTCGGGCTCGGGACGGCGTTCATCCTGGACTTCGCCGGGCTCGGGGTGACGGCGTTGCCGATCGAACTGCTGGTTCATCGATTGGGGTTGCTCGTCGCTCTCGGGCTCCTTGCAGCGGGAGCAGCCCGCAGTGACGTTGAGGGGAACCTCCTGGTCGTGATCGGTCTCGTCGGCTGGGGGATCGGGCTGGCGATGCCGCTGGTCGGCCAGGTGTGAGCGTCCGTCACGATCGAGAACCGTGATCAGCACCCTCGGATGGCGTTACTTGTCCGGATCGACGGCGCCGCAGTTCTCACAGATCACGACGCGATACCGCTCCCAGCCATTGTCCACCCAGTCGTCGCGATACTGGAGTGAGCCGCATTCCGAGCAGCCGGTGAGATCCCGCAACCACTCGTCGTAACCCTCCCATTCGGGCGCGGAAGGGCCGTCGGGAGAGTCGCGATACGCGTGCATGATGTGTGGTAGTTTACCACACACGACCTAAACGATTTTCATATGTAGTTGACATGAAGGACGGTCGCGCGCAGTCCAGTGCTAACCGACACGAGCAGCGTGGCTGATCGGCTTAGGACCTCCAGGATCTCGTACTCGTCAGGTGTTCCGCGTTTGGATCGGACGCGACGGAGGGGCGCTGCTCCGAGGACGCCGGTTAGTCGAGATCCGCCGGTTCCGGCGGGAGGTGTTCGGTAAGTCGCTCGTATACGTCGGGATAGTCCGACTTCCACGTGCGGTACTCCTCCTCACCAGGGTTTCGATCGCTTCGATCAACTCCGCTCTCTCAGCCGTTCGAGGGTTCGCAAGGATCGTCTGTTGTCGGGCCACATAGAGTTGCTGTCGGCGGATATCGATCTCCTCCGTGAGCGTCCCATCGCTCATGGCCATCCCTCCGTCGTCCAAGTTATTCATGATTGTAAATGATAGAAAGAACGTAAGAATGTATCGAAATCTCGTAGCGAGTCCGGCGAGGATCACTCGGACAGCGACTCCTCATGGAGGCGGCTGGAAGTCAAGAGCGGCGAACGCATCGAACGGGGATCGTGAGCGAACGGGATGCGGGGGCGGTGTTGGAGGGAGGACGAAGGATCCGAGAGAGGTTATAGATCGAGTTCCTCGGCGAGATCGTGGAAGTCCTCGACGACGAGGTCGGGACTGCCGTCGAAGGGCTCCCAGGCGGCCTCCTTGCGGTTCGCCCACACGCCCTGCATTCCGGCGTGTCGCGCCCCCATGACGTCGAACCAGCCCGCGGTAACGTGGGCGATCTCGTCGATGGGAGTACCAGTTCGAGCCGCGGCGTGTCGGTACAGCGCCGAATCGGGCTTGAAGGTCCCGATCTCGTCGGCACTGATGGTGTCCTCCAGCAGGTCGCCGATGTCGGCGTGGTCGACCATCGAGTCGAGCATGTCGGGATCGCCGTTCGAGACGACGTAGCAGTCGTAGCCGCCGTCCCGGAGCCGCTCGATGCCGTCGCGGACGTCGTCGAAGACGTCCAGTTCGTGGTAGACCGCGAGGATCTCGTCGCGTCGTTCCTCTGGGAGGTCGACCCCGTGGGCGTCCAGCGCGTGTTGGAGGGCGTCCCTGTTCATCTCGTAGAACGGCTGATAGGCGTCGATATGGTTGCTGACGAACGTGTAGGCCAGCGAGCGAGTCCGCCAGAACTTCGAGATCGGTTCGGGATCGTCGACGCGTTCCGCGAGGGCGGTCTCGGCCGCGTCGACGTCGACGAGCGTACTGTAGGAGTCGAAGGTGACCGTGGTCACGTCCGCCGGATCGAATGGCATGGGACGTCCACAGTACGGACCGACACTCACATCAACCCTTGGACGGCGCACGGCGTCGATCCCGATCGAACCATTCCCTGTCCTCGATTCGGTCCCGATTCCGCGGTCGTGATCACTACTGAGGAATATATATAGTTTTGAAGGAACGTATTTATGGGAGGGGTCTGTAGCCTCGGACGAGAAGATGCAACCACGGAAAACCCACAGCGAGCGGGAGCGTACGACGGTCGATCCGACGATCGAGCTCGTTCACGATCCCCGAGCGACGCCGCCGCGGGTGGCGCTGTTCGACGCGGCCGACGTCGATCGCTGGATCCGGACGAACGAGGACCACCTCACCGATCTGACCACGATCCGATGACCGACGGTCCGGCTCCGAGAACGGACGGCGACGAGAAATTGAAGGATTATATATAGATATGCTAGTAAATACGTTCTTCCGTCGGAATCACGGATGGGTCATGTGGGCGAACGGTGGGGCTTCCCGGGGACGTTCGCGGCGTTTCCGGAACCGACGCGGAGCCGGTCGACGGGGGGCGGTCGCCAGATGACGGGATCCGAATCCGTCGCCGGGACGGCCGCGCGGCTGCGTCGAGAGAGCGCACCCTGCGAGCGCTGCGGTGAGGTGATCGAGGCCGACGTGGCGGCCTGCCCGAACTGCCGCAACCAACCGATGGCGACGCTCAAGCGGGGGAGCGTCGTCGCCATGCTGATCGGGGCGATCCTCGCCATGACGGCGAGCAGCATCGGACCGGTCGGCTGGTTCGTCCCGCCGGTCGGCGTGTCGCTGTTCGCCTGTGGCGTCGGGACGTACTGGACCGTGACGGAACGCTACAGCCCGACCGAGTACGACGCGTCCGAACCGATCGACCGGCACCCGGCCGTCGACCACGAGCCCGATCGGGCCGATCACCGTGGGTAGCCGGGCGTCACGCTCGCGAAGGGTCCCCCTCCCGACGGGACCGGCGATCGTCGCGCGCGGCTGCTGGTCGACAGTGCCGTCCTCGCGGTCGTCGCCACCGTGACCGGGTACGCCTCGCGCTGGATCGTCCGCGCGTACCGTCGATGCGACGTCGAAGTCACCGAACTCCTCCCGGAGGGGCTCTCGGACTGCGTTCGACGGACGGTCGAATCCCGCGGCGAGCGGGTGGAGTCGACGGCGATCCGTGGGGGGTATGGAAGCATTATTCAACGAGCCCGATTGCCCCTCTAGTACCGAACCCTGATGAGTTATCTGGAGTCCCTCCGACAGGAAGCGGACGAGTTGTGGGCGGGAGGGAAGGGGAAGATGCTGATCGCGATCGCGATCGGGTGGGGGCTCTTGAACGGGACGCGGATGATCTATCCGGTGTTGTTACCCTCGCTTAGCGAGGACTTCGGGCTGACGCTCACGACCGCCGGCTTCCTGGTGACGGTCATCTGGCTGGGGTACGCGATCGGTCAGGTTCCCGGGGGCGTCCTCGCCGATCGCTACGGGGAACGAAAGCTGCTGACGGCGGGCGTCGCGATCGTTTCGATCGGACTGATCACGGTAGTGCTTGCCCCGACGACGATACTCCTGTTCGCCGCGACCGCGGTGGTCGGACTCGGACTGGCGCTGTATCCGGTCGCCAGGATCACCGCCCTCTCGGAACTCTATCCCGACCGGATCGGGCGGGCGTTGGGTGTGACGATGGCAACGGGCGATATCGGTCAGACGGTCCTTCCGCCGATCGGGGGAGTGCTCGCCGCGGCGATCGCCTGGCAGGCCGGACTGGGGTTCGTGATCCCCCTGTTGGTCGCGATCACGGTCGTCATCTGGGTGACCCTCCCGCGATACACGCCGACTGACAGCACGGTCGATGACCTCTCGATCGAGAGTGCGCGACACGTCCTCGGAGAACTGCGTCAACCCACGCTCGTCTTCATGGGGATCATCCTGTTTCTCTACATCGGCATCCTCCAGACGTTCTCAGCGTTCTATCCGACCTACCTTATCAGCGAGAAGGGACTGTCATCGACGGTCGCGAGCGGTCTGTTCGGCCTGTTTTTCGCCGTCGGGATCGTCGCCAAACCGGCGGCCGGCGTGGCCTACGACAGGATCGGCATCCGTCGGTCGCTCCCGATCGTACTCGGTGGATCGATCGTTGGTTTCGCGGTCCTGCCGACGGTACGCGGGCGTTGGGCGCTCGTCGCGGTCACCGTGTTGATCAGTACGATGCTCGGCTCAGGGGCGATCACGCAGTCGTATCTGGCTGATACGATCCCGGAGGAGATCCAGGGGACTGGGCTAGGGGCGGTCCGATCGTTCGCCTCGATGATGGGGGCAATGGGTCCGGTGCTGTTTGGCGCGATCGCCGAGCGTGGATACTTCGACGAGGGGTACATGCTCCTGGCGGCGCTCGTGGGAGTGATCACCCTCCTCACGCTCCGATTGCCTCGTGAATGACGCTAAACGGTGGCGGCCGAGACCGTGATTACTCCTCGGTGACGTCGATCCGGTCGCGCAGCCATGCGACCGCCTCCTCGATGGCATCGGGATCCGTGCCGGTCACTTTCAGGCGGTTTCGTTCCGACGTCGAGGGGTAACTGCCGACCGCCACGTCGAAGCGTTCCCGAACGCCGGCAAGCGCGTCGAGCATCGATCCCTCCGGCTGTGGCGTATACAGGGTTCGTGACAGCGTCTCACCGCCGAACTCCGCGGCCACCTGCTCGAACAGGCCTTTCATCTCGGAGGGGACCCCCGGAAACGCGTAGACGTTCTCGAGCACGCAGCCGGGACAGAGACCCCCGGAATTGATCAGGGCGCGACTGCCCGACGGAAGCGCCGCCCACGCATCCGCGTTGATGTCGACGTCGTGGGCCTCGACCGTGTCGGGGTTCTCCTCCCGGTAGGCCGCCACGGTCTCGATGACGTCCTCGCGGACGGCGTCATCGACGACGAGATCGCGGTCGAACGCGTCGGCGAGCGCGTCGGCGGTGACGTCGTCGTGAGTGCCACCGAGCCCGCCCGTCACGATCACCGCGTCGAATGCGTCGGCCCACTCGCGGACGGTCCCCGCGATGAGTTCCCGGTCGTCCGGAACGGTGAGAATGCGGACGACCGTCGCGCCGCTTTCGGTCAACCGACCCGCGAGCCACGTCGCGTTCGTGTTCGTCGTATCCCCCGCGAGCACTTCGTCGCCGACGGTGAGAATGGCAACCTCCATCGACGATCCAACGCCGGGTGCGATCAAAAAAAGCACGGTCGAGACGAGCGAGGGGACTCGACGGGCCCGATATCGACATCGTTTGATCGCTGCCCGATCCTAAACGAGCGCCGGTACGGACGGTGGGCCCTGCATGTCCGCCGTCTCCACGTTCGCTTCCGATTCGCCTTCGGTCTCGGTCGGTTCGTCGAGCCGGATCGTGGCGTCGGTCTCGCCGTCGATTTCGACGACACCGGCGCTCACGTACGTCTCGCCGACCGTGACGTCAAGCAGATAGGACATCCCGTTCCAGACGGAGAGTTCGGCGACGCCCCCGGCGTTCGTTTCGGCGCTTGCGAGCGCGTCGACACCGTCCGGGAGCCGGTCGCCCATCCCCTCAACGGTCGCCCCCTCAACGGGGTCGCCGTTCGAGTCGAGAACGGTCACGGTGAGCGTCGTCTCCTCGGGCCACTCGGGTTCGAGCGTCTCCAACAGCACTCGTTGATCCTCCCCGTCGACAGTGACGGTTCTCTCGGCCTCGTTTCCGTTCGGATCGGTGCCGGTAACGACGTACTCATCGTCGTAGACGGTGAACGTCACGACGCCGTCGGCGTTCGTTTCCCGCGTGGTCGTCGCACCGTCCGAGGCGCGTTCGATCGTCACGGGGACGTTCGGCACGGCAAAGGCCTCCCCCGCGGTGACGGTCAGGTTGTGGACTTCGCGTTCGGGCTCCTCATCAGTAGCCGTCTCAGTGGGGGCCGACTCGTCCGCCGCTCCGGAGTCGGAATCGGATCCGTTCGCATCATCGGCATCGGTATCAGAATCAGGGGCGGACTCGCCATCGGAATCGGAGTCAGTACTGGATTCGGAGTCGGTGGGGTCGGCCGATACGGACCCCTCGGAACCGGTTTCGGAAGTCTCGTTCGTGACACCGCTGTTTGTCTCCTCACCGTCGTCCGTCGCGTCGTCCGGAGACGTCGAATCGTCCCCGGTCTCGTCCGGTTCGGGCTCCGTTCCAGCGTCGTCGACATCGATCGTCGTGTCGGTCTCGGAATCGTCACTCACGTCCTCGTCCGCGGTCGTCGTGCCGGCCGTGGTTACGTCGGCGTTTCCGTCCTGAGAGCCGTCGTCAGGAGCGCTCGCGTCGGTAGCAGTATCGGCGCTACTCCCGTCATCGTTACTCCCGCCATCCTCGGATCGGTCGGTCGAATCGTTCGCTGGTACGGGCGTTCCGTTCCCGGCAGCGGCGTCCTGGGTGTCATCATCGCTCGTTGCTTCGAGGTCCCCGCTCTCCTGTGGCGTCTGGCCCTCGGTCTCGGATGGACTGGCGGTCCCCCAGCCGGCACAACCGGCCAATAGGACCGACAGACATACGAAGACGGTCAGAAGGATCTGCCGCGCATCTCCTGTCATGATTTGTATTTTAGTTACTACGAAATTAATATTCGGATATATACGATGAAAAATAGAATGGCGGCCGACAGATGGGACGTGCAGTCGCTCGATCGTTCAAAGACCGGACATCGATGGGGATCGATGCATTCGACGCGATCCAGGGATCAACCGAGCCAAAAGGAGGACGGCCCGTCGTTGATTCGTCCATCGCTTTCAGTCGACCACGAAATCTATTCTACTGCCATAAATGATAGATACACAATGTGTAATTTAACGGACTTTCGATCGACAAACGGATAGAAGAGACTCGACAGAGTGAATCAACGACGAATTCTAATTCAGTCCGGTCAACTCGCCGATCGTATCATCGCGGTTCACGGCGGATTGCCGCCCGATGAAGGGGGTCGACGTTTCAAGTCATACTGAGAACACATTTGAAATTTTTTAATTTAATTCTGTAATACAATGATGTAATCATAAACTAGCTTGCTTCCCACGTTGAATCACTAGTTGATCTTACAGCACCTTAATTTGACAACGACTGAACGCATAAGCAGTTACATGAATGACTTGACGGGGTTTCAACGTGACCTGTTATACACGATCGCCGGCTTGGACGAACCACACGGATTGGCGATCAAAGAGGAACTCGAGGAGTACTATGAGACGGAGGTCCATCACGGGCGGCTGTATCCGAACCTCGATACGCTCGTCGACAAGGGCCTCGTTGAGAAGGGGGCCAGAGACCGACGAACGAACATCTATCGACTCAGTGCTCGTGGCCGTCGGGAGATCGAAGCGCGACGCGAATGGGAGGAGCAGCTCATCGACGACGGCGTTTTGAACTGACGGAGATTCGCAAGCAAGGGAAGCTAGTCGGTTCAGGCGTTTGTCGCGGAGTGCGGTCCACATCGATGGTCCTCCCATACTGGCTTCTGAGAAACGACCCGTTCGTAGGCATACGTGGGTCGTTCGATTCGTTTTCCGTATCTGCATTCTCTCATAAGTAGCTGCAAATGTGTGTTTCAAACGATTGTTTCAAATGTGCGTTTCAAATAGTAGATACAAATGAACGTGGCAATCAGATAGTGTAACCACGTGTTCGAATTGAATCGTCTGACGTAATCTTATGATGGATGCCATCCATAGCGGCAGTACATGCTATCGTACGCGGTCTACAGCGAAGCAGGGGGCGTCGGAAAGACGACCCTCACGGCGAATCTGGCCGTCGCGCACGCCCGTGCAGGACTTGACGTGCTCGCGATTCCTCTCGATCCACAGGACGGTGATTTGAGCCATCTGTTCGATATCGACCACGAGCGGGCCGATAGCGGGGTCGATACGTTAGTACATCACTTGGTAAACCGTGGACAGGGACCGTTCGGCGATCTGATTCAAACGGTGGAGGAGGGCGTAGATATCATCCCCGAACACAACCGACTCGAGGACCTCGGGGAAGCCCTTCGGAAGGAGCAGGAAGCGCGCAAGGACTTCGGCGAGTCGTTCCCGATGTGGACGCAGCTACAACGAGTCCTCCGTGAGGCCGGTATTCACCAGCAATACGACGTCCTCGTGGTCGACCCGCCGGCGAGTTCGGGGCCGCACCTGTACAACGCGCTCGACGCGACGCGGAACCTCGTCCTTCCCTTCGAACCGTCGGGCAAGGGTCAGGCGTCGGTCAGCGGCCTCAACGACCTCGTGATGAACCTTCAAGAGCAACTCGAGATCAACATCGGCGTGCTCGCCGCGATTCCAAACCACGTGAAGGGGACCCGCGACCAGACGGCGATCATCGAGGAGATCGAGGCGGAAGGGTTCGACGTTCCCGTCGTCATCGGCGACCGGACGTCGCTGCTGGAGGGGTGTTGGCGCGAGAAATGCAGCGCGTTCACGTACGTGCGCGATCACCGCGACAGACGCCGCGATTACGAACTCGAAACCCTCGCGCAGTTCGACAGGCTAGCACGGCATCTAGAAACTGAAGGCGGGATCGAGGCGCCGAATCCACCCAAGCCGGGCGAACTCGAACGGACGGACGTGGAGGTCCGAGCATGACCGGACTGAAGTCGGGATCGGGGGACGACCTGTGGGGCGAGGAGGCCGACACAGAGACGGAGGCGCGCGAGGAAGAGGCAGGAACCGAGTCAACGCGCCGGGGGCAGGACACGGCATCCGACTCGGATGGCGGGGACGAACGTGACGAAGAGCAACCGTCGAACGAGACACAGCCATATATCGTCCGACGGGCGATCCAGGACAAGTCCGTTCAGTTCGAACGCGAGGAGCGGCTGACCTTCTTCGTTCACGATACGGTCGTCGACGGGGAGCGCGACCTCATCAGTGATATCGAAGGAGCCCTCGGGCGCGACGTTCCGAAGTTCGACGTCCGCGAGGCAGTGTATCGTGCTGCGCTCCGGAACCGGCAGGACGTCGTCGAGGAACTCCTAGAGATGGGATACGAACTAGACGACGAGTGAGACGGGAACCGAATGAGCGGCGATCTCACGGGTGAGACGTCGCCGACGAAAGCGTATGGAGAAGAAAGTACTATTACACTAACTTCGAAAGACCGGGGTATGGTATTGCGGCGAACGGAGACGGTGAACAGGGGTCTAGGTGAACCGTGATGGGAGCGTCGGACCCGTCACAGGAAGGAGAACGGACGATCGTTACGCGCAACCGACTCCGGATCGCATTCGTGGTGATCGTTGCCCTCTGTGGGGCCGTCCTCGTCAGCGGCGCAACCGGTGACGGCCTTTCGACGGCGACCGAGGAGGACGTCCCGCGTGCGCCGGCGACCGACGGCCACACGGTGATCACCGAGTCGGGGCGAGCCGGAACGATCACCGCCTATGAACCCGACGGGAGCGTCCTGTACTACGAGAACGAACGGACGAAGTATTTCGACGTCGATCCGGTGGAGGGCGATCCGCTGACAGTCGAATACGTGGCGACCGACACCATCCACACCGAGGGACCGACCTGTGGCTCGCCGCCGTGTGCGCGAAACGTCATCGAACGCACGGACCTCGAGACGGGCGAGACCGAGGTCCTCTACGAGCGCTACGACTACACCGAGACCGCCGCCGAATGGCACGACGCCGACCGGATCGGCGAGAACCGCTTCGTCGTCGCCGACATGGTCGCGGATCAGGTGTTCATTGTCAACACCGAGACCGAGCTCGTCGAGTGGATGTGGGACGCCCAAGCGGACTACCCGATCGAGGAGGGCGGACCGTTCCCCGGTGACTGGGCGCACATCAACGACGTCGAGTACATCGAGAGCGAGGGCGACGAGATGGACGGCAACATCATGGTCAGCATGCGCAACCAGAACCAGGTCGTCTTCATCGATCCCGAGGAGGGTCTCCAAGAGGACTGGACCCTCGGAACCCAGGACGATACCGATCCGCTGTATCAACAGCACAACCCCGACTACATCCCCGAGGAGAACGGCGGTCCCGCGATCGTCGTTGCCGACTCTGAGAACGGCAACGTCGAGGAGTTCCAGCGGGAGGACGGCGAGTGGGTCCAGACGTGGGAGTGGTCCGACGAGCAGATGCAGTGGCCCCGCGACGCCGACCGACTTCCCGACGGCAACACCCTGCTCACCGACAGCCACGGGAACCGCGTCATGGAGGTGAACGCCGAGGGTGAGATCGTCTGGGAGGTCGGATCGACGATGCCCTACGAGGCCGAGCGACTGGAGACCGGCGAGGAAAGCGCCAACGGGACGAGCGCACAGGAACTCGGCCTTGAATCCAGAACCCCCAGTGATGCAAGCGGGGGTGAGGGCGGGGCGAGCGCCGGAAACGAGGGCGGGAGTGGTTTCGATCCGATCGGCGCGCTCATCGGGACGTTCGGCGGAGTCGCCGCCTTCCTCGTGTCGTTCATTCCCCACCGGATCCACAACGCCATCCTCTTCATCAGTCCGGTGTGGATGGGCGATTCACAGTTCGCCGCCATCGGCATCGCGGTCCTGACCGGACTGGTCTGGTTCGCACTTGAACTCGGCTGGCGCCTTCGTGATGCGGGAATCGGGGCTCGGTTGCCCGTCTACCGGCGCGATTCGAACGAGTAGTCGGACGTTCTAGATGATCGGTGCTTCGTATCGAGCCGTGACCGGTCGAACGGTTGGACTCCTCGCGGCCGATCAGATGAGCAGGTAGTTATCGAGGACGAACTGGTAATCGACGAGGAGATACAGCGCGGCAAGGATCGACTGAAACGACAGCGACCCGAGCGCCGAGAGGACGACGAACGTCCGCCGATCCATATCTGAGAGCCCGGCAGGAACCGTAAGCAGTCCACGCACGAACAACATCGTGTTGCTGACCGGGACCGCAACGGCACCCCAGTGGTCGAACCAACCGTCGATCCGGCTAAGCCTCGATTCGTCGACCGGGAACCAGCGCTTCTGGATGACGTACTCCCGACCGCCACGACGGACGAGGGTGAACAGGATGAGTTGGCCGACGGTCGTTCCGACGACCGTGATGGCGATGATCGCGATGACGACGGATAGCGACGATCCGATGAGCAACAGCGCGCTCGGAACGACGAGTTCGCTCGGCATGAACCGAAGAAGCATCGCGCCCTCAAGGATGGCGATGCCCAACAGCACCGCGAACGCGAGCTCCGAGGAGAACATCGACTCGAGCCACGGCGGTATCCGCTCGAGTTGCAGGGGGTACATCACCCCGACGGTTGTCCGGTACCGAAGTTAAACGTTGCTAGCCGATCCCGAACCATGGCCGTTCAACTCACCGACCGAACGCCGAAGGCCGTGGCCGATCCGCCGCCGATCAGAACCGGCATCCAGTAGATCGCCCCGCGGTGGATCAGGACGGCCGCGGTGACGGCGGGGGCGGCGATTCCCGTCGTCGGCACGAGAAGCGCGACGAACGCGGCTTCGATGCCACCGAGTCCGCCCGGAAGCGGGGCCGCCCCCGCGAGGTTCCCGAGCGGAATGGCGAACAGGACGATCGACACAGGGACGCTGTGGCCCAGCGCGGTGAACGCCGCGAGCAGTGCCGCACCCTGGAGGAGCCAGCCCGAAAGCGACAGCCCCAGTACGATCGCCAGGCGGCGACGGTTCATCGCCATGCGCTCGATGTGATCGAAGAAGTTGTCGGTTCGTTCCGTGATGTCGTCCTCGACGGCGTCGTGATCGAATCGGTTCGGCCTGAGACGGGCAAGTCCGGACGCGACCGTGCCCGAGATCCGATCGATCAGCGCGTATCGATACCGCCAGGCGACGAGCATGAGGCTGCCGATCCCGATCGTCAACACGAGCGCCGACCCGACCGCGGTGACGAGACGCTCGCCGATGGCGAAGTTGGTCGCGTAGTAGCCGACGCTGATCAAGACGAGCGAGACCGACGAGACGACGTTGAGCACGTCGACGCTCGCGATTCCCACCAGCCCGGTCTCGTAGCGCGCGTCCGAGACCTTCGAGATGAGCAGCGCCGAGATCGGCTCACCGCCGGCCTGGCCGAAGGGCGTGACGTTGTTCGCGAAGACCGCACCGGCGTAGACGAGAAAGGACTTGCCGGCCGGAATGTCCACGCCTAGGGTGCCGAGAACGGTTCGGAGCATGAGACTCCAGGCCATGAGCCAACAGAGCCCGAGACCGAAGGTCATGCCGATGTAGATCGGATCGGCCGTGGCGAGGGACGTGATGATCTGTTGACCGCCGACGAGAAAGAACAGCACGGCAAAGACGGCGACGGCTCCTGAGATCCCGATCAGAAACGCGCGGCGGTTTCGCGAGCCCATATGCGTCGAGGTACTCAGTCGAGGGTGAAACGTCTGCCCCTTGATAGTCGCCGGTCCAATTGTCACGCTTCGATCGATTTATGCGTGCGTACGAACGAATACCGCGAAGAATGGAATCGAGTCCGTCGAACGTCCTTTTCGTCGTGTTGGACACGGTTCGAAAGGACCACCTGTCGCCGTACGGGTACGACCGTTCGACCACACCCACGCTAGCCTCGTTGGCCGAAGAGGCGGCCGTGTTCGACTCGGCGGTCGCCCAGGCCCCGTGGACGCTGCCCGTCCACGCGTCGATGTTCACCGGTCTCTACCCGAGCCAGCACGGCGCCGATCAGGGCAGCCCCTACCTCGGCGAGAGCACCACGCTGGCGTCGGTCCTCTCGGCGGCGGGCTACGACACGGCGTGTTACTCCTCGAATGCATGGATATCGCCGTACACGAAGCTCGTCCGCGGATTCGACGATCACGACTCCTTTTTCGAGGTCATGCCCGGCGATCTGCTCTCGGGACCGCTCGCGGAGGCATGGCAGTTGGTCAACGACAACGACCGTCTGCGCGAACTGGCCTCCCGGGTCGTCCGGGTCGGAGCCAAGGCCCACGCCCACCTCGCGAGCGGCGAGGGCGCGGATTCGAAGACGCCGGCCGTCATCGACCGGACGAAGGCGTTCATCGAGGGCAGCGAGAGCGAGCAGGGCTGGTTCGCCTTCGTCAACCTGATGGACGCACATCTGCCGTACTACCCGCCCGAGGAGCAGCGCCAACGGTTCGCTCCGGACGTCGATCCTTCCTCGGTCTGCCAGAACTCCAAGGAGTTCAACTCGGGTGCCCGCGACATCGACGAGGCGGAGTGGCAAGACATCGGCCACCTCTACGACGCCGAGATCGCCCACATGGACGCACAGCTCGGGCGGCTGTTCGACTGGCTACGCGAGACCGACCGATGGGAGGAGACGACCGTCGTCGTCTGTTCCGATCACGGGGAGTTGCTCGGCGAACACGACCTCTACGGCCACGAGTTCGCCCTCTACGACGAACTGATCAACGTTCCGCTGCTGGTGAAACACCCCTCGCTCGAACCGGAACGACACGGGGGTCTCGTCGAGTTGCTCGACCTCTATCACACGACGCTCGACGCCCTCGAAGTGGATCCCACGGCGGTGAACCTCGCCGACGGCCGGGACGTAGTCGCGCGTGATCCCGCACGGTCGATGCTCTCGGGAACCTACCGAGAGTTCGAAGACGGCTCCGACCCCGGACAGCGCGCGCTCGCCGCCGCCCAGGACGGGACGGACGACTACGCGTTCGTCGAGTACGCCCGCCCCGTCATCGAACTACACCATCTCGAGGAGAAGGCGACGGAGGCGGGGATCGACCTCCCGCCAGACCATCGCGCGTACTCGCGAATGCGTGCGTCGCGCAGTTCCGAAGCGAAGTACGTTCGCGCCGACCGGATCCCGGACGAGGGGTATCGACTCGACGTCGATCCCGAGGAACGCTCACCCCTCGATCCGGCCGAGGACGAGCGGGTCGCCGATGCCGAACGGGCACTATCGCTGTTCGAAGGGGAGGTCGGCGGTGAATGGGCTGACTCGGAGGAGACGGTCGGTGGGGAGGACGCCCTGGCGGGGGCTGACAACGAGATGCGCGACCGTCTCCGGGATCTCGGGTATCTCGAATGATCCGTCGTATCACGGACGGCGAGCCGGTCGGCGCCGATGGAAACACGTATTTCTACTGGAGAGCGAACGAATGAACCAACCGATGCAGGACCAGCGTTTTCTCGAGTCCGAGTGGGATTACTGTGTGGTGTTGGACGCGTGCCGGTATGACGTCTTCAGCGACCGATACGACGAGTATCTCGATGGCACCCTCGAAAAGCGCTGGAGTACGGGTTCCTCGACCCCCGAATGGGCGTACCGAACGTTCACCGGGGAACACGACATCGCGTACTTCTCGGGGAACCCCTTCATCAACGACCTCGGGATCCCGCTGAACGAGCTGAAGTGGGGCGCGAGCTGTGATTACGAATGGAGCGCGAGCGACCACATCAGCGACGTGATCGACGTCTGGAAACACGGCTGGGACGACGACTTGGGGACGATCCCCCCCGAGGCGCTCGGGACGTCGATGCGCGAACACCGCGACGTCGTCGATCGGGCCGATCGAACGGTTCTCCATTACATGCAGCCACACGCGCCCTATCTCACGCGCGGCAACGGTCAGAAGCTCAAACAGATCCGCAAGGGGATCAACCGTCAGGGAGACGCCGAGGAGAGCGCGGCGGACGGTGGAGTGCTCTCATCGATCGGCGACTCGGTCCGTCCCCGGATCGAAAAGACGCTCGAAGGGAGCGAACTCGCCATGAAGGCGGGGCTCTGGCTCGAACTCGATCCGACCAACCTCTGGCGAAACGGCACCCGGGAGACGGCGATGGCGTATTACGAGGAGAACCTCGACATCGTCCTCGAGGAGGTAGCAACCCTGATCGACGACCTCGACGGAACCGTCGTCGTCACGGCCGACCACGGCGAGGCGTTCGGCGAGGAGGGAGTCTGGGAACACCACATCGAGACCCCGATTCCGGCCCTCATGGAGGTCCCCTGGCTCGAAATCGACTGAGACGACTGCCGGCGTGAGCGACGAGGACAACGGCGTTTGACCTGCGTAACGAAGCATTGAAGTCATGATTCCGAAACCCATCACACATGAGCCCGTATGAAGGTCAGTCACTACTTTGAGTTCGAGGAGGTGGTCACGGGCGGGATTCGGGAATCGGTGAAGAACCAGCGCCGAATGCTGGACGAGATCGGCGTGTCCTACGCCGAAACCCCGCGTCTCGACGCGGACGTCCTCCATCTCAACCTCATGGGACCCCGATCGATCTACTACGCGATGCGGGCCAGACACCGCGGACTGCCGGTCGTGATCCACACCCACGTGACTGCCGAGGACTTCGGGGACAGCTTCCGGTTCACGAACGCGCTCGCGAAGCCGCTTCGGCCCTACCTCGAGGCGGCATACGAACTCGGCGACGTGCTCGTCTGTCCCTCGGAGTACAACCGACGGCTCATCGAGACGTATACTGAAACGGAGACGACGGTCATCACGAACGGCGTCGACAAACGGAAACTCGACGGGTTCGAGGGATTGCGCACGGAGTATCTCCGACGCTACGACCTGACGCCCCCGGTCGTCTTCCTCGTCGGCCACGTCGTGCGGCGAAAAGGACTGCGGACGTTCGTCGAGACGGCCCGTCGGCTGCCGGAGTTCGACTTCGCCTGGTTCGGGCCGCTTGACCTCTCATTGAAGGGACGAACGACGAAGAAACTGATCAGGGAATCGCCGGAGAACTGCACGTTCACCGGCTATATCGACGACATCAGAGGCGCGTACGCGGCGGGCGACGTCTTCTTCTTCCCGACCCACGAGGAGAACGAGGGGATCGCGCTGCTGGAGGCGATGAGCACCGGCAAGCCGATCGTGGTCCGAGACATAGAGACCTTCTCGTGGCTGGAGGAGGGCCACGAGTGTCTGAAGGCGACGGGATCGTTCGACGAGGTGCTCGCGCGCCTGCAACGGCCCGAGTTGCGGGAGCGACTGGGAGAGAACGCGGCCCGGCGGAGCGAGGAGTTCTCACTCTCGAAGACCGCCGATCGGTACCAGTCGTTGTACGAGGGGGTGCTCGCATGAAGATCGGGTTTTTCACCGACAGCTACTTCCCCGAGATCGACGGGGTGACGTACACGATCAAGCTCTGGCGGGAGGAGCTCGAACGGGCAGGCCACGAGGTCTACGTCATCTATCCCGATGGGGAGTACGAACCGAACGACCGAGAGATCCCCGTCAGGTCGCTCCCGAACCCGTTCTATGGCGGCTACCGGATCCCGTTGTTCAAACGTCCCTCGACGCTGCCCGACCTGGATATCGTGCATTGTCATGGCCCGGCACCGGTCGGCATCCTCGGACGATACTACGCGTGGAAACACGATCTTCCGGCGATCTACACACACCACACGCCGCTTGAGGAGTACTTTCATCAGAGCGTCAGAAGCGAGAGGGTGGCGTCCCTTCTCGCGAAGGCGTATCTCCCCTGGGAGAACGCATTTCTGGAGAGCTTCGATGTCGTGACGGCGTCGACCGACCGGATCGACAGGACGGTCGATCACGTCAAGCTTCCGGTCGGTATCGACATGGACTTTTTCGAGCCCACCGAGGAGGACTGGTATCCGGATCGGACGGTGATCGGATACAGCGGCCGAGTCAGCATTGAGAAGAACGTCGAAGAGATCCTACGTGCCGCCGAAAAACTGTCCGATTACGAGTTCGTCATCGTCGGGGAGGGCCCCTTCCGAAAACGACTCGAGGCTCACGCTCCCGATAACGTGGTCTTCCGTGATTTCCTCCCGCGGACGGAGCTACCGACCTTTTACTCCTCGATCGACGTGTTCCTCACCGCGTCGACCGCCGATACGCTGGGGCTGTCGACGCTCGAAGCGAACGCCTGTTGTACCCCAGTTGCGGCCGCAGATGTCCCGCCGTTCGATAGGACGATTGGTCCCGCAAACGGCGAGCGTTTCGAGTATGGCGACCTTGGATCGATGGTAACGGCGATCGAGACGTGCCTGCAGACCGACCGGGACACCCGAGCGGCCATCGAACGATACTCCGTTCATCGAACCTTGGAACAACTCGAGACGCTCTATCAGGACATCAGCCGCATGAAGGGCGTGGCGTATTCGGACTCGGAGACCGACGCTCAGTTCTTCGAGGAGAAACACAACTGAGAACCGAAACCGGAGCGAGCATCGAAGTGGGCGATGACGCCCAGGCTCGCGATGTGATACCATCCGGCCGGCAGAAGGGAGGTCCGACCGAGTGGAAGGACCATCAAGCCGAACGATCCATGCGATATGGCGGTGTACAAGAACCCGAAAGTCCGCTATGCGGGGGTCGACGGCGGGTCTCATGCAGCGTCCTTTTGGCTCCGGATTGTCTACCCTCGCGGGAACACGGTGCTATAGACATGAGATCTCTCAAGGAGTTCAAGGACGTCCGGTCGATCGATGATCTATCCCGTCGCCAGCGACTTCTCCTGTTGTACGTCATCGGCCTCGTTTCGATCATTCTGTTCTACACCGTCGTCTACAACACGGGGATGCGTACGCTCGAAGGTGATCAACACACGCTGTTCCGGTCGTTCCAGACCGTCGTCGAAACGATGACGACGACCGGTTACGGCGCGGATTCCCCGTGGACGACGCCCTGGATGAACGGGCTCGTCGTCCTGATGCAACTGTCGGGAATCGCGATCGGGTTCTTCACCCTCCGCGTGCTCGTCATTCCCCTCTTCGAGCGGACGTCGCTGGACCTCGATGACCGTCTGAGGCCCAAGAACGAGCACGTCGTGATCGGGGAGTATCGCCGTGACAGCGACGTCCTGCTCGAGGAACTCGAACGGCTGGGGATTGGCTATGCTCTCATCGACTCCGATCAGGACGAAGCAAAGCGGCTCTCGGACGCCGGCTACCAAGTGATCAACGGCGACCCCGAGACTGTCGACACCCTCGAGCGGGTTTCCATTACCGACGCGAGTCTTCTGGTGACCGACGCGGGAGACCGCAACGCCAGCATCGTACTGTCGGCGCTAGATCTGAACGAGGACCTCCGCGTGGTGAGCCTCACGGAATCGATGAAACAGAACCGGGCGCTCGAACGGATCGGCGTCGACACCGTCGTCTCCCCACACGTCCTCATCGGTCAGCGGCTCGCACACAAGGCGACGACGTCGGTGACGATCCCCGAGGGAACGTCGATCGGGGGGGACGTCGAAATCAGGGAGCTCCTCGTCCGTCGCGGCAGCCCGCTCCACGGAACCGAGGTTCGCGAGAGCCCCTTTTTCGATCATCCAAGCCTGACGCTGGTGGCCGGCTGGTTCGACGGCGACCTCCGGCTCCCGCCGAGCCCGACCGATCAGCTCAGGCGCAACACGGTGTTGATCGTGGCCGGTCCCAAGGACGCGATCGACGACGTCCGCGAGGAAGTCTCGGGGATGCGTTCGACGCGCGAACACTCGAACGTCGTCGTCGCCGGTACGGGCGAGGGTGGACGGGCCGTCACCGACGCGCTACCGGACGACGTTTCGACGACGACGATCGACGTCGACGATCACGAGGGGGTCGACGTCGTCGGCGACGTCGGCGATCCCGAGACGCTGACCGAGGCCGGAATCGCCGACGCGACAGCACTGGTCGTCACCGTCGACGACGACGCGACCGCCCTGTTGACGATCGCGGTCGCCCGGTCGATCACTGACGACATAGAAATCCTCGCCCGGGTGACTGACGACGACAAGGTGCGGACCGCCTTCAGCGCCGGCGCCGACTACGTCCTGTCGATCCAGCGGGCCACTGCGCGGCTGCTCGCCCGCGAGGTCTACGGGGAGGACGTCATCTCTCCCGTGAGCCAGATCCGACTCATCCGGACCGACGCGGGGCGATTCGCGGGCCAGTCGATCGCCGGGGCCAACCAGGGGTCAGAAACCGGGTTGGTGGTCATCGGGATCGAACGGAACGGAACCTGCCAGACCGAGGAGACGGCCCACATCGAGACGGGAGATACTGTCCTGCTGGCGGGAACCGACGAGATGATCCAGGAGTTCGAACGGGAAACCGCACAGTCGTAGCCACCGTACGCACCCCGGATCGAAGCGGATGGAAGAGGAGGGGTAGGATCGGCGTTTCGATACGAGAGTCGCCGTAGGGCGATGTAACGTTTAAGACCATGTCCCCGCATTCTCCCACGGATGGCGGCGAGTGATACCCGACAATGGCGTCGACCGACGAAACCGGAAACAGCGGTGTTCGTCTCGGGCGTCGCCAGCATGGGCCTGGAAATCCTCGCGGGTCGGATGATCGCCCCGCAGTTCGGCAGCAGCATCTACACGTGGGGCACGATCATCGGCGTCTTTCTCGCCGCACTGAGCGTAGGCTACCATCGAGGGGGCAATCGCGCCGCCACGCGCGCCTCGAATCGGCGGATGGTCCGACTGCTGCTCGGAACGGCCGTGTATGTGGCGATGCTGGTCTTCGTGGGGGATCTGCTATTGCGGTCGACGACCGCCGTTCCGCTTCCGAGCCGCTTTGCGTCGCTGCCGGCGGTCACGCTGTTGTTCGGGCCGCCAACGTACCTACTGGGATTCATCAGCCCCTACGCGGCCCAGCTCTCGACGAAGGAGGGGCTCGGAGAGGCGTCGGGTCACGTGTACGCCGTCGGCACGGTCGGGAGCATCATCGGTGCCTTCGCGACGACCTACTTCCTCATCCCCTCGCTGAGCATCGAACTGATCGGGCTGGTCTTCGGCCTCCTGCTCGTGGGAACGTCGCTCGTGATCTCACTGCCCTCGCCGTCCCGGGACTCGGTGGTCGCCATGGCCGGGATCGCCCTGTTGCTGGTTGCGGCCGTCGCCAGCGGTTCGGCGGGGATCAGCGCCGAAGGCCGGGTGGTGTACCAGACCCAGACGCCGTATCAGGAGTTGCGGGTCGTCGATCTCGGGGACACGCGGACGCTCTATCTCGACGGCCAACGCCACAGTGCAATGGATCGCGAGGACCCCGACCGACACGTCTTCGAGTACACGCGCTATTTCCATCTCCCGTACCTGATGGCCGACGATCCCGACGACATCGACCGCGTGTTGTTCATCGGCGGCGGCGGGTTCACCGGTCCGAAGCATTTCGCCCGAGAGTACGACGCGACCGTCGACGTCGTGGAGATCGACCCCGAGGTGATCGACGCGGGCAAACAGTACTTCGGGGTCGAGGAATCCGACCAGTTGACCATTCACAACGCCGATGGCCGCCAGTACCTGCGGGAGACCGACCACACCTACGACCTCATCGTACTTGATGCCTATAAGAAGGACAAGGTCCCGTTCCAGTTGACGACCGAGGAGTTCATGCGTCTCGCAGACGGTCGCCTCTCGGAAGACGGGATCCTCCTCGCGAACCTCATCTCCGCACCGGGCGGCCCCGCTTCCCAGTTCTACCGTGCGGAGTACAGGACGATGAACCAGGTCTTCCCGCAGGTCTACGGCTTCCCAACCTCCCAGGCCGGGGCGGTTCAGAACATCGAGGTGATCGCGACCAAAAACGAGACCCGCCTCACACAGTCGGAGCTACGGGAGCGAAACGAGCGCCGCGAGATCGGGATCGACCTGGGCGAGGAAGCCGGGACCTACCGACCGCCACCGAAGACCGACGACGTCCCGGTGCTCCGTGACGACCACGCACCCGTCGACAGCCTCCTCGATCCGATGGCCGGCCAGCGATACGTCATCGAGGAATCCGACGAGGGGAACCGCGAGAACCGGACGGTTCAGTCCAGCGCGTCAGGAGACCGAGCGTCGGTACCGTCCGGATCGGGATAGGATCAACGGAGGGAGAAACGAACGGTGGCTGTCCCGAAAGAGGGACCTACCGATACGACTGCCAACCGGAACGACGTCATGCGACACCACCGTGCAAGTGTTGTCGGTCGATGGATATACACCGGTCTTCAAGTGTTCTCGTTCCCCGCTCTATCCCGGTCCGGGATGACACGACTGGTGTGTTGCCGTACCGACACCACCGTGCAAGTGTTCTTCGTTGCAGGCCCTCAAGCGAACTTGAAGAGGTCACGCTGCTTTGCGTCCATTTCATCAGGTGCCTGATAAGAGGTCGCCTGCCCCTTCTGGTAGTGTTCGAGGATCTCGTAGACGTTGCTCGGGAGGACGTCGCCGAGGCGTGGGTCCTGTTCGCAGGCGCTGATGATGTCCTCGGGACTGTCGGTCACCTCGTAGATGTAGGTCCGACCGCCCTTGCGCCCGAGGTTGCGCTCGGTCGAGCGGGCGAGTCCGAGCATGCAGAGCTGGTCGAGGAACTCGTAGAACTTCCGTTCGGAGACCTGATCGGCATCGATCGATGCCGCGAGTTTCGTATAGAGGTTGTAGATGTACTTCGTTCGGGCCTCCTTTTGGGGCTCGATCACCATCAGCGTCGTCGAGATGTACGCCAGCCCCTGCTGGATCGAGAGCTTGTCCTCGAAGTAATCGAGGATCTCGTCGGTCTCGATGTTCTCGGTCGCCCTCCGGACGTGATCCTCGTTGACGACGGCAGACCCGTCCATCCGCGCGTACTCGCCGGCCTTCTCGAGGATGCGGAGTCCCTGTCGAACGTCGCCACGCTCCTGGGCCGCGAAGGCGGCGGCGAGCGGAACCACGTCGTCGTCGAGTACGTCCTCCTTGAACGCGAGGTTCGCGTAGTACGAGAGGATGTCCCCGAGCTGGCTTGCGTTGTAGGGACCGAACTCGATCTCCCGTTCGCCGAGCGTGGACTTCACCTTGGGTTCGAGGGCGTCGACGAACTTCAGGTTGTTAGAGATCCCGATGAGCCCGACCTTCGCCTCGTCGATCGGGGTATCCTCGTTGGCCTCGGCCCGGGGAAGATCATACAGGAAATCGTTGCGGGCGTCCGGCGGGATGTTGTCGATCTCGTCGAGAATGAGGAGGACGTTCCCGCCGAGGGACTCGATCTCCTCGTAGAGGAAGTTGAAGACCCGGTCGGTGCTGTGACCGCTCTCGGCGACCTGATCGTCGACCGGCCGGAGTTCGTTGACGATCGTCGTCACGAGCCGATAGGCGGTCTTGTAGTGGCGGCAGTTGATCGGTCCGACGACGTGAAGCGGGACCGATCGTTTTCGTGCCTCCGCTTGGAGCTGTTCGCGCATCCATTTCGTCACCGCAGTCTTGCCGACGCCCGTCGGTCCGTAGACGAAGACGTTGTTCGGTTCATGGCCCTCGACGATGTCCTGTAGGGAGTTCGTGTAGAGTTTGATCTCCTCGTCCCGATGCATGATCTCGTCGGGCTCATAGGAGTCCTTCTTGAGGGGCTGTTTCCACGCGAAGATCTTGTCCTCGTTTCGAAACGGGTTCTCGTCTTGGTCCATCCTTCGATCGGTGTGGTGATTCACGGTTGCCCTCATGGGCCATAAAGATTGGTACCACCGTGCGAGTGTTTCATCTGTCGCGATGTCTTATAAACCACACACCCACCACCCTGCAAGTGTTCCAGTCGCAGCGAGGGGACCGGGGTGGGTTCGGAACGAGGAATCGACCTGATTGCGCTCTGGACACCGAAATCAGACAAGAACAGTTCGGAAACAGTAGGGGATTTCCCTACCCTTCCTTCCCTTCTAGAACTACTAGTTCTAGTATAGTAGTATATGCCTTTGGGTATAGGAAAATATCTCTAACCATATCTCTTCTACAGAGCTTCTATCCCTATATCTCCAAATGACCTCGCTATATTTATATATACGATCGTTGCCGTTTCCGAGGGGCCACCCGGATCATCGCAATCGGAACACTTGCAGGGTGGTGGGTGTGTCCCATCAACCTCGACGCTCCAAACACCACCGTGCGAGTGTTCTATATCGCTCCCCCATCTCTCTTGGAAACCGGGAGGAATTCGTGGTTGGAACACTCGCACGGTGGTGTATTTTCAAGACCGAATCCCGCTGATCACCGGCTTTTCCTTCGATGGTTGGATGGTTTCCCGTTCCCCGTCATGGCATCCGGGCAATCGGATCACGGATCCGAAAACCCGCGATCCAACTCACCGACTCCGATGGTTACGATCCCTCGAGAAACGTATCGTACGCTCCACTCTCGGGATGAACGTGACAGTAGGTGCCGAGCGTTCGATGTTCTGTCAATCCGTCGTGTTCGCCGTCGATTCCCGTCCCTCGTTCCATCTCGAATGCGAATCTGGCCCCGTCGTCGACTCGGGCACTGGAATAGTGGAACTCGTGGCCGCGAAGCGATCCGCCGGTATCCGCAGTGAGCGTTCCGTTCGTGGCGCGCAACTCAACGTGATCGAGCGCCTGATACCGCTCGTGCATCCGTATCTCGGCGGGAAGCACGCCGGCCATCGAATGGGTCTCGCCACCGGCGGTAGTAAGTGACTCCGAGAGCGCCATCAGCCCCCCACACTCGCCGAGGACGGGCAGTCCGTCGACTGCCCGTTGGGATAGCGACCCCAGTGCGGGACCGTCGGCGAGGGCTCCGGCGTGGAGTTCGGGGTAGCCACCGGGAAGGTAGACGAGATCACAGCCCGGCAGGTCGTCGCCCGCCACCGGATCGAACGAAATGACCTCGCCGCGCTCACGGAACCGCTCGATCGTCGCCGGATAGTAGAAACAGAACGCAGCATCCCGGGCGACCGCGACGCGCGTGTCTGCGTCCCCTTCCCGAACGGGAACGTCCGCCTCCGGACGAGGTGGGACACGGGCGACGTCGAGGAGGCGATCAGTTCGAATGTGTTCGCTTGCGGCATCGAGTGCCTCGTCGTCGATCGGCGCCTCCTCACCCATTCGGAGACCGAGGTGGCGTTCGGGGATCTCCAGGCGATCGTCCGGGGAGATCCGACCGAAGTACTCGATGTCGGCGGGCAGTGCCTCCCGGATGCCGCGCTCGTGGCGCCCACCGTGGGCACGTTGAGCGATGATGCCCGTGACATCGATCTCCCGGCCGGCGTGTTCGGCGTACCGCCGGAACCCGAGTGCGGTCGCAGCGACGCTCTCCATGCCTGCCGCCGCGTCGACGACCAGCACGACGGGGAGGTCGAGCGCCTCCGCAACCATGGCCGTACTGGAGCAGTCGCCGTCGTACAACCCCATTACCCCCTCGACCACGCAGACGTCGCCTTCGCCACGGTGGTAGTTCCGTCGGAGCCCCTCCTTGCCCTGCAGCCAGCAATCGAGCGTTCGGGAGGGTCGCTGTGCGACCCGGCGGTGGTGGCTCGGATCGATGAAATCGGGTCCGGCCTTTGCGGGCTGGACCGCGTGTCCCGCCCGATCGAGCGCGCGAAGAACGGCAAGAGTGGCGACCGTCTTGCCGACGCCCGAACTTGTCCCCGCGAGGACGACCCCCTTCATGGATGGGACACCTCCACCCCCGGCTCCGCCAGCCGGTCGTAGACCGCCACCAGTCGCTCGCGGACCGTCGCCATCGCCACGTCCGCCCGCCTTGCGAGCAGGAGCGCCCCGCCCATGCCGACACCCTCCTTGGCCTCACCGGCGGTATAGGCCGCCATCGCCGGCTGTGAGCGGCCGTCGAATCCGGGATCGGTCACACGAAGTTCCAGATCGAGATCCGTCGCGAGCCGTTCGATCGACGCGCTGTCGTCCTCCGCGACGAAGGGCGTGGTCGCGATCGTGAGGGGTGCGTTCACGCCGGCGTGGCGGGCCAACGCAGCGGCCGCGGCGAGCTGTGTCCCGCCGCCGAACGTCACGTCGATTCCGGCGGCGCTCGCGCCGACGACCAGCCCGGCGAGCGCTGCCAGGACGGGATCACCGACGCGACGAACCGCCTCGACGGGATCGCCCGCGGCGTCGCCGGGATCAAGTCCGCTTGTCGCCAACGCCGACTCGACGACCTCGCTTTTCAGCGCGAGCGGGTTCTTCGGGAGCGACGAGGAGACGGCAGCATGCTCGCCGAGCGCCGTCAACACCGCCATTGCGGTGGTCGTCCCTCCCGGGATCGTCTCGCCGATCACGACCTCGTCCTCCGGGAGGCGTCGTCCCACTCTGCGGGCGGCCGCAAACACTGCTTGGGCGTTCGCGACCGGCTCTTCCGATCGAATGTCGTCACCCGGCCCGTCACCGAGGGTGACGGTCGGCGCGCCGGTCTCCCGTGCGAGCCCCGCGTCGAAGGCGGTCACCTCGAACTCGAGCAGTTCGCGAACCGCGCGGGTCACGACGGCCGGAGTCGGACAGCCCGACGGCGCAATCGGGACGGACGGGGCGAGCACCACCCCACCGTACTCGAGGATTTCGAGGTCCGCGCTCGGCGTGTGACACATCGCTTCCCGATCCGCCCCCACGGCGCTGATCCCCTCGATGCCCGCCGTCAGGGTGTTTCCGCCGACTAGTACCATTCTCATCCGCCGACCCCCGCTCCAGTCGCCGAACCGTCGAACGCCGTATCGGTACCCTCCCTCGCCGGCGCCGATCTACACATCATGGGTTGTGTACTCCACAACTACACTTTAATTAGTCGGTGGAGAACCCGTTTTCGCTCGTATCCGTTGGCTTGATGCACCGACGCCTCCGTTCGGTTCGTTCAGGTTCGACTCATTCGAAGCGACCCAAACTTATTTGCCCCTCTCGGTCGAAGCCATGTTCAAGTTTACTTGGTATAAGTAAACTAAAATTGTAAACGGTGGCAGGTCCATGACGCACGACGCACTCATACTCATCGGCCGCGAGGGGACACAGGAACGCGAAACGCTACGAACGCATGCCGAGCGGCTCCGGCGGCGCCACGTCGCGGATACCGTCCGGGTCATGACCTATGCGGAAGAGCCGGTCGTCGAACTGCACGATCGGTTTCGGGACGTCGAGGCCGATCGGACGTTCGTCCTGCCGGCCTTCGTCGCCCACTCCCACGAGACGACGGACGCGATCCCTGATGCACTTCGCCATCTCTCCGGCGACGTCCGGTACTGCGAACCGATCGGGCGCAGTCCTGCTCTCACCGATCTCCTGCTCGAACGCGCCGACGACTCCGTCGAAACAGCCGAGGGGACGACGCTCGTCGTCGTCGGCCTCGGCAGCAGCTCCCAGCCGTATCACCGACAGACGGCGAACTACCACGCGGCTCGTCTCCGGGAGCGGTCGGCATATACGGACGTCCTCACCTGCTATCTGTTCCAGAACCCCGCCGTCGAGTGTGTCCGGTACAACGTTCGGACCGATCGGGCCGTCGCGGTGCCGCTGTTCATGACGCGCAACGAGACGACCGCCGAACGGATCCCCGAAAAGCTCGAACTCGACCGCGGCGGCATCGAGTATGCCGCTCCCTTCGGCGATCACCCGCTGATCACCGACGCGATCCACGGGGAGGTGACCCGACAACGTGCACTCACGAACGTCGGAGACGGATCGTCGAGTTCGATCGACGGGAGTCAGTCAGCGAGACACGAACAACCGCTGGCCACCGATGGCGACGGTCAGTACCGTTGAGAACCCCCTCATTCGACGCGGACGACGAGCACCGAGAGGTCCGAGAAGGACGTCTCCTCCGAACTCGATCCCCCAGCGCCGGCCGCGAGTTCGGCGAGCGTCGTCCGCGTGATCGCCTCGTCGTCGTGGGTCAGTCGCTCGCAGACGAGCGCGGGAAGCGACGGCGTTGCGCCTGACCCCAGCAGGTGGTCCGCGACGTCCTCGGGCATCCAGTCGAACGGACGCGGCAACACGAGCAGGTGCCGTTCGCCGACGTCCTCGATCAGTGCCGTGAGATCGTCGGCGATCCCGCCGCTCTTGTGTAGCGTCACGAACCGCGAGTCCTCCATCGGCGTCCGGGCCCGGCTTGCGGCCACCTGCAGTGAGGAGATCCCCGGTACGATTCTCACCGGGCGATCGACCGCCCGCTGGACCTTGCCGACGAACTGGTAGCCCGAGTGGTTGGGATCGCCCATCAGGACCGCCGTCCCCCGCTCGCCGGCCCCGACGCGCTCCCCGAAGCGCTCCAGGGTTTCGTCCTCGTCGAAGTATCCGCAGGACAGGAGATTGGCGTCGGTCGCGTCGGCGATGCAGCCGACGACCGTCTCGAAGCCGACGATGACGTCGGCCTCACGGATCGCCCGCTCGGCCCGTGGGATGAGATACTCGAGGTTCCCGGGGCCGATTCCCACGGCGTACACGGGGTCTTCGCCTTCGCCTTCGGGAGAGCTCTGCTCCGGGCTGGCAGCCGCGCGGACCGCCGGATCAGGGCCCGAGTCGAGGTCGTATCCACCCTCTCGGTCGTCGCCGTCGTCGGCGTTCCGACTCACAGTTCGACCTCGCCCTCCCGGGCGTCCGTTGCGACGTGGGCCAACTCGTTCGTCAGCGCCGCCGCCAGCCCGCTGCCGCCCCGGTTTCCGACGGTGGTGATCGCGGGCACGCCGAACTCCTCGCCGACCTCGCGGATCCGCTCGCGGCTCTCGGCTGCCTTGACGAAGCCCACGGGCGTCGCGACGACGACCGCGGGACGGGTCCCCGCCTCGATGCAGTCGGCCAGCGCGAGCGCCGCGGTCGGGGCGTTGCCGACGACCGCGATTGCGCCGTCGTAGACCCCCTGGCGATCGCGTTCGAGCACCGACGCCGCGGTGCGGGTCATGCCCGTCTCAGCGGCGAGCTCGGCGCCGTTGCCGATCGCCTTTCGGATCTCGCAGTCGTGTCCACGGGACGTGATCCCCGCCTTCGCCATCGTGACGTCGGTCACGATCGGCCGCCTTCCACGGACCGCGCGTGCGCCGGCCCGGACCGGTTCGTCCCCGTCCCTCTCCGCATCGCCGGTGAATCGCACGAGGTGCTGGAACTCGACGTCACCGGTCGCGTGGACCGCCTTCTGACGCATCCGATCGGCGAGCGTCTCGTCGGGGACGAACCCCCGAACGATGTCCATGCTCGTCTCGGCGATCTCCATTGCGTTCTCGGTGGTCGCTCCGAGGTCGGCGTACTCCTCGATTCCGTCCTCGGTGGGTTCGGTCGCGTCAGTCGTCATCGCCGGTCACCTCCCCGTCGGTGAGCCCGCCATCCTGTCGCTCGCTGGCTCCGATCTCCTCGCTTCCCTCGGGGCCCGTGGCCCGCGCCTCGAGGTCGCCGTTGACCTCGAGGTTGAGGTCCTGCAATCGCTCGCGCGTCTCCTCGCTCGCGTCCCACAGGTCGCGGTCGATCGCCTCCAGCAGCGTGTCCGTGATCGACTCCAGCGCCCAGGGGTTGACCGCGCGCATCCACTCCTGGCGCTCGTCGTCGAACGCGAACTTCCCGGCGACCTCCTCCCAGAGTCGGTCGCTCACCACGCCGGTCGTCGCGTCCCAGCCAAGCGTCACGTCGACGGTCTGGGAGAGGTCGCCCGCCCCCTTGTAACCGTGTTCCTCCATCGAGTCGAGCCACCGGGGGTTGAGCACACGCGCGCGCATCGCCTTTCGGACCTTCTCCTCGTTCGTGTAGACGTCCACGTCGTCGGGATCCGAGGAGTCGCCCACGTAGGAGGCCGGTTCCTCGCCGGCGACCTCCGCGACGGCGGTGATGAACCCGCCGTGGAACGCGTACCAGTCCGAGGAGTCGAACTCGTCCTGCTCCATCGTGTCCTCGATCTTCACGGTCGCCTCGACCCCCGAGAGCCGGCGCTCGAAGGACTCGTGGGCCTCGCTGACCGTCCCGCGCTTGCCCATCGCGTAGCCGCCCCACTGGACGTACACCTCCGCGAGGTCTCCCCTCTCGCTCCAGTTGCCCTCGTCGACGGCCTTGTTGGTGCCGGCGCCGTAGCCGCCCGGCCGGGTGGTAAACACGCGGTGTTTCGCGGCGCTCTCGGCGTCCGAGGCGTCCATCCCCTCCTCCTCGCGGAGACGCTCCGTCCCCTCCTCGACGTGTTTCTTCACGTAGTTCATCTCGTGGGGCTCGTCGAGGCCGACCACGCAGTCGACCGCGTCGTGGATCACGCCCGCCGCGGCGGGGAAGGCGTCGCGGAAGAGTCCCGAGACGCGCGTCGTGACGTCGATCCTCGGCCGCCCGAGTTCGTCGAGGGGGATCGCCTCGACGTCGTCGACCCGGCCGGCGTCGGTCCACTGCGGTTCGACGCCCATCAGCGCGAGCACCTGGGCGATCGTCTCGCCACGCGTGCGCACGGTGGGGGTTCCCCACGCGACGACGCCGACCTCCTCGGGGTACTCGCCCTCCTCCGAGCGGTGGCGCTCGGCGACGCCGTCGGCGACCTCCCGTCCGACCTTCCAGGCACTCTTGGCGGGCACTTTTCGCGGGTCGAGCGTGTAGAAGTTCCGCGCCGTGGGCAGCAGGTCGACGCCGCCGCGGGTCGGCGCGCCCGACCCGCCGGGCGGGACGTACTCGCCGTTCAGGGCATCCGCCGTCCGGGGGATCTCCGCCTCGGCGCCCTGAACGCGGGGCTGGGCCTCCTCGCAGACGTACGCGAGCGCCTCCCGCAGGTCGTCGTGGGCGCCCCGTTTGGCGCGGGCCTCGCCGAGCGTGTCGACGTCGACGACCAGCAGGTTCATGTTGACCTCCTCACCGCCGTCGGCTTCGTGTTCCGACTCGGGGACGTCGAAGCCGTGCTCGGCCAGCGTCCCGACCAGATCGAGGCTCGTCTCGTGGACCGCGTCGGCGGCTTCGGCGTAGGTCATGTCAAGCGCCTCGTCGTACTCACCGGGCGCCTCGAGCATCCGTCCGTAGTCGATCCCCAGGACGCCGGCGACGCTCTCCCGGAGGCTCGGCGCGCCGGGGTTCTCCAGCCGCGTGAGCGCGACGAGGTACTCCACGAGCCGGTCGTCCTCGGGTGGTTCGCCCATCGTATGCAGGCCCAGACGGATCTGGGTGGTCTTGACGTCGGTGACGTACTCGTGGATCCGCTCGACCAATTCTTCGATGTCCACGTCGTCGCCCGCCACCGTACCCTCCGCGAGCGTCGAGCCGGCCGCGTCGGGACCGCGGACCGCGGCCCGCTCGTCGATCTCACCCTCGATCCCCAGTTCGACGGCGAGATCCAGTTCGTCGACCGTCTCGCGGATCTGTTCCTCCAGGTGCTCGCCGTCGTCCGCGCGGGCGTCCTCCATGCCCGCCTCGCGGTACTGGCGCGCGAGCTCCTCCAGTTCGCCGATTTCGTCGTACGCGCCGGCATTCGCCATCACCGGCGTCAGGTAGTCGACGATCGCCGCGTTCGACCGGCGCTTTGCCTGTGTGCCCTCGCCGGGGTTGTTGACGATGTAGGGGTAGACGTTTGGCAAGTCGTCGATCAGCGCGTCGGGCGCGCTTTCACCATCGAGTCCCACCGTTTTGCCGGGCAGCCACTCCAGGCTGCCGTGCGTGCCGAGGTGGACGACCGCGTCGGCCGCGAACTCCTCGCGGAGCCACGCGTAGAAGGCGTAGTAGTCGTGGGGCGGCTCCAAGTCCGAGTCGTGGTAGACCTTCGAGGGGTCCATTCCGAACCCGCGCGGGGGCTGGACCGTCACGAGGACGTTTCCGAACTCGACGCCCGGGATCGCGAACGGGCGCTCGGGGGGCTCGCCCCACTCCTCGAGGACGTTCTCGCGAAATCGGTCGTCGGCCGCCCCGAACCACTCGCGGTACCGCTCGGAGGGGACGACGTCGACGCTCAGCTCGCGGACGTCCTCGGGGGCGACCCAGCGGTCGTCGAGCGTGAGCTGGGCGGTGAGCGCGTCGATCAGCCCCTCGCCGCTCTCGGGGGTCCTCCCGCCCATCTCGTAGCCCCGGGCGTCGAGTTCCTCCAGCAGGTTGACGGTGCTCTCCGGACTGTCGAGTCCGAAGGCGGTGCCGATCCCGTCGTCGCTCGGCGGATAGTTGTGCAACACGACCGCGACCCGTCTCTCCTCGTTGGGCGTGTGTCGGAGCTCGGCCCAGTTCACGGCGAGGGAGGCGGCGTGTTCGACGCGGTCATCGATCGGGAAGTGCTGTTTCGGAGCGCTGCCGATCCCCGCCGCGTCCTCGGTCCGTTCCTTGCCCGAGATCGGATGGGTGATCACGTTGCCGTCGAACTCCGGCAGCGCGACCGACAGCGCGAGCTCGAAGCCCATCACGCCCGTCTCGCTCGACTCGTAGCGCGATCGGGATCGCATCGTGGTGATCGTCTGGAGCACGGGTACCCCGAGTCGATCGAGGAAGACCGCCTCGGCGCCATCGCCCTCGTCGTTCGCGCTCCGACCCCGCTCGTCCATCGACAGCGAGAACATGAACGACGAGCAGACCGCGTCGACGACCGGCTCGCCGCCGTCGAGAAGCCAGTTGTCGACGATCCATTCGGCGTCCTCCTGTCCATCGGTGTCGGTCGCCGGGTTGCAGAACACCGGCAGCGCGTCGGCGCCCCGTGCCTCGATCGCCCGGATCAGCGCGTCGACGTAGCGGACGTTCTCGTGGGTCCAGTGCGATTCGTAGAACCAGACCCCGACGGTGGGCGTCCCGGGATCGAGCGTCGCGCGCAGCTCGTCGTAGCTCGCGCCCGGCAGGTCCGGGTGATAGATGCCCTCGGTGGGCAGCGCGACGGGATCGTCGTACTCACGGGGTTCGTCGCCGTACTCGTCGACCAGGTATCGGACGAGGTTCGCGACGTTCGAGGTCCCGCCCCGTTCGAGGTACTCGGAGGTCGTTTCCCGGATCGCGGCGGGGACCGTCGTGTCCTCGGCGGCGAAGGCGTCGCCGGTGGCTTTCACCACGAGCGGAACGCCCGCCTCGCGGACGCGCTCGACGGCGTGGTCATAACCCGGCATGCTGTCCTCGGCACCATGGAGCCAGAAGACCGCGGCGGCGGCGGGCTCCGCGTGGCTTCTAGGGTCCCCCTGGCCGACGATCTCGTCGACGAACGCGTCGGTGTCGTCGATCCCGTCGAGATCGCCCTCCGAGCGCACCGTCAGGCTACAGTCGACCTCCTCCGTGGCACGCTGGATGGCACCAAGCTCGTTCTCGGTCGCGGTGTAAATGGCGAGTCGTGGCATAACGTTGTTAAACCTCTATTGTGCTAATACAAGTATGATTGAACTACCGAACGACAAAAAGCTGTCCCTCCCCGAGGGAGAACCGTCTTTCGGCGAGATCATCGGTCAGGAGGAGCTGAAGGAGGCGCTACTGGCTATCGCCTCGAACGAGGAGCTTTCGGGACTCCTGATCGAGGGCGAAAAGGGGACGGCCAAATCCACTGCGGTCCGTGGGCTCGTCGATCTCCTACCGGATCAGCGGGTGGTCGCCGACTGTCCCTTCGGCTGTCCGCCCGCCGATCCCACCGGACAGTGTGGGGACTGTCGCGGGCGGGCGGACCCGCCGGTCGAGACCCGATCCGTGCCGATGGTGACCCTCCCGCTGGGAGCCACCCGAGAGCGCGTCGTCGGCAGCCTCTCGGTCGACGGAGCGCTCGCGGGCGATCCGGAGTTCGACCCCGGCCTGCTCGCGCGGGCCAACCGCGGGATCCTCTACGTCGACGAGGTGAACCTGCTCGAGGACCACCTCGTCGACGTGCTGCTCGACGCCGCCGCGAGCGGGGTCAACCGGGTCGAACGAGACGGCGTCAGCCTCTCCCATCCTGCCGAATTCACGCTGATCGGTACGATGAATCCCGAGGAAGGTGATCTGCGCCCGCAACTTCGCGACCGGTTCGCACTTCGGGCGAGCGTCGAAGGAAGCGACGACGTAGCGGAGCGGATGGCGATCATCGACCGGGCGCTCGGGAAAGGAGAGGAGGAACGCGACGCTGCTCGCCACCGCACTCGCCTTCTCGTCGCGCGCGAACGACTGGACGACGTGACGCTGGCCGCGGATTCCAAGCGGGAGATCGCCGAGTTGTGCCGGGATGCCGGAGTCGACGGACATCGGGCGGACATCGCCACCGCGCGGGCCGCCCGTACCTTCGCCGCGCTCGACGACCGCCACCGAGTGCTCGAACCGGACGTACGTCGCGCCGCCGCGCTGGCCCTGCCCCACCGACTGCGGTCCGATCCGTTCGAGGACGCGCCCGACCCCGAGGCGGTGCTCGACGAGCACTTCGAGGACGGGGACCGGGACGACGGGATCGAAGACGAGACCGCCGAAGGAGATGGGGACTATCCCGATCGGGATACGGAGTCGACCGACGACGGCGAGGAGAGCGATCGAACCGACGACCACGACGGATCAGGAGCGGAAAACCGATCGATCGATGCCGAAACGGAGGACGGCGGTGCCGCGGCATCGACGCCCGTCGGCGAGAGCGCCGCCGACGGTGACGGAAGCGACACCGATGGTTCCGGCGATGGCGACGGCCACGGGAGGTCCGATGGAGCGACCGGGGAGGCGACACCCCTGATCCCCGGTGGGAAGCGCGCCGGTATCGGCGGGGCCGCCGCGCCGGACGTCGATCCCGATCCGCCCGACCGGACGTCGAACGGGGACGCCGGATCGCGTGTGAGCGCATCGGCGGGCGGCCGTGGTGCGCGCGTCCGTACCGAGCGGGCCGATTCGGGGGACACGGTCGATGCTGCGGCCTCCGTTCGGGCGGCGGCGACCCGCGGGACCGACGCGGTCGAGTCGCGGGACCTGCGCCGGTCGGTCCGGGTCGGCGACCGCTCGGCACTGGTGGTGTTCGCGCTCGACGCCAGCGCGTCGATGCGCGGGCCGATGCGTGCAGCCAAGGGCGTGGTCATGGAACTCCTGCGGGACGCTTACGAGCAGCGCGACGAAGTCAGCGTCGTCGCCTTCGCGGGTGAGGAGGGGGAGGTGCTGTTGCCCCCGACCGACAGCGTCTCGATGGCTGCACGCCATCTCAAGGAACTGCCGACTGCGGATCGAACGCCGCTGCCGGCGGGGCTCCGAACGGCCGGTGAGGTGCTCGAACGTGCGGATCCCGCCGTCGGCGTGGTCGTTCTCGTCACCGATGGGCATGCGAACGCGGGCGGCGGAAGCCCGACCGCCGAAACCCGCCGTGCTGCCGGTCGACTGCTCCAGCGGGACGCACACGTGATCGTCGTCGACGCCGGCGATCCGGAGGATCGGACGTCGCTGGCCGGGGATATCGCGCGGATGACCGACGGCGAACGCGTGGCCCTTGATGCCCTCTCGGCCGAGCGCGTCGAGGAGACCATCGCACGCGCCCGCGAGGAGAACTGAGCCGCGAGCCGCCGAACCGTTCCCGCAAGTTTTACAATCTAACTTGTTTACTTAGAAAGTAGAGTTTCAATGACGGAGACCGACACCGTTCATGATCGGATCGAGCAGGCCAAGACCGACCTGACGCCGACCGAGGCCGCCGCGGTGCTCGCCGTGGCCGCCGCGCTCGGGTTCACCCTCCTGTTCCTGCAGGACCCGATGGCCCACGACGCGATGCACAACTTCCGACACGTCGCCGGCATCACTTGCCACTGATCGCCATGATCGTCGACTCGTTCGAACGCGGGGTCGCCGCGGGCGGCGTCGCGGGACTGGTCTACGGGCTGTTCATGGCGTTGGTGGGCAACCCTCTCGTTCATCAGGTCGAACATCTCGGTCACGATCACGGAGGCGCCGAGCACGCCCACGCGGTCTCGGAGGCGACCACGGCGGTCGTGGGTGCCGCGAGCGGCGTGCTGTGGGGGATACTGCTCGGCGCAGCGTTCGGCGCCGCCTACTACCTGTTCGAGCCGTCGTTACCCGGAGTCGGGAGTACGAAGGCGTACGCCCTCGCTGGTGCCGGATTCCTGACGGTCTCGGGCGTGCCGTGGCTCGTTCTGCCGCCGGTCGCGCCGGGCACCGAGCAGGCGCTTGCGACCGATCTCCGGCTCCTGATTTACGGGACGATGATGGTGCTCGGCGCGGTCATCTGCGCGTCGTCGGTCGCCGCCTACGACCGGGTTCGCCACCGTCGAGGACCGCCTGCAGCCGTCGGGGCCGCTCTGGTGCCGTTCGTGCTGTGTGTGTTCCCGGTCGTCCTCGTCCCGACGAACGTCCTCGCCGGCCCCGAACTCGCGGCCGCCTTCCGGTGGCTCGTCGTCCTCTCGCAGATCGCTCTCTGGGCGATTCTCGCGGCCGTTTACGCCCGGATCGACCGCCGGGCCGAGCGCGGCGAGCCATCGGTTTCCGAGTTCGAGGACGACCTGACCGCGGGTGGCTGAGATGCGCCGACGGACCACCCAGCAGCGCGACCGGGACCTGGTCTGGATCCTCGTCTGTACGACCGACCGCGCGAAACACGCCTACTGTGGGGACGCCGGCGGCGAAACCGTCCGCTCGGCGATCGAGACCTCGCTCCGCGAGAACGGGCTGTTCTGGACGGAGGCGGCCGTCGTCAAGACCGGCTGTCTCGGGCTCTGCAGCGAGGACGGTGTCGCCGTATCGTTTCAACCCCGCGACGAGTGGTACTCCGACGTTCGGCCGGACGACGTCGATGCGCTGCTCGCTCGAGAACTCGACATTGAGGCGGCGGACGGCGCCCCCACCCGTTGAACGGGCCACCGTCGTCCGTCATCCCCTTCTGGAAACAAATCAGGTTGTTATCAGACGATATTAATACAACCACAATTGTTTTACGCCCACCCTCACTTGTACTTCGTGATGCCCCGAGTAGCGCTACCCCACGACGCGAAGGCCGGTCCGACGAAACCGGAGGTTCGGGCCGTCCTGCTCGATAAGCTCGATTTACGGGCGAGCGACCACTTCGCCGAGGTCGGTTCGTGTACCGGAGCGGTCACGATCGAGGCGGCTCGTCGGGCCGGCCGAGTGACGGCGATCGAGCGCAAGCCCGACCGGCTTGCGGTCACCGAGAAGAACCTCGCGGCCAACGAGACGGCCGCTGACGTCGATCTTCGGGAGTTAGAAGCCCCGGAGGGCCTGCCCGAGGACGCGGATGCGCTGTTTCTGGGCGGCTCGCGCAACTACGAGGCGGTGCTCGATCACGCCGTCGCGGCCGGCATCGACCGGGTCGTGATGAACGTCTCCCGGCTGGAGGTCGCCGGGCGGGCCGTCGAGGCGTTTCGCGATCGCGACCTGCTCGATTCCGTCGTCCAGTTCCAGGTGAGCCACGGCTACGAACTCGCCGGTGCGACGAGCTTCGATTCCGAGAACCCGGTCTACATGCTGATCGGGGGCGCGGGTCCCGAGGTGGCCGCGGACGGCGGCGATCCCGTGGGAGGGAAACGATGACCCTCTACGGCGTCGGACTCGGCCCCGGCGATCCAGGGCTGCTCACCCTGCGTGGGAAGCGCGCGCTCGAGTCGGCCGACGTGGTCTACTCGCCGGGTCGCCTCTCCAGGCGGGTCGCGCTCGAACACGTCCCCGAAGGACGGATCGGCGATCTCGACTTTCCGATGACCAGAGACAAGGCGGAACTGCGCCGGGCGTGGAAGGAGGCCGCCGCGGAGATCGCGCCGCGTGCCCGCGACGACGACGCCGCGTTCGTCACGCTGGGGGATCCAAACGTCTATTCGACGTTCGGCCATCTGCGGCGCACCCTCGACGTGTTCCATCCCGGAATCGATCTCGAGATCGTTCCCGGCGTCAGCGCCGTCACCGCTTTTTCGACCGCCCTCGGGGTCGAGATCGAGGCCGGCGCGGGGCTCGCGCTCCGGGAGGCGTCCGATGGCGCTGCCCCGACCGGCCCCGACCGGATGGTGCTGTTCAAAGTCACCGACGCGCCCGCGACCCACGAGGGGCTTCTCGAGGCGGGCTACGACGTCACCTACGGCCGCCGGCTCTACATGGAACGGGGCGAGACGGCCGTCACCGACGACCCCGAGGAGCTGGCCGAGCGGGACTACTACACCCTCGCGTACGCCGAGAAGCGCGGTCTCGAAACCGATCGAGCGACGGACGCGTTCGAGGCCGACGAATCGGACGCCGAGCGGGCGGCGGGCTGCGAGCACGGCGACTGCCACCACGGCGAGGGGTCCGAGTCGGAACCCGACCCACACCGGTCCGGACCCGGAGGTGGGACGGCGTGAGCGATCCCCAGGATGCGATCGACGTCCAGAGCGAGCGCCGTCTTCGCGAGCGCGACTCCCGGGTTCACGAGCGCAGCGCGGGCGACGAGGGGGAGGGGATCCCCTTCGTCGGGGCCGGTCCGGGCGATCCGCGGCTGCTGACGGTCGCGGGCCGGGAGCTCGTCGAGGCGGCCGACCTCGTGGTGCACGCGGGGTCGCTCGTCAACAGCGAGCTGTTGGATCGATACTGTGCGGACGCGAGGACGGTCAACAGCGTCGGCAAGGACTTGGAGGAGCTCGTGCCGCTGATGCGCGAGGCCCACGAGGACGGTGAGCGGGTCGTCCGGCTCCACAGCGGCGACCCGGCGATCTACGGGGCGGCCCTCGAGCAGATGGACGCGCTCGAACAGGCGGACGTCCCGACGTATCTCGTTCCCGGCGTCACCTCGGCGTTCGCGGCCAGCGCGACCCTCAGGACCCAGTTGACGCTCAACGAGGTCGCGAACCACGTCGCGTTCACCCGCCCGCAGGGGAGGACGCTGAGCAGCGAGGAGGACCACATCGGCGAGTTCGTCGGGATGGGCGACGTGACGACCTGCATCTACCTCGGCACCCACGCCGTGAGCGAGACGATGGACCGGCTGCTCGAGGAGGGCCACGATCCCGATACCCCCGTGGCCGTCGTCTATCACGCCTCCTGGCCCGACGAGGACGTCATCGAAGGCACCATCGGAACGATCGGCGAGCGCGTCGAGGCGGCGGGCTATCGGGCCTCGGCGCTGGTGATCATCGGTGAGGCCGCCACCGGCGCGGGCTACGAGCGCTCCTATCTGTACGGCGACTGGGCGAACCGCGGATCGGACGGCGAGAGCGGGGACGACGCCGGCGAGGCTGATGCCGACCCCGCGACCGAGACGGCGGAAACGGGAGCTGACGACTGACAATGAGCACCGACAACGACACCATGGACGGATCGAACAGCTGCAAAGTGCCCGACTCGGACGGCGAGGTCGCGGAGGAGATCGCCGTCATCGCCTTCGAACGCAAGATGGAAACCGCCGAGGAGATCGTTGAGGGGATCGGCGAGCGCTACGAGTCGATCGAGATCCTTCCCTACGACGGCGACGTCTTCGCCGAACACTGGGGCGAGTACGATTGTTTCATTGGCTTGATGGCGAGCGGCATCGCGATGCGAAAGACCGCCCCCCTGCTCGACGACAAATGGGACGACCCCGCCGTCGTCGTGATCGACGAGGAGCTGACGTGGGCGATCCCGATCACGGGGGGCCACCACGGCGCCAACCAGGTCGCAGACGACCTGGCGTCGATGGGAGCGGTGCCCGCGATGACCACCGCGAGCGAGGCGGCGGACAAGCAGGGCGTCGAGAAACAGGCGAAGGCGCTCGACGCCCACGTCGTCAACGGCGACTCGACGGTGGCGACGAACCTCGCCGTGCTCGACGGCGAGCTCGGTCCTATAGAGCGTCTCGACGGGCCGAAAGCCGTGTTGGTCGACGACGACGTGACCGTCCTGAAGCGAAACGAGGAGAAGGACGGAGTCGTCCTCGGAACCGGCAGTGTCTCGGGCGCGAAGGAGGGGCAGTTCCTCGCGGCCTGGGAGCGGGCGCTCGAGGAGGCGGGCGCGGAGTGGTCGGACGTGGAGTTCGTCGCCACGGGCACCCGCAAGGAGGAGGAGCCGGGGCTGCTCGCGGCGGCCGCCGAGAAGGGCCTCGGCGTGATCTCGCTGTCGAAGGAGGACCTCGAACGCTTCGAAGGGCCGACCCCGTCGCGCTCGAAGGAGCTGATCGGCTGGCCGGGTATCTCGGAGGCCAGCGCCATCGCCGCCGGCAGCGAGCACGACCTGCTCGTGGGGAAACTGAGCCACGAGGACGCGGTGACGGTGGCGGTGGGACGATGAGCGAGGAGCGAGCCGACGACCTCGGCACGCTGTACGTCGTCGGGATCGGTCCCGGGCTGCCGGGCGACATGACCCAGCGCGCGAAGGACGTCATCACCACCGCCGACTGCGTGATCGCCTCGAACCTCTACCAGGAGTTCCTCCGGAAGGACGGTACCCTGGCACCGGCGGACGCGGTCGCCGGCGGAGGGGTGGCCGCGTCGGCGTCGCCGGATCGTGACCAGGAAGTGATCCGCTCGACGATGGGTCGCCAGATCGAGCTCGCCCGCGAGGCCTTCGAGCGCGTGCGGGCCGGCGAGGACGTCGCGCACGTCTCGGGGGGCGACCCGAACGTCTACGGCAAGAGCGACCTGCTGTTCGTGATGGCCCGCGAGGAGGACGCGACCGAGATTCCCATCGAGATCGTTCCCGGCGTCACGGCGGCGCTGGGCGGCGCAGCGAACCTCGGCGCGCCCCTCTCGAACGACTTCTGCACGGTATCGCTCTCCGATAAGTGGCGCGGCTGGGACGAGATCGAGGAGAAACTGCGGGCGGCGGCGATCAGCGGGTTCGTGATCGTCTTGTACAACTGCTGGCGCAACTACGAGCGGGCGGTCGGGATCGTCCGCGAGGAGCGAAGCGACGACGTCCCGGTGGCGATCTTCAACGACGCCTGCCGGGGCGACGCCGGGCGCAACGGCGAGGGGCGGACGATCACGACGCTGGGCGAGGCCACCGAGCACCACGACGAGGTCTCGGGAATGGGTACCTCGCTGCTGATCGCCAGTCACGAGACCGAGATCTGGGAGAACGACTACGAGCGGTTCCTCGTCACCCCGCGCGGCGGGCGTGACGTCGACGACTTCTGAGAGCCGACACGATCCAATCATGAGCACCGAAACCGACACCGAGACCGAATCGAACGCGAGTACGAAAGCGGAATCGAACTGCGGTACGTCGAGCGAGCGGCAGGCCGACGGGACTTCGAAGTGCGGGGGGACCGCCTCGACGGAGCCGGATGCGAACGCGAGCGGATCCACCGGCGGGAGTCCGTCGACGTGTGGCGCCTCGCCGGGCGACTCGTCGTCGGACTGTGGGAGCTCGTCGAGCGACGAGGAGGAGGTCGGCTCGACCGTCGAGGACTTCGACGCCGAGCCCGGCCGGCTGGTCGCCGTGGGCTTGGGCCCCGGCGAGCCGGAGGGGATGACAGCGCGCGCGAGGCGGGCGCTCGCCGACAGCGAGCACATCGTGGGCTACACCACCTACGTCGAACTGCTGCCCGACGGGATCGTCGAGGACGCCGAGGAGATCTACGATACGCCGATGTGTGGCGAGGTCTCTCGGACCGAGGAGGCGATCGACCGGGCGCTTGCAGGCAACGACGTCGCGATCATCGGCAGCGGGGACCCGAACGTCTACGCGCTCTCGGGGCTCGCACTGGAGATCCTCGAGTCGAAGGGCGCGACCGCCTCGATGGTCGAGTTCGAGGTCGTTCCGGGAGTCCCGGCGGCCCAGTCCTGTGGTGCGCGACTGGGCGCTCCCCTCGTGAACGACACGGTCTCGATCTCGCTGTCGGACCACCTCACGCCGATGGACGAGATCGAGTCGCGGCTGCACGCCGTCGCGGGCGAGGGCTTTACGATCGCGATCTACAACCCCTGGAGTCGCAAGCGTCGCGAGAACTTCGAGACGTGCTGTGAGATCCTCCTCTCACATCGAGATCCGGACACGCCGGTCGGGATCGTCCACGCCGCCGGGCGCGACGAGGAGGAGACGCTGCTGACGACGCTCGGCGAACTCGAAGGACTCGGCGAGGAACCGATAATCGACATGACGACGACGATCCTGGTGGGCAACGAGGAGACGTACGTCTGGGACGATCGGATGGTGACCCCCCGTGGCTACGAGACCAAATACGAGTACTGATCCATCAATGGCTACCGACGATACTCACGGCGAGACGCCTGCCTACCGCGTGACGATCGACAGAAACGCCTGCGAGGGGATCTTCGCCTGCCTGACGCGGGACCCGCGGTTCGTCGAGGCCGACGACGGGTTGGCGACGATTGACCCCGCCGCCGATCCCGCCCCGCCCGACGGCAGCGACGCCGGCCGGATCCGCGAGGAGGACGGGGAGATCGTCGCGGAGTTCGACGACGACCGGATCGACGAGGCTCGACGGGCGGCGGCGGCCTGTCCGCCGAACGCGATCACCGTCGAGACTCTGGAGGTGTCCTGAGATGGCCATCGAGATCGAGAGTCCGAAACACATGCTCGCTGCACATCCCGAGACGGCGTACTTCTGGGGACGGGTCGCTGGCGACGGCGACGTCGGGGAGGGCTGTGTGACCGTGCGGACGCGCGACGAGACTGCGGCACGGCGGCTCGCGGCGATCGCCGGAGCGGAACAGGTGGATCACCGCATCGTCGAACGCGAGTTCGCCCACGACACCGCGATCGCCCGTGGTGAGGACGAATACACCGTCCAGGTGTTCGGCAATCTGGCGGAGCGAGCGAGCGCGGCACTCGGCCTCCCGCTCGACGACCAGCCCGGCGGCTACCGGTTCGACGCCTTCGCGGAACACGATCGACAGCTCCTGCGGGGGCTTCTCGAGGCCTGCGGAGTCGTCTGTTTCCGCGAATCATCGGAGGAGGTCGGCGTCTCGTTCGTCCACGCTGACCGGCGGCTCCACCGGCGGATCCGGGCGCTGCTCGACGCCGCCGAGCCCGCAGCCGAGTACGACGCCCTCGAGGAGAGTTCGAGCGGCGGCTACTGGTTCGGGCTCGCGGACGACGACACCGCCGAGGCCGCCGCCTGGCTCTACGGGGGCAGCGGCGAGTCGGGGCTGTTCTCCCCGAGCCGGCGCCGGAAGACCCTGCGCAGCGTCGAGCGCGCGACCGGTCGCGAGGTCGGGACGCTGCGCGCGGGGAGCGGAGGGCGGTGATGAGTCGAACCGCGACCGGCGGCGCGTTCGACGACGAGGCCGTCCTCCTGGTGGGCCACGGCTCGCGCCGCGAGGAGTCGAACGAACAGGTGCGCCGACTCGCCGCCGGACTGGAGGAGCGACTCGAGGTTCCCGTTGACGCCGCCTTTCTCGAGCTTGCCGAGCCGGCCATCGGCGAGGCGATCGCGGGGCTCGCGCCGACGGTCTCGACGCTCACGGTCGTCCAGCTGTCGCTCTTTGCCGCGGGCCACGTCAAGAACGACGTTCCCCTCGCCCTCCAGCGCGCTCGGTCGGACCATCCCGCGCTCGAACTGCACAACGGTGCCCATCTCGGGATCCACCCTGCGATCGTCGACCTGCTCGATGACCGAGTGACGAACGTCGAGGATCGATCGGGCGTCGACCGCACGAGCGATGACGTGGCGGTCGTGCTCTGTGCACGCGGATCGAGCGACCCCGATGCCAATGCCGACGTCCACAAACTCGCCCGATTGCTCTACGAGGGTCGGGCGTTCTCGCGGGTCGAGGCGTCGTTCATCGGCGTTACCGAGCCACTGCTGGACGAGACGCTCCACGACGTCGCGAAGACCCGTCCGGATACGATCGCCGTCGTTCCGTACATGCTCGGCGACGGCGTGCTCACCGAGCGGATCCGCGAGCGCACCCGGGAGTTCGACGACGAGTATCCCTACGTCGAGGCGGCGGCGGGCGACCCGCTCGGGACCGACGGCCGCCTCCTTTCGGTGCTGGCCGACCGCTGGCAGGAGGCGCGCTCGGACAGCGTCGAGATGTCCTGTGACACCTGCAAGTACAAGGTCGAACTCGACGGCTACGAGGACGACACGGGCGGCGCACGAGCGATGTTGCGCGCCCTCACCCACCGGGAGGCCCACGCCGACCGTGAGAACGTCGACGACGATCCTCATGCCCATGACGCGCCCGAGAAACACGTCGCCGTCTGTACGAACCGTACCTGTGCGGCCGACGGCGCTCCCGCCGTCCTCGAACGCCTGCGCCAGGCTGTCCGCGACTCCGAGGAGTGTGACGCCCGGATCACCCGTTCGTCCTGTCTCGGACGGTGTGGCGATGGACCGATGGTCGCGGTCTACCCCGACGGCGTCTGGTACGGCGGCGTCGACGGGAACGACGCCGAACGGATCGTCTCATCACATCTCGACCGGGACCGCATCGTCTCTGACGCCGTCGACCGAACGCTGTGATCGCACCGCACGCCAACCGACCACGACACTGACAACCATCGACCACGACTACCACACATGACCTGCCACGAACTCGAAGCACTGCGACTCGGCCTGATGAACGTGCTCGGCACCGAGGACGAACGCGCTCGGGACCACGCCGAATCCGAACTCGAGGGTGAACTGGAGGGCCCCATCGAGGGGCTGGCCGAGGCCACGAGTTTCTCGGAGATCGAACGCCACCTCGACGGTGCGCTGGTCGATCTCGAGGAGGAGGTCGCGAACGCCGACGAGGGAAGCGAGGAGTACGACTACCTGCGCGGCCGTCTCGTCGCCGTTCGTGATGCCGAGCGGGCAGTACGACGGCTGACCAGTCAGGGCGAGGACGTCCTCACGGGGCTGGGCGAGGCTCACGACGTCCTTCACGAGACGTTTCCGACGGATGAGTAGGACCGAGGAACGACCGGAACCGACCGCGGGCGTTCCGCTCGGCGACGTCCGGCCCGCCGGCACCCGCCACCTGTGGCGACGCTCGGCCGTCGCGCTGGCCGGGACGCGAGCCCTGGTGGGAACCGTCGGCGGGCAGGTGAGTGCCGTTCCGACCGACGCCGGGGTCGACACATCTCGAGCGGAGTGGACGACGGGGATCGACGACGAGTACGCGGTCTCGATCACCACCGACGGGCCCGGCGGAACGATCGCCGTCGGGGGACGCGGCGAGAACGGGACCGTCACGGTACTCGACGCCGCAAGCGGCGAGCCACGCTGGCGCTACCGGAGCGCGGACGACCTCGGTGGTGCCCCTCGGGAGGGTCTCTTTTCCCTGCCGTACGTCGTGGACGTCGCGACCGACGGCGAGCGGGTGTACGCCGCCGCCCGGCGCTACGAACGCGAGGGTGCCCGACGGGCGTTTCGAAGCGCGGTCTACGCGTTCGAACCCGACGGATCGGTCCGCTGGACGTATCGCGCCGACGCCTCGCCGATCACGATCGACCTTCGCGGAGGACGACTCGCCGTGGCGTACAACCGCTGTCCGGGGGAACACGACCACGGGCTGGTCGTCCTCGACACGGCGACGGGCGACGAACGGCTCACATGGGACATCGCCGCTGCGGGCGATCGACGGATCGGTGACGTCGCGGTACTCCCCGAGGGGGTGGCCGTCGCGAGCCACGGCGATCACCGTGGATATCGCCTCGATGACGCCGGACGGGAGCGCTGGTCGGTCGATCTGGCCCGCCCCGTCGAGATCGGCGAGGAGACGCTCTACGCCTATCCCAACCACGTTCGTGCGACCGGCGACGGCGTCGCCTTCGTCACCGGAAACACCTACCCCGAGGAGGGTCGCGAAGCGATGGGACGCCATCCTCGCGAGCACGTCATCGTCGCCGTTGGCCCTGACGGCACGGAACGCTGGCACGCCTCCGTCGGCGGCTGGGTGAGCGAACTCGTGGGCGACGGAGAAACGGTCGCCGCACCCTGTGCCGGACGGTTTCGGGATCGCGACTCCACGGCCCACGGATTCCGTCTGTACGGCGTCACCGGCGGATCGACGCAGGAGTATCCGACCGAGGGCATCGCGACCGCTGCCGCGCTGAACGATCGACTAGCGGCGGTGGTCGAGGAGCCGGTGAAGTACCACGACGGCGACGCGATCCGAGGCGAGTACCGGCTTCACGTCCTCGACCGATAGTCCTCGTCCCGATTCGGCACGTCTGGCTTATCGTTTCGACCGGGCCGCCATGGACCAAACCGGTCCCGGAGCCCCCGTGGTCCGATGGTGGCTCGATCGGGGTAGCATTTGCAACACCAACGTTTAGGAAGCGTCGGCGATGCACTCCACGTACGCGATGGCGGGCACGAGAGGGATTGATACGGTCTTCTACGGGTCGTCCTATTGACCGATCGGATCGGCTCCGGATCACACCCCTTCTTGCCCGTCACGCCTGATCACACTATGAGCCTCGATACCTCCCATTCCCGCGACCGGATCGACGCCGTCGAAGACGCGTCAGCGGACCAGACGAGCCTCGTCACGTTGGCGATCCCGCCCAACGAGTCGCTCGATGCGGTCCACAACCGGATTGAACACGATCACGCCGAATCCGAGTACGGCGACTCGGGACCGACGAACCAGTACCTCCAGAACGCGCTTGAGGAGCTCCGGCGCCTCCTTCAGGACTACGACGAAACGCCCGAGAACGGGCTGGTCGTCTATGCCGGCATCGTCGACGACGAGCTCGTCGAGTACGTCTTCGACGATCTCCCGGCCCCGGTCGACGAGTTCGTCTACGATCACTCGAACGAGTTCAACGTCGAGCCCCTTGAGACCACGACCGCCGCCGATCGAGGCGCGACCTACGGGCTACTCGTCGTCGAGCGTGGCGGTGCAATACTTGGTCGACTCGAAGGTGAGGAGATCGTCCCGATCAAGAGCCTTGAGAACGAGGTGGCCGAGGAGACCCCGTCGCTGGACAGTGCGCCCGAGGAGGCCGAAGGCGAGGCCCTAGAGGAGCGACAGGCCGAGTGGAAGGAGGGCTTTTTCGATGACGTCGCCGATGCCGCTGAACGCGCCTTCCTCGGCGAGGACCCGGTCGACGAACTCCTGATCGGCGGAACCGAGATCACCGTCGACGAGTTCACGAATGACGATCGACTCGACCATCGCCTGCGCGATCGGACCGCCGGAACCTTCTCCGTCGAGTACGCGTCCGAGCAAGGGCTTCGGCAGCTAGTCGATCGAGCCGAGGACTACCTCTCGGAGGCTGAGGATCGTCCTGCCCGTGAAACGCTTGACCAACTCTTCGACGCACTCGAATCCGACGACGAGGCGGCCGTTTACGGTCGCGAAGGAGTCGAGAAAGCACTGGAGTTCGATGCCGTCGAGACGTTGTTGGTCTCGGAAGCGCTCCCCGTCGAGGAGACTCAGGATCTGATCGAACAAGCGAACGAGATCGAGGCAGATTACGTCCTGATACCAACGGACATTCGGCGCGGCGAGCAGTTCGAGGAAGGGTTCGAGGGGCTCGGTGCCCTGTTGCGGTTCCAGATCGAGTGACGCAGAGGCTTCCCGTTCTACGAGGATGCGACCGTCCCGCTCGATCGGCGTGACCTCCTCTAGAGGACCGAGACGAACTGGATGATCGTCCTCGCGCTCTTCGAGGACCTTTTTCGGCGTTGGCGGATGGTGCGCCTTTCCGTTCCAATTAGCGGGAAAGACGCGTGACGAGGTTGGATACCTCTCTCATAGAAGATCGATGTCTTTCACCACGTAGCACTGGGCGGACGCACGTCTCGTGTCGGCGATAATCAACGGCTCCGCCGTTTCCTGTCGATAGACCTAAGACACTACCATTCCTGACGCTATCTCCATGGGAGGGGTAGAGATCGATGTCGCCTATCAGTCGACCACCACGTATCGGATCCGAATCGAGGGAAGTGATACCTCTCTGGTCGTTCAGTGTGACTCAAGTGCTCTGCGTACGCTGAAGGCTTGCATCGAACGAACGCTCGACGACGAGCCGGGTCTCGTTAGCTGTCAGTTACACGCCGACTGTGCTGCTGCGTTCTATCCCTTACTCGAGGAAACGGGAGGAACCTCACGACGGTTCGTCGTCAACGCGGAGGACGCAACCGCCTCGACTACCCTCGATCGACATCAGCTCGAGGAACTCGCCGTTCACAGCATCGAATCCGCCCTTGCCCTTTCGCACTGAGCGTGACTGTTTCGGGTTCTTCCCGTGTCGACTCTCGGCGATTCGTGGGCGAGTGTTCGACCGCACTATCTTCGAATGCGCCACTGCTACGGATGATCAGCTAGTCCTCTGGCAGCCGCGGTTCCGTCGTCTCGATTGCGGATTCGAGCTGGCGACGTTCGATGTCTGTGGCTGTCCTTCGCTGTAGGCGGTGCTTCTCACCGGGAGACCATGCCATCCATCGGTGGGGTTCGATCACTCGGCTACTGTTCCGATACCGTCGACACGGTGGTCCAAGAATCTATATATATTCTATAGCCATACGTAATCACGATTTCCAATGTGTCCATACATCGTGCGTATCCGGTGAATACGGCGTTTGATGGAGTAAATACTTACTACCTGATTACATAGGGTTTTATGCGGGAGGATCACGTGGTTGCCTGTATGGGGACGCGCACTCAACCGGCCGACCGACCGACACACACGATCGGGCCGCTTGGATTGTTCGCGCTGGCCGGGCTTGTTAGCATGAGTGGGCTGTACTACCTCGACGTGGTCGCCGAGGGCAACGTCATTTCGCCGACGACGAGCCTTCCGATCGGGATCGTTGCCGGAATCGGTGCCCTGCTCTTTTGGTTCGGTAACGACCCGTCAGCCGAGTGAGATCGACCTGCTTTGCTCTACGGCCTCGCTGACGGGGAACTCAACGAACGACACACCTTGGCAACGCGAAAACCGCTGTTCCCATAGCCTTCCTGTTTTAACGACGTATCTGCAGAAACAGAATCCGTTTTCGGCGGGCGTGTAGGACCGTTCCGCCACTATACGTTTGCATCGACTCCATTTCGGTCCGAGTCAGTCGCGCGAATGCCCCCGTTCGAGTCAGGAGACTTCTTCGATAGAGCAGCGGATACAGTCCCATCCTGATCAGCGAGAGGAGCAGACAACGCTGCCGAAATGAATCAGCCGTCCTCTCTACGGAGGGATACCCTCTGCTTAAAAAGCCTTGGTCAATCAACCCTACTCTCTCTCGATTATTACTGGTTAAAAATATATTTAGTGTTATAATTATAAAGTAATATGAACTAGAGATAGACTAGTTATAATAACCTGCGCAAATATAATACGTGCTAGAAATTGAGCATTAAATACACCATAAGTAATAGTGTTCTCGTCACATTGTCTATCAGGTTGACAGATTTGTGATTATCAGCAGTATATTCGAGAGTGCCTGATTCCATGGCGGTTATCGTCGAATTGCGGGTGTCTGCATCGGACTTCGAGTTCGGACGGTTGTTCACACGTTTGGATGCCTCCGGTACCATCGAACTCGAGTCGTTAGTTCCCATTCCGGGAGGGACGACGCCGTTCGTCTGGATCACCGGTGACGGTCACGACTCAATGACTGATCGACTCGAATCCCATCCCACCGTTATCGACGTCGAAAGGATCGAGAGCCTTAGTGATCGCTCGCTTTATGCCCTCGAATGGTTCGTCGAGTACGATCATCTGTTTCGAGCCTTGCGGGAGCGCACCGTACAGATCCTCTCCGCACGCTGTACCGACGGGGTTTGGGAGTTCTCTCTACGTTTCCACACTCATCGGTCGCTCTCCCAGTTCCAGGATTACTGCACGGATGCACGGATCGATCTAGAAGTCGCCAAAGTGTACAACATGCCTGAGGAGACGTCGGACGAATCGTTTGGGGTTACACAACGCCAACGTGAAGCCCTGATCTTAGCCGTTCGGGAAGGGTACTATGATCTTCCTCGGAACTCGAGCACCTCGGATCTGGCCGATCAGCTCCAGATATCCGATCAGGCGGTGAGCGAGCGTCTCCGGAGGGCAATTGCGACGCTCGTGCGGAACACACTGATGAATACCAGTTATTGATAAGTTGACATCAACGGGAATCGTACCGGTACTAACTCGTAGTCACTCCTAAATCATGGTATATAAAGGTCATTACTATGCGTATCGAGTGGCTGTATTAATTCGTCTGTCTCACGACAGACAGAGCCCACCGGAAGTCCGCCCGACTTCTGGAGGGTGCCTCTGACACTATCGGATGGGGAGGGGGCTCATGGAATCATGAGTTTCCTTCGCCCTCGAACCCGACCGATGAGTCGATTCCGTTCGCTAGGACCGACTCCGTCTTGATCAGATCTGGACGCTCCTCGTTTATATGAAGGATATCCGGCGATATATATTAGAAAACACATATCACGGCTCTACTAACCTGTATCGTTTCGCCGAGCTACCTCTGTCCCCTTCCCCCGCTCGGATTCGTGCCGGCTGATCGTCTCGATTTCGCTCCTAAGTGTGGGAGATCCTTCTCGGAACGGATCGGTTCCCACAGGACGTTGGGCGACCGGCGAAGTGATCCCCCCGCTGGTCGCCCGGTCCTATGGTGGAATGCGAGTCGCCACTGACGTGGTCATCACGACCAGTGGCAGACTATAATACGTTCTATCTCGTCTTAAGGCCGACGTGTGACGAACAGGTGATCTGTTCGTTCATCGAAACGGATTCACGGTGCTCCGTTGACGTCGCGTACATCCGTGTGGGAGGAGAGCCGGCCTTGGAAACGTCGGACCGTGCGTCTACGGTTCCGATTCTGTCTATTCGATTCAGATGACGGCGTATACGACTCCGAAAGACGATCCAGCTAGCGTAATCGCCGCCAATCCTGTGAGCATGGGCGATAAAACCTCGTCGACGATCGGTATCCGTGCATACGTGTCGTGTCTTGCAGTATGCTGGCCGCTACCGAGGGTTCTCCGGTGTCGAGGATTCATCCACCGAACGAGCGGTGCGGGGCCGACGATGCCCACCGCGAGCACACTGACGACGAACCGGTAGGAGGAATCGACCGTCGGGGCAGGCAGTGCCAGTGCGGCTCCTGCGTACGCGATCCCGAACGCAGCCCGCCAATGGACGTTCTGACGGACCGAACGGTCGGTCAAGTGGCAGTAGACGATCGCTGCCATCCAGATCGTTGCCAGCTCGATGCCGAACGCTCCGAGCAGATGGAGCGTCGGATCCGGGGTGAGCGCTACCCGTTCAGCAACCGGCTGTATACCGAACGGATAGAAGAACTGTGGCGGCTCACCCGTAAAGAGGTCACCGAACGGGTGGCTCACGAGTCCGAGAAGCGCCGTCGCGAGGATCGTCCGCGGGCCGAGGTCGCCCAGTCGAACGGCAGCCGTCGCGACCGCGAGTCCGGTGACGGCAAACGCCGCCATTACCACGAGACCCAGCCAACCGCTGGTGAGTCCGGCGGTGACGATGAGAAAAACGAGGACGACGAGCCCGGAAAGTGACCGGACCGTCATCCTCGCTTTCGTCCACCGTTGAGTGGATTGCTGCCCCTCTTTTCGAGTGATGGCCCGACTCCAGAGGGCGAACCCGACCGCACTTACGACCCCGACGACGATCGAGTGAGTGACGGCGCGGTGAACGAGCGTACTCGCACTCCAGAACTCGCCGACGGCATCGGCGGCGCCATCGAACCCGCCGATCAGCCCCGACGCTGCATAGAGCATGTCGACGTCCGGAACGGTCGCGAACGCCCCGGCGACCAGCCCGATCGACAGCGCTCGCTCACGCGAGCGTTCGGCGCGATGGGCGAGGCCCGCGGCGAGGGCGAACGCGAGCAGTCCGTGGCCGATGAACATACGACCGGAACGCACCCGATAGATATAAGCGATTCGTGGTGTCCGCTCACTCGCTGGACTCCGGCCGCTTATTCGCCGTTGAGACGGGCCGTAAGCGAGCCGACCAGATCGTTCAGGTGGGCGGTCCCCCATACGGCGACGATGATGGCCCCGACGGTATCGAACACCAGATCGAGCATCGTGTCCTCGAGCCCGTACTGCGTCAGAACGGAGCCGAGCCCGAGCAACGGACCGACCTGCGCGATAGCGAACTCGAGGACTTCCCAGAAGACGCCGAACGCGAGCACGAACAGGAGGATGAAGACAAACATGAATCGGGAGGGTAGGTGGATGTCACTGCTGTGGATCTCGACCGCTCGTGCGGTGGCGTAGCCGACGGCGGCGACGACTGATGCCGACAGCCCGTGAGTCAGGTGATCCCACCACCAGATGGACTGGTACAGGTTGAGTGGGTCTCCGGGCAGCCCCACCGTTCCGAACGCGTGGAGGAACACGGCGGCGGTGATCCAGAGTGTCAACCCCGCGTCCATCGCGATGCCGTACTCATGTTCGAGGACGGGCGGGAGCTGCGTCACCACGAGCGCCACGCCCGTGTTGACGATGATTCCCGGCTCACCACGGTCGAGGCCGATGAAGAACATTCCGACGAGCGAGACCTCCATGAACCACGCGAGGTAACGCTGGCCACGTGGGGAGATGCCAAATCGGTCGCGGACGTTCACATCACCTCACCGTCCCGTTCCAGTTTTCGCCCGTTTGCACGGATGCGCCGTCGGAAGTACAGCTCGAACACGATGCCGGCCGCGATTCCGGCGGCCGTTGAGGCGACGAATTCCCACATGAGGGCCTCTTCGGTTTCGAGAAATCCCGTGGCGAGATAGAGGTCGGCGACCCACCGAACGACGGCCCACGCACCCGCCGTCGCCATCGTCGCGATGACGACGAACACGATCGCGAAGCCGGGCGTCATTCTGACCGGCGTGAACAACTGGAGTTCGACCGCGACCAGCAGCGCGATCGCCGCTACCGAGAGGTAGGTCGCGAACTCGCTCACGTTACCGGAACCGAACGTCCGCCCGACCAACGGCAGTGCAGCGAGCGCGAGCACTTCCCACGGAGGTGCTGCTCGTCCGTTTCGGAACACGATTGCGGGAAACACCGCCAAGACCCCGACGACCCCCGCGAAACCGGCCCAGAGCAGGTCACCGACGAGAAGGCTTGCGACGGCGACGAAGATGAGAAAGCCAGTGAGCACCCATGCTAACACCGCGTTGTGTCGTTCGTTTCCGACGAGTGCTTCGATTATCGTTCGATCCATGCCATCGACCTGTCTACGTCATCCATCAGGCCATTGCCCTATATGCCTCGTGTTTCTCGCCCGTCCGCGAGCGTCGCGGACGAACTCGGCCACTCGTCGCCACGCCCGCACGGCTCGGGACTTCCTCGGGCTGTAAATTCGCGTCCGATCGATCGGAGGTCCGGGAACGCGAGGCGGGCACCCGATCGGATCGCGCTATCGGTCGGCGCGTGCCTCCTCGCCCGCCATCATCTCGAGGACCTGCATCACGCCGGAGTTGTCGTCCCGTTCCATCCCGTTCTGGACCATCGTCTTGTAGAGCTCGTTCGCGAGCGCCGTCTGGGGCATGGGTGAGCCGAAGGCCTCCCCGGCGTCCGTGGCGATGCGGAGGTCCTTGTACTGGTACTCGGCGAAGAACCCCGGATCGAAGTCGCCGTGGATCATGTCCGGGGCGCGGTTGTCGAGCGTCCAACAGCCCGCCGCGCCGCCGCTGATAGCCTCGACCACGGATTCGAGGTCGGCACCCGCGTTGTGTGCGAACACCAGCGCCTCGCTGACCCCGATCATCTGGGCGGCGACGACGATCTGGTTGCACGCCTTCGTCGTCTGTCCGGCGCCGCTCGGACCACAGTGCGTGATCGTTCCGCCGAGCACCTCGAGGACGTCCATCTGTTCGTCGAGCGTCCCCTCGTCGCCGCCGACCATGATCGAGAGGCTTCCCTCGATGGCACCCTCCTCCCCGCCCGAGATCGGCGCATCGAGTGCGGTCACTCCCGCGTCCGCCAGTCGCTCGGCGACGGTCTCGGCCACCGTCGGCGAGATGGTCGAGTGATCGATGACGATCATGCCCTCGCTCAGTCCGTCGATCACTGGCTCTGGCTCCTCGCCCTCGCCGAGAACGACGTTCTCGACGTCCGGCGAATCCGGCAGACACAACAGGACAACGTCGCTTCGTTCCGCGACGCCCGCGGGAGAGCCGCCGTCGTCACCGCCGTAGTCGACGAGTTCCGTCACTGGATCGTCCGAGCGGTTGTGGCCCACGACGGGATAGCCCGCGTCGATGAGGTTCTTCGCCATCGGGAGCCCCATGATTCCGAGACCGATGAAGCCGATCGTCTTGTCTGCCATGACGTTCCGTACTGTGATCGAGTACTGTAAATAGCTGTGGTACCGCGGCACACGCCATGCTGGTTGATTCGGGCAGCTCCGACGAAACGCTCCATCGCCACGTTGAAGCGCCGGTGCACCAACCCTAGATCGATGTCCCGATGCCGGTGGTCGGAACGGCGTGATCGGTCGTTTCGATCGATCATCACGGAGCTGTTCGTCTTCGTTCTCGTCCTGATTGCCGGTCGTAACCTACTCCGTCGAGCGACCGATGGATCCTCCTCGATCCCGCTGAGTTCGCTTACCGCACGCTGGCGTGTCGGGGCGGACTATCTCGATCGAACCGAGGTCGATACTGCCGGCGTTCGCCACGGCCAGTTGGACAGCCTGGACGTGTACGCGCGCTCCGGGTTCGAGCCCGAACGCATCCATCCGGAAGTGAGGGATTTCTACGAACGAACGGGGATGTATACCCTCGCCTACGACGTCACCTGGCATCGCGGTTTCCGCATCGGGGCCGCTCTCGCCAGTCGGCTCACGAGCCGAATCGAGCAACTGAACCTTCCCGGACCGTACGAACCGACGCCGCAGAGGCTGCGAACGTTGAACAGCCGGTTCGTCGAACTCGACGATCATGCCGGCCCTTTGAGCGGGTCGCGTGCATGGATCCGGACCGATCCGACGACCGGCGACGCCGTCTTCGTCGCTATCTACGCCTTCTACCGGCGGGACGGCATCACCTACGAGAACGTCGCAGTCCCGCTCCCGTGGACCAACCTGAGCACGGTCCTTCATCTCGACACGCTCGGATCCGGTTCCCGCTCCGGGCTCGAACTGACGACCCGAACCGGGACGGGCGACGAGGGGTTGTACCTCAGGACGCCCGTCGGGGCGGTTTCGCTTCCGCTCGATCAGACCTTCCGCGTCTGGACGGCTGACATGCCCGGTGCGTCGCGTGACATCACCGGCGGTCGGGCGACGATCGTCGCGACCCACGAGATGTGGGTGTGGGGACGAAAGTTCCTCACGGTCGACTACGCCGGGTGGATCCCCGATGCTACCGATGTCGATCGGTGTCGGCAATGAACCCGAAGACGGTTGCTCACCGGTTCTCGGCCACGATGACCATTATCAACAAGGGTTTGCTATCCTGGCTAGGGTGTAGACGTTATCCATAACCAGTTCAGCGTTCCGATCGCGAAGTTCGTTTACTAGCCATGGAAATTGGTGTGTCCTCTCGATGTCTGGATGAGGATCTCATGGTGATCGGTAGGACGGCCGGTATCGATCGCAGCCGTTGTTCGAGTTCAATCGTTGAGATGGGCCTGTTCGAACGGACGAGGCGGTAGCCGGAGTTCATCGAGACCGGGTAGATGCTTGATGTTGTAGACGATCTTCAGTTCATCGGTGACCGGGGTAGCATTACAGGACAACCTGATTCCACGGTCGATCATCCTCGCCGGGAGGATGTGATTGATCGGCATCGTCACCTCGCCTTCCGTTACGGCGACCGCACAGTTAGCGCATGCTCCCCCGCGACAGGCGTATGGCCAGGCGAATCCACGGTTTTCGGCCGCTTCGAGGAGCGATTCGTTGGGTTGGACCACGATCCGGCCGTGATCCGTGGTGTCGAGTTCCTCGGCAGACGCCTTCTCGAAGAGGTCTTCATCATCGAGATTCCAGCCCTGATCATCGAGAACCGCATAGTTGAGATACTCGACTCGAGAGTTCTCCTGCTGGGATTCGTCCGTGTCCTCCTCCTTCTCCTCCCTCCTGGCGGGCAGGTGTCCTGCTTTGATCGCCTCGTACGCCGCTCTCACGGATTGAAACTCGCTGGCGGATCCCCCCTGATCCGGATGGGTTTCCTTTACTCGCCGTCGATATGCCCGATCTACCTCCTCTTCGTCCGCGTCTGAATCGATCAGGAGGACATCGAACGGGGAATCCATGCGGGCTGGTAATTGATTCAGAAATAAACCTCTCTCGATCGTCCTGATTTGCCCGTCCCGTCTCCGACACCTCGGTGATCCCGTGGGTGGCATCCGCTCGTCCGCCGTAGCAACGTTCATGTGCCGTGAAATCGAGGTCCTCATCGGTATGCATATTCTGATAATCACGGATCTAGAGGGACCGGTGGGGGTCGATTCCTTTCGGCAAACCCGGACGGGACGAGTTGACCGGAAACGATCCGCGATGGACCAGCTCGCTCGTGAAGTCAACGCGTGCATCGAGGGTATTCGAACCGTCACACCGGACGCGACGGTCGACGTTTGGGACGGTCACGGTAGCGGTGGCATCCAGGCATCAGATCTCGCTGGTGGACGGTATCTCGACCGCGGTCGCCCGTACTTTCACCTTCGAGACTGCGATGCCGTGTTGTTCGTCGGTCAGCACGCGATGGCCGGAACGCCGAACGCTCCACTGTGTCATACCTACTCCTCTCTGTCGGTCGAGTACTACCGACTCAATGGAGTGTTCGTCGGGGAGTTCGCCTGCCGGGCGCTGATCGCGGGCCGACAAGGTGTTCCGACGGTGTTCATCGCCGGTGACGACAAAGCGATCCTCGAAGCCCGCCAGTTCGTCCCTGAGATCGAAACGGTCGTTACGAAATACGGCAAAGGTCGTGAATCGGCCCACCATCGCGACCGAGACGAGGTCTACACCGAGATCCGCGACGGCGCTGCTGCTGCGATCGAACGGTTGGAGGAGATCCCGCCCTATACCGCATTAGAGCCCCCCTATCGGCTGGATATCCGATATTTCGACCCCTCAAACATCTCGAAGATCGATCGGGTCGCGGGGTGGGTGCGGAAGTATATGCCGCCCCTCGGACGCGCGCTCCCCATAGCGACGGGCGTGACACGGATCGATTCGCGAACGATTCGCGTGACCGCTCCCGACATACTCGATCCGAATTCAGGACTCTACCATCGGCTGTAGCTACGAGCGTGTCCGCCCCCGAAATCGTGAAGCGATACCTGTCCAATTGAAGAAATTAATACCCTCGGAAATCCATGCCACACGTGAGACGATGCCGCGTCGTCCCCTCTCGCGCATATAAATCCATGATGTTCTCATTCGGAAAGTATTTATTTACTACGTACTGAGTAAGTATTGATGAGATTCGACCGATATCCCTCCCCCCTAACGGAAGTACGACCATGATCTGGCAGGACTTCATTTTCATGATCGGTAGTAGTCTATCGATCGTCTTTCTCGCGCCGACGCTTCGAGATGCCTCCGCGAGAGTTCCGTTTGCGACGAGCTTTCCATCGATGGTTATCGGTGGCGTCTACGCATTTACGTTCTCGACCCTCGGAATGACGTTCTCCGCCATGGGTGCCCTCGCTACCTGCGTGATGTGGACACTCATCAGCTTCTTCCGTGCCCCGAGATCTCCCTATAATCGATCAAACGCCATCGGAAGCTACAACGATCGGATCGAACTCTTCGGAAGAGATGCACGGCGTTGGCTGAACCAGAAGCGCCGAGCTAACGAGGGATGGCGTGACTCGTATGTCTCCACTGAGTCAGGCGCTTGAATCCCCCTACTAGCTACTAGCTACTCCAAAGCGCGTCTGAATCTCTTCTTCCGGTACTTCTGTTGAACGGATACGTCTCTTCTGCTCTCGAACACGGTTCCCTTCGAATCGAAGAGCAGGTGCGGTGGTGGTCGAGTCGGCTGAAAGGCTGACCACTATCAATGGATGTTTTCATCCTCCTCCTCAAGGAGGTACCATGGCCGACACGATCACGTTCGACATCGATGGCGATGATGGATCGACGGACGAGGTATCGGTTCCGGCGCCGCTCCTGTCGATGCTGGCAGAGGGTGAGGAATCACCCGCTGAGACGCTTGGCGATCTCGCGCTGTTGTCCTGTGCACAGCAGGTCCACGGACTGACCCATCACTCTCAGGGCGAACCGGACGAGGAGGTCCGAACGATCGAGGAAGAGACAATGGCACTATTCGAGGAACGGTTCGGTGCGTCCTTCGCCGAGATGACCGGCCATTCCCACTAGAACGGGTTTCTGCGGGGCGGATGATGTACGATTCCGTACGCTTTGTGGCCGTCCTCGGTTCTCGCCAGTACCTTTCGACCGGTTCCCGAATCGGTATCCTGCCCCGATCGTGCCTTCGCTGTGCCCCCCACTCTCTTCCAGTGTCCCGGAAGCGTGCATCAACAGTTGATGTGACTCTTCCGTCCTAGAACGTTCGTCAGTGATGACGGTTCACGAATAGATATTTCATCCGTTCAATTATGGTTAGTATATATATGTAGAAACGTTTAATCGCGGACTCGGTGTACTCTCCCTCTAAGTAATGGTTGCCATCAGATCGATCTTTACGGCCGTTTTACAGCGTCTCCCCCGTCGTCATCAGCAACGATCACAGCCCTACGAATCACCAATCTCGACGGAGGATCTCACCGGTGAATACCTCATGTTACGGATCCCACAGTCGCCGTCACCGGACGTTGAAGCGGCTGTGACGACGCTGCTGACCGAAACGAATCGGAACGGATTCGCTGGCAATTTGACCGATAGCGAGGGGTATCCGTCGCTCTTTCCACCGGGCGCGAGTCGTTTCGACGCGAGCGGGTCGACGAGCCGACTACAGGACCTCGTCTCCGTGCTTGACCGATTCACGCAGGTCTTCCAAGACAGTGAGACCGGGGTGATCGTGATCAATACTGCACGTATCCAAGAGAACGTTCGCATCGCGGAGCATGATCCGAGCAAAAGCGGACGAATCGCGCGCCAGAACGTCGACGCGCTTGCGGACTGCTTAGCGGCGTTGCCGGAGGAAAACTGTCAGTTAGTCGACAGCGATGCAGTCCCGGCAACTGCTCGCGATAGACACCTCGTCAACTTTCAGGAATCCTTCCTCTATCGATAGCACCGACTGGGGAAGGAGACCCGCACGGGTCCGCACGATAAGTGCCGTCTCCGACTCCGGAGCGGGTGAAACCGGTATCTCTATCGGTGGGTCCGGCTGATACGTTCACGGAGTGTTCGTCACGATCTTCGGGACCTCAGCGCGTCGGTATGAACCGAACATTCAGATGGCGAGAGGCCCTCCGTTTCGGTGATGTCTGGTTTGCCTACCGATCTGTCGATCGTTGATCTCGCGCCGATTCCGGAGGACGGTACGGCAACCGAAGCCTTCGAAGACACGGTTGAGCGAGCCCGTCAGGCGGAGACTCTCGGCTATTCACGGTTCTGGGTCGCCGAACACCACGATTTCACTGATCGGTTAGCCAGTACGACCCCGGAAGTACTGATCGCACACCTTGCGGCCAAGACCTCCGATATTCGGGTCGGATCCGGGACGGTGCTTCTCAACCATTACAGCCCGTACAAGGTGGCCGAGACGTTCAGCGTTCTCGATGCGCTGGCTCCCGATCGTATCGATCTCGGACTCGGTCGAGCGACGGGCAATCCGGTGTCCGATCACGCCCTACGGGAGGATCGAAGCAACCAACAGCACCGCAACGACCACGCGGAGAAGATCGAGGAAGTCGCCTCGCATCTCTACGACGGATTCGAAGACGAGCATCCGTTCAGCGACCTACGATTGGCTCGCTCGCGCGACAGCGTCCCCGACGTCTGGGTGCTCGGCTCCAGTCCGTCAAGTGCCGCGATCGCTGGCGAGTTGGGACTTCGATACTGCTTTGCTGCGTTCATCAGACCCAAGCCAGCAGTGCGGGCGTTCGAGGTATACCGGGATCGATTCCAACCCTCGTCGTTCGGTGCCGGTCCCACGGAACCGGAGGGCGCAATCGCCGTCAACGTCACGTGTGCCGAAACCGACGAGGAAGCCGCTCGGCTCCGCGCGACCACGGAAGCGTCCCGACAGCGTTTGGAGCGGGGCATCACTGATCAGCCCCCGATCCGATCGGTCGATGAGGCGATCGACGAACTGGGGGGCGTGCCCGATCCGACGCCGACCCCTCTCGAACCGGGCGAGTGGCCCCGCCAGATCTCCGGCAGTCCGACCACGGTACGTGAGCTCTTGAACCAGATGACGACCCAAACGGGTGTCGACGAGGTCATCGTCATGAGCCAGCTCGCCGACCACGCTGACGTTCTCCGATCTGATGAACTACTCGCCGAGGCAGTCGGCCTGTCCGCCCGATAGTCATCAAAGCACCGGAACGTGCCGTTGTCGGTACGGTGAAGACGGCCGTCCGGTCCGAGCACGAAACGTCGCGCCGGAGGACGATCGCAGATGGACGCGAATCACACGATGGTGATACAGGCATCAGCCATCACCGGTCGATCGTCGAACGTGTACGGTCCGTCCTCTTCGCCGCCAGTGGTTTCGAAGTCGAACTCACGGGTTTCGTTCGTGTCGTCATGCGCCATCACCCACAGCCGCTGAGTTTCCTCGATCGGCTCATCGAGGGAGACCGCTACTCGCTCGTGACTGCCCACCTCGAGGTACGACGAGACGCCACGAATGCTTCCGAACGGGTCGTTCGCCGTGAGTAACGTCTCGTCGTGGATCGCCACGAACCCGCCCTCAGGAACCGTCACGTCGTCGACGATGAGCCACGTTCCATCGGACGTCTGATCGGTGATGGTCACGCTCGCTCGATCAGTGCGGTCCTCGTCGCCAACGACGATCGTCAGCCGGTAGGTCTCCCTCGCAACGAAGTCTCTGGCAGTGGTGTCGTCGTCGGGAGTGACGAGGAGGTACCATGTTCCGGTCGTCGTCGCCACCACCGTTACTCCATCGGCGGAGCGGTCAAGCGAAATGGGTTCGCCGCCCGGTGTGTGCAGTACGAGCGTCGGGTCGAACAGATCCATCTCCTGAACGATCTCGTAGACGACCGTGATCTCGTCGTCTTCTTCGACGTCGAATGCATACCAGTCTCGGTCGTACCCGGCGATGACGGCATCGATCGTCTCGCCTGATTCGAGTCGTGTCGCGGTCTCCCGGCGTTCATTCGGATCGAACTCGTCGAGTTCGGTCGTCTCGACTGTGAGTGTGTAGGCGGTGAAGCCGCGTACCTCTCCGTGAACGGTGTCGGGTCCGACCTCGCTCACCCGAACGTAGTATCTCCCGGTCTCCTCGGCAACATCGGCTCCGACGACCGATGAATCCCTCGAAGGCGGGACGCTACCGACTGCCGCGAGGAGCTGATAATCGGTTCGATACGCGCCGCGGTACGGATTGTCGGTCGGAAGAGCGCCGATCTCGGTTCCGTTCGGATCGAAGAGCGCCATCGCGATGTCACGATTGAGCGCGAGGTCGCGGGCAGTGAGCTCCAGTTCGATCCCCTCACCGGCCACGGCATCGAAGGCGAACCAGTCCTCCTCGCCGCCGATGACCACGCCATCACTGGACTCGCCGACGGCGATATCGGCTGCTCTCTGGCGGTTACCGTTCGGTTCGTTCGGATCCTCGTCAGCGACATCGATCGTCACCGAATAGGGGATCTCGCCATCCAGAGATGCGATCCGCACGACATACGTGCCCGGTTCCGCCACTGTCGTCCCGATGGCCGTTCGGATCGGCTCGTCGGTGCTCATCTCCACCGAATCCAGAACGGTGCCGTCAGAGTCGGATACACTGATCACAGCCCGTTGTTCAGCCCAATCACCGAACTCCGAGTCGAACACGACACTGAGCGTCTCCTCGGCCGAGAGTTCGATCGCGTACCACGCTTCTTCGCCGACGGCGACCGTGCCATCAACTGTCGTTCCGGGATCGATCGGTTCTGGATCCTCGGATACGCCCTCTGATGCTTCCACACGATCGACGGTACCGTACACCCATCCCAGCACACCAGTTCCCAACACGAACAACCCCCCGACAACGCTTCGTCGTTTCATAAAATCACTTCCCAACAGTAGACTAGGAATCGCTTGATAATAACTCTCTTTACATTATAAAGTATATTTATACAAATTAAAATAAAAGTAATGAAATGGGATTGTAATCGTTCGAGTTGACCGTGACGGTTGCGGACGAGCTTGCAGGCGGCCGTGTGGATACCGTGCAGTGTCTGTCTTCACCGGCAAGCCGACACCATCGATCAACCCATCCTTGACACAGGAAACTGGAGACGAGTTTCGACACAGCGACAGGAATATTTGCTACAATCATTTGTAACCAACACTTGTAACGTACGATTGTAACTATTGATTGTAAGTGCTGGAACGAGTCGTCCCAACAGAGGAAGGCGCCGGGGAGACCCGAACGCAGTAGAGCGGAGCAAGTCACTCAGGACCCGTAGCACGCGGGATCGAGCGCTTTAGAGAGGTGTTTGATTCTCATTTGAAGTCGAGTGACTCACACTCGACGTGAATTTCAGCACACTGGGTTTGATGGGCGAAGAGCCGCTGTTAGCGTGTCCCTGTCTCCTGGACGAGAACTACGACATCACACGAGCCTGCGGACGTCGCTGTAACGGGAGGAACATCGCATGTAATCAACGACGGCGACGAAATCCGAGCGACCGATGCGCTCATCGCACGACTCGTTCGAACCCTGGCCCCAGCACTAGCGTATGCATCCGAAAACGAAAACGGAGTATCATCCTAAATATAGGTATTCCTCCCTCGACAACGAGCACGTATGGAGGGCAGTCGAAACCAACGTGATCGCCGAGTTTCGTTGCTTCGCTCTTGGGACGTCGAAGTAACACATAGGTATGATGACGTTCAACAGACACCGAATGGAGGCGAGTCGACCCGATCGACGACGCAGCCCCCGGAGTGAAGTACCATGAGTGACCTCGAACACACCGAGTCAACGGAAACGTACGTCGTAGCGTTCGACGACGAGCGCGCGACGTCTCGCGTACTCGTCGGCGGCAAGGGTGCAAATCTGGCGCGTCTCGCCACTGCCGGCGTTCCGGTTCCTGACGGGTTCTGCGTGACGACCGCCGCGTACGATGCACTGCTCGACGATCCGGCCATCCGGGATCAGATCCGCGCGTTATCGACGATCGATCCATCCGATACGGCGGCGATCGCGGACGTAGGGGCCGACCTCCGCGCTCGAATCGAGGAACGCGAGTTTCCCCAGGCGGTGCAGGACGCCATCGGGACCGTCCTCGATACGACGGCGAGTGATCCCGAGCAGGGCTACGCCGTTCGATCGAGCGCGACGGCCGAAGACCTCCCCGAGGCGTCGTTCGCGGGCCAACAGGAGACGTTCCTCAACGTTCGGGGTGCCGACGAGGTTCTCGATCGGATTCGCGCCTGCATGGCGAGCCTCTTCACCGACCGCGCGATCGCTTACCGGACCAGGAACGACGTTTCCCACGAGAACGTCGCGCTCGCGGTCGTTGTCCAGCGGATGGTCGCTCCCGACGTCTCGGGCATTTGCTTCACGGCCGATCCGACGACGGGCAACCGCCACGTCGCGTCAGTCGAGGCCGGCCTCGGACTCGGCGAGGCGCTGGTCTCGGGCGCCGCGAGCGCCGATACGGTTCAGGTCGATGAGCGATCCGGGGCGGTGCTCGACTACGAGGTCGGGGACCAGCGGATCGCGGTCCGATCGCTGCCGGGTGGCGGCACCGAGACGATCGAACTCCCGCCGGCCGATCGCACGAGGCGCGTGCTTTCGGACGAGCAGGTCCGGACGCTCGTGGGGATCGGGACGCGGATCGAGGAGCTGTTCGGGTGTCCGCAGGACGTCGAGTGGTGTCTGGCCGACGGCGAGTTCTTCATCGTTCAGGCCCGGCCGATCACGTCGCTGTTTCCCGTGCCGTCACCCCCGCCGTCGGACGACCGCCTGCACGTCTATTACAGCATGGGCCATGCCCAGGCGTTCGGCGAGGCGATGCCGCCGCTCGTGCGAGACATCTGGTTGGCGTACATTCGAACCTCCATGGCGGAGTGGGGAGCGAACCCCGAAACGCAGTGGGCCGCCGAAGCCGGCGGGCGCGTCTACATCGACCTGACGCCGATGCTACGAATCGGCCCTCTCAGACGTCGCCTTCCGGACCGACTGGCGACGATGAGCGAGGCGGTCGGGGCCGCCTTCGAGGACCTGCTGAGCCGCCGCGGCGAGGAGTTCCAGCAGGACCGAACGGTCGGCGACGCGCTCACGACGTCGTCCCGGATCGGCCGTGCACTCCTGACGAGCGCACGAGCGGGCTTTCCTCTCCCGTCGATGATGGTCGACGGGTTCGTCGGGGCGTTCATCGGGGAACCGGCCCCTCCCGAGCGCGAGGAGGCGATGTGGATCGACTGGGGACGAGGCGTTGCCGCCGAGATTCGTGCGCCCGACACGCCCGCGGAGCGTGCTCGCGCCGCGTTCGATCTCTCGGCCGGGGCCATCGATTTCCCGCCGATCGGTCCGCTGTACGCGTCCCTTTTCGCGTCAGGCTGGCTCGAACGGCACTTTCCGGACGCGTCGGAGGACGTCAACGCCGTCGGACGGGGATTTCCCCACGAACTGGTGACGCGAATCAACCTCGGGTTGGGTGACCTCGCGGACGTCGCCCGCGAACACCCGGCCGTCACTGTGGCCCTCCGGGAGGGGAAAACGCTCGAGGAGGTCGAATCGGTCGAGGGTGGGGACGTCTTCCGATCCGCGTTCGACGCATACCTCGACGAGTTCGGCCACCGCGCGACCGGCGAGATTGACGCCAGTCGGCCCCGCTGGCACGAGGACCCGTCGGGACTGCTCGCGGCGGTTCGCGCGAACCTCGAACACGGCGAAGCGGGCGAACACCGCGCACGTCTCGACCGACTGGAGCGAGAGGCACACGCGGCGGCCGAGCGACTCGAACGGCGGGCCGATCACGGGCTCTTGGGTCCGATCCGGAGACGACTCGTCCGACGGGTGATCCGGACATATCGCGGCTACATCCAGACCCGGGAGTACCCGAAACACGGTCTCGCACACGCCTTCGCCGCGTGGCGCGACGTCCTTCGCGAGGCGGGCGCGACGCTCGTCGCCGACGGGCAGTTGTCCGATACCGACGACGTCTGGTTCCTCCGGAAGGACGAACTCCTCGCCGCGCTGGATGGGGACGCGATCGAGGTCGATATCGACGCCGGGCGCACCGAATTCGAGCGTCACGCCGCGATGGACGCCCCGGCGGTGCTCACGAGCGAGGGCGAAGTGCCGAGCTTCCGGGTCGATCGAGACGACGTCCCGGAGGGAGCGCTCGTGGGGACCGGCGTCTCGGGCGGCGTCGTCGAGGGCGTCGCGCGCGTCGTTCGCGATCCCTCGAAGGAGACGATCGAGAGGGGGGAGATCCTCATCGCGCCCTCGTCCGATCCCGGCTGGACGCCGCTGTTTCTGAACGCGGCGGGCATGGTCGTGGAGGTCGGGACGCGCATGAGTCATGGAGCGATCGTCGCACGCGAATATGGGCTGCCGGCCGTCGTGTCGGTTCCCGAAGCGACGCGCCGCATCGAAACCGGACAGCGGGTTCGGGTCGACGGCACACGGGGAATCATCGAGATTCTGGACGCGCAGTGACTGCTCCCGTGTCGTCCATTCCGTCCGGACGACAGCCCACTTCTCCCATGAGGGTCTGAGACGGCGACCCGTTTCCGAGTCGAAGGGGTGGACATCCGTTCATCGCGGCGACGACACGCGAGCATCGAAACGCGCCCAGATCGCCCGCGGTTCCGCGAGTACAGCGAGGGGCCCGGAACGTTGGTTGCGATGACTGATCCCCTTCGCGTCATGCCCTTCTCAAAGACGGTTCTTTGTTTCATGGCGGAGATGATCGGATGTTCGCCAGTTCAACACAACAGAGTTATATCATCCATATATTGTTTTGTTCATCAATGACACTGCACCTATGAACGAGGCCGGTCCCGCAGGCGATCCCGGGGCAGGGCCCTCCCTGTCGCTCGATACGGTACTGGAGCTACTGGCGGATCAGCGGCGACGATTCGTCCTCTATGTGCTGCTCGAATCCACGGACGATCTCGTCGACTTCGAGACGCTCATCGAGGAGGTGGCGACGCTCGAGGCAGCACAAGCGCAGACGGCCCTTACCCGTGAGCACTATCAGGACGTCGCTGCCGACCTGTATCACTGGCACCTTCCGGTCCTCGCCGACGTCGAAGTCATCGATTGCGATGGACGACATGGGCTCATTCGGTACTGGAACAACCATGCACTCGACACTTGGACCGCACGAGCGAGAGATGACGAACTCCCGTGCTAAGAGTAGGGCTATTCAGCCAATCCTTCCGAATGGCCGTTGGTAGGCAACCGGACGGACTCTCTTGGCATGTTCCAGCCCTCTCCAGCTCGGGAGTGGATCCGGTCCTGTTGGATTCCTCACGGGCGAAACGAACAGTGACGGTGTCTATGGGACCTTCGTACCAGCAGCATCACACGAAAGCTTCGTGGATCTCACCGATGGATACTATGCGGATGCTGCAAGGGCGGCTCCCAGCGAGGGCGACGCCGAAGTGGCCGTCGGATCGACGCCTGAGGGAAATGCCGGTGACCGTAGCGAAGAGGTGACGGACGACTCAGGCAGGAATGACGAGACGGGGAAGCGGCGGGATGAAGTGAGAGCAACTCCGCTGCGATGTTTCAAATAAGTGGCCGAAAGGCTTCGAGAGTATGATCGTCGAAAGACAATCAACATCACGATATGACATTCAATAGTGAATAACAATTAAATGATCATTTTGCGTCAATAGATCGTCCACTTATGGAATCTGTAAAACGGATCTCGCGTCGAAGGGTGCTGAAGAGCGGAGCAATGATGAGCGGTGTCATCGGTAGTGTTCCACTCCTCGCCCACAAATCCGCAGCACAATCGGCGGAATACATAGTCACTCAAATGTATCGACCAAACGGTCTTTCTACGGACCTTGAAGGAGCGCGATGTACTATATCCAGTACTGAGTCAACCAGTCGAACGTGGTGTAGGTTCTATACGAACCAACACATGCCCGTGAGAATTACCGTACCCGATAGCGGGAGAATCAACGATATGGAAGTACGGTCACCAGCCGTGCGGGTTGGGAGCAACCAACTGGTTGAGAGGATCCCATTTCAGCGCGGCGATCAGTTCGTCGTTACGAGGGATCGAGGCAATTGTTGTTGTCGTTTCGGCACCAGTCCCGATTTCAGGACGGTTCACATAGAGATTTAGATCCATCAATACCTGTCGTGATTTATACTCCGTTATCATCGCGTTCGCACAACCGCTATTGTTTGAGTAGCCGGACATTCGCGGCGTTCTCGTGGGCCCACGAGGGCGTTCTCAACGTGATAGTCGGCGCAGCAAGCGTCCGCGATCCCATGGTTGCTCCTCAGAGAGGGTACTATACGCGCAGGTGTTCGTGGAGTGGAGTTGGAGTCCGTTCGATCGGTTTCGAGGCTCAGTGCAGGTGTGACAGCCCGGTCGGCCGACTTTCGAGATCATGACCCTGCACAACTCGGGAAGATCGATGAGTGCATCAAGCAGCACGCTACTGGACGTCATCAACCACCGAGAAGAATCGTGGTAACCGACGCCCCGATCATCCCGGCCCCGCCGAGTGCCGTAAGCACCGCCATCGCCTGACGCGTATCGGCGGCGCTCCAGTCGCGATCGAGCGAAGCATGCATACCCGCGAGCGACTCGTTAAGCAGAAGCGTACCGGCCCATACTGTCAGGCCGAAGCCAAAGACGAGTGCGGCAAGCGAGAACGCAACGGCGCTTGCCTCGCTTCGCGACTGGCCAGTGATGGTGAGCGCAACGACGAGTCCGCCCCCGCCGGCCGCACCAAACGCGGCAGCACGCGCGAGGACGGCGAGGCTTCGAGAGCCATCAGCCATCGTCTCAATCCACGGTCTCGCGCATCCGGGGATCGAGTGCGTCACGCATGCCGTCGCCGAGGAGGTTGAACCCGAGCACTAGCAATGCGAGCACTAGGCCGGGGAAAAAGGACCACCACCACGATCCCGAGAAGAGCCCGTAGTTGACGCCGTTCGAGAGCATCATTCCCCACGACGGCGATCCCGGACTCGCACCGAATCCGAGAAACGACAGCGCCGCGATGTCGATGATGGCCAGTCCGAAGTTCAGCGTCGACTGGACGGTAATGGGTGCGAGACAGTTCGGAAGGACGTGACGCACCAGTAGTCGCGGGTCGGTCGCGCCGAGTGCGTACGTGGCGTCGATGTATTCGTCCTCGAGGACCTTCAGGGCGGTTCCGCGAACAACGCGGGCGAACCGCGGCGTGTAGACGAGCGTGAGTGCCGCGACCGCGCGCCAGAGCCCCAACGAATCCGGAAAGACGGTCACGAGCGCGAGCGCCAGCAACAACGACGGAAACGACAGCAGAACGTCCATCGTCCGCATGATCACGTTGTCCGTGAGGTCGCCGTAGTAGGCCGCAACGATACCGAGCCCGACCCCGAGGACGGTCGACGCTGCGACGGTGACCGTCCCGAACTTCATCGCGTACCACGCGCCGTACAGCACGCGCGGGAAGATGTCCCGCGCCTGGCCGTCCGTCCCGAACCAGTACTGGGCGCTGGGTGCGGCTTCGGTCGGGTTCGTGTTGTACCGGGTCGCAGTCAGCGCCTGAATGTCGTAGGCGAATCGGGCGTAGACCGCGACGGCGAGTACGCCGGCAATGATGAGGAGGCCGACGATGGCGAGGCGATTCGACAGCAGCTTCGTGAGGAACGGACTCGCCCGCAGCCGGTCGACGATGCCGCGTTCCACGTTCGAGGATTGGATTTCAGTGCTCATTGTTCGATCCGTGGGTCGAGGATGGAGTACGTGACGTCAACGAGGAGATTCACGAGCGTATACAGGACGGCGAACACGAGAACGGTAGCCTGCACGACTGGGTAGTCGCTCCGATTGATCGCGTCCACCAACAGCGTGCCGATGCCGTTGATCTCGAAGACGGTCTCGGTGAGGACAGCACCACCGAGCAGCGATCCGAACTGGATCCCGACGACCGTGATGACGGGGATGAAGGCGTTTCGTAGGCCGTGTTTCAGGATCGTGATCTTCGCGCCCTGCCCTTTCGAGCGGGCGGTTCGCATGTAGTCCTGGCGAATGACCTCGAGCATCGACGAGCGCATCATCCGCGAGATGAGCGCCATCGAGTAGATGCCAAGTACCACGACCGGCAACAGGAGATGGAGAACGGCCGACTGGAACGCCTCTAGATCCCCTTCGAGGAGCGTATCCACGAGGATGAACCCGGTGACCGAGTCGATGAAGTGTGCCGACCCGATGCGGCCACTCGTCGGGAGAATCCCGAGAAACTGGGCGAACAGGAGGATCAGCAGCGGGCCGCTCCAGTAGATCGGGATGCTGATGCCACCGAGTGCACCGATCCGTGTAAGGTGATCGGTTAGCGTATCCTGCTTGACTGCGCTCAAGATACCCAGTGGGATACCGAATGTCAGTCCGGCTATCTGACCGAGAACGGCGAGTTCGATGGTGATCGGGAGGCGATCGGAGAGGATCTGGCTGACCGGCGTTCCTCGGTTCACTTGATAGGAGTCGCCGAAGTCGAACGTCGCGACGTCACCGAGGTACGTGATGTACTGCTGCCAGATCGGCTCGTTCAAGCCGAGTTCCGCCCGGACCTGCTCGACGTACGCCTGACTCGCCCGGTCGCCCGCGATCGCTATCGCGGGATCGCCCGGTGAGAGGTGAAGGATAGCGAAGACGAGCGTCGCCACACCGAACAAGACGGGGACGAGCAACAGGAGCCGTTTAATTATAAACCGCTTTGATACCATTACGCAGATGAGTGAATTCGAGTGGTAAAAATCCCTCGTAACCCGCCGACCGGCGTGGATTACCTAAACGCAGGCGCTAAGGCCCCTTCCTCAACGAGCGACCGAAGGGAGCGAGTAGGGAGGGGATACAGCGCCGTCATCATCTCTCTTTCGTGCGATACTGCCGGTCCGCAGGCCCACGCCATCGGTAGCCTTTATGTTTCTACGTAGTGTAAACATCGGTAATGGATCAGTACGAGATCGAAGGACACGAAGTCCATGAATCCGAGGTCAAACCCACCGGCAACGGTGCTCACGTCCTTGTTCCGAAACGGTGGCGAGGTACCACCGTCAAGGTCGTTCGCGTCACCGATTCATCCGACGACGAGTAGACCATGCGCTACAACTACAGGTATCGGCTCAAACCATCCGACGAACTCCACGAGCAGTTAGCGTGGACCGTCGATACCTGCCGACAGGTCTACAATCACTTCCTGCACCGACTCAACCGAGTAGACGGAACCTCCGCCTACTCCGAACAGTCGATCCTTCCCGACCTCAAACGCGAGTGGGACGAACTGAAAAAAGTCCACTCGAAAGTCCTTCAGAAAGTCGTGCAACGGTTGTACGACAACCTCTCGGCGTTGAAGGGACGGAAAGACAACGGCTACCGCTCGGCGAACTCAAGTGGAAAGCCCCGCAGGAATATCGCTCGATCAAGTACAGTCAAACCGGCTTCAAGCTCAACAACACGAGCGGTCGGCCTGTACTCTCTCTTTCCAAGATCGGCGATGTTCCGATGGTCTACCACCGCGAGATACCTGACGACGCAACGATCAAAGAGGTCGTCGTGAAGCAGGAACCGACCGGCGAGTGGTTCGCCGTCTTTGGACTCGAAACCGAGAAGGACGCGCCGCCGAAGCCCGAGAACCCCGAGAAGTGTGTCGGGATCGACGTAGGTGTCCTGAAATACGCTCACGACAGCGACGGAACCGCCGTCGAAGGTCCCGACCTCTCGGACGAACGCGAGCGGTTAGAGCGCGAGCAACGGAAGCTCTCTCGGACCACGGCTCGGCGAACTACCGCAAGCAACAGCGCGTTGTGGCCCGTCGTCACGCCGACCTGAAACGAAAGCGTCGGGACTTCCTTCACAAGCTCTCGAACTACTACGCTCGGGAATACGACCTCGTCGCGGTCGAAGACCTCGACGCGAAGGGTCTGATAGAGCTTCCGTCGAACAGCCGCAACCGCGCCGGAGCGGTATGGGGTACGTTCCTCCGGATGTTGGAGTACAAGTGCGACCGGGAAGGAACGCACTTCGTCGCCGTCGATCCGCGAGGGACGACCAAAGAGTGTTCCAACTGCGGCGTTTCGACCGACAAACCGTTGTGGGTCCGCGAATACTCGTGTCCCTCATGCGGGTTCGAGGCGGACCGGGACCTGAACGCGGCGTACAACATCCTGTCACATGGACTCAATCAAGTAGGGGTGGTTCACCCCGATTCAATGCCTGCGGAGACTGTGCTCCCTGTGGGAACCGATTCGATTCCTGCAAAGCGCGTTGTAGAAACAGGAAGCCCCGTCTTCAGCGAGGCCGTCAGGCCGAGCAGGGCGGGGTAGTTCACTCCAGCTCGACGAGGTGTAGGAAGGGCCCCCCGATGGCCGAGATGGTGTAGTTGCTCACGCGGTTGCTGACCCCGCGTACTTCGTCAGCGTAGTCG